>CAZPQE010000078.1:0-17632 GCA_964588615.1 uncultured Clostridia bacterium | reverse complement strand
CTTTCTATTCAACCGTCGCTGACGCGACGCGCTCGACTCCCCTTCGATACACCGCCCAATAAAGTACGCGGCTACGTTCAACTGCCGCTATGCGGCTGAGTGGTTACAATAAACAAGAAGTTGAAGCCTTGCTTCGCAGGGAGGTAGAGATTGTATGCGCGGTATGGGAACGGCGGAGCCTTTGGACTGCGATGACTTGTCATCGCTTTGGGTTGAGTCAAAAGCGCCGACTCGTCGGCGCATTCCAAAGTCTGATGCAAACCGCTCCAACTCCTCTTCATCGCCTGCGGGTCAGCGTCTCACAGATTTCCTTTTTTGAGTTCATCGGCAAGGTAATCCGTCGCGCGCCATGACATCGCCAGAATGGTCAGCGTGGGATTTTTCTCCGATGCCGAAGGGAACGCGCTCCCGTCGACTACGAAAAGATTTTTGACCGCATGCATCTGATTAAATTTGTTGAGCGCCGATCTCTTCTGGTCGTCTCCCATGCGACAGGTTCCGTGCTCGTGGATGGCAGAGCCGTTGAAATCGACCTTCTCCCGGTCGAGGTCGTAAATCTCGGCGCGGGCTTCGCGCAGGATGCTCTCGCAAGTGTCGAACATTTCCGCGACCATTTTTCTTTCGTTCTCGCCTCTCGAATAAACTATGCGGGGCAGCGGCACTCCGTATTTATCGGTCGGAGTTCCTTCGACCGTCACATAGTTGTCGGCACGCGGAAGAGTCTCGCCGAAGGGATGAAGTTCCATCCACGACGGATAGCGGCGGCGCACTTCTTTCTTGAACGACGCCCCGAATCCGCTGACGCTTCCGGCAAAGTGGCCCGCTCCTTCCAGACAGCCTGAATTCCAGAACTGAATGCCGAATCCTCTGAGATAATCGCGCTTCGCTCCGCGATGATTGAACCGGGGCAGGTAGATGTGCTCGCCGCCTATGCCGTCATCGTTGGTGGTTTCTCTTCCGTACAAATCAGGCAGAAACGCTTTCACGTGAATGCGCACCTGCTCGCAGAGGTATTTGCCTATCACCCCGGAGGTGTTGCCTATGCCGTTGGGGTAGATGTCGGATTTCGAATTGAGCAGTATCCGCGTCGAATCGATGCACGACGCGCCGACCACGACCACCCGCGCGCGCGCCTGATGCTCCTGACCCGTCCTCCGGTCGAAGTATTGAACTCCGCTCGCTCTTCCTTCTTTATCGGCGAGTATCCGCGCGACGACGGCGTTCGAGCGCACTTCGAGCTTTCCTGTCTTGAGCGCGGGCGTGACCAGATAATCTCCGGCGTTGAAGAAAGAAGATGTGTCGCATCCTCTGCCGCACTTGCCGCAGTAATGACAGGCGGGAAAACCGTTGTGATTGCGGGTCAGGACGGCGCGTCTTATGTTGACGACCGGAATGCCCAGTCGCGCCGAGGCTTTTTTTATGAGCCGTTCGCCGCATCTGAGGTTGGGCGGCGGAAGATGATAGCGGCTGCCGGGCAGAGAGTCCGAATCGTCATTTCCTCCGCACACGCCTATGAGTTGATCGACGCGGTCATAGTACGGAGCCATGTCTTTGTAGCTTATCGGCCAGGGGATTTCCCAGCCGTCGCGCTCTGCGGCCTTGAAGTCGAGGTCGGAGTAACGCAGACTCACTCTTCCCCACACGTTGGTTTTTCCGCCCAACCCCCAGACACGAATGAGTTGAAAGGGGTGCTCGGCAGGCGTGAGGTAGGGCTGCTCTTTAGTGTCGAGATAAAAATCCGGGGGAGATTCGCCCCTCTGCCTGCGCTCGCGCGCCTCATAAGGAAAAGTGTGCGTCCAGAAACGGCTACGGTCGAATCGCTCTCCGGCGTCGAGCATAAGGACGCTGACGCCCTGTCGAGTCAGATTCCATGCGGCCATCCCGCCCGACGCGCCCGACCCGATGACCACTACATCATAAACTTTCGGTTGCCTGATTATCTCCATTGCCGCCTCCGTATTTTCGACAGGGTTTGCAAGCTATTTTTCCACGCGAGTGATGACCACGTCGTAGTTGTGCGGGCGCGCAAGCGAGCGGGCGCGAGCGGTCATCTCTCCGACCAGAACATCGATTGCCGCGACTGCGCGAGGCGCGCTTATGTACTCTTTCACCAGCCGTGCTTCGATCTGCCGCCAGCGATTGAAAAAAATATCGGCCCGCTGCCGCACCAGCGCCGCCACCTGTCGGGTCGCGTCTGTCGCCTTCTGAGAATTCACGGCTATCCCCGCGAGGAGTTGATCCGATGTGAAGCGGCCCGCGTTCGATCCATCTATTTGAACATCGTAGCTGCCCGATGGGAGCCCAATGACTTTGAGCCTCACTTTGCCCAGGTCGGTTATCTGAGGGTTGACGCTTTGAATCGTTTCAGACGGAAGAGGCGAGGGCCAGGGCAGAGGAGCAGCGATGGTCAGGCGCGCGCTTCCGCTCTGGATGTTTGCCTGACGGATTGCTTCGGCGCTCTTTGCGCCCCAGGCGCGCAGCATCTCGGCAGCCATCACCAACTGTCCGTCTTCTTCCGGGTGAACTCCGTCGTGAAGGAAGGTGTAGTCGGATTTCTGCTGCTTGGCCTTTCGCAAAGCTTCCATCGTCGCCGAGTGAAGATCGATCACGGGAAGGTTTTCGCGCGCGGCTATCTGCTTTGCGGCGTCGCTGTAGCGGTCGAGCACATCGTTGTAGCGAGTGGTCTTCGACCAGGGCGCGCTGTGGTCTCCGTCGTAGACGGTGGGAGTCATCACGTAGATGCGGGCGCGGGTTTTCGATTTGATCTCGCTTATGATAGCCGAGAGTCCGTCTGTGTAAACTTTCATCGTGGCCGGATCGAAGTCCTGATAATTGCCGTCGTTCATTCCGAACAGTAGAGTGACGACAGTCGGTTGATGGGCGATCACGTCTCGATGAATGCGGGCCATGCCGCCCACTCCCGCGCAGGGCTTGCAATCGTTGGCCGTCACCTTGTCGCCGCCCCATCCGGTGTTGATGAAGATCACGCGCCGATCGGGATAATGAGTCAGAACGAAGTGTTCGACATAAGTTGTGTAGAGTCGTTGTTCGGTGATGCTGTCGCCGAAGAAGACCACGCGGTCTCCGTCCTTGAGAGCGAAGTCCGCTTGCGCCGATTGACGGGAGAAAGTTGCCGTCTGCAAAACAGTAAAAAAGAGTGCGATGAGAGAGATGCGCAGTCTGATTGTGTATCGCATAACTATCCTTAGAAGGTCGTGAGCGCAGCGCCGATGATAATATCGATGGGCGATGCTTGGCCAGCCCGCTTTCCATCGACGCATCGGTCGGAAAGATTCGCAAAGGGCTATAAGCCTGAAAAACCGAAAGCTGAAGATGGAAGCGTTGAGGGTGTATCAATACTTCTGCGGAATTACATCCCGGCTGATGAATATCTGCCGCTCCCGCCCCGGCGGTTGATCCGCGTCCGGGTTTGTGTTAGGTATTCCGCCTCGGAAATCAACATCAGCAGAAAGGGCCTTCATGAAAAAACCCGCTTCTTCCGTTGCGCGAGTCAAAGCCGTCGCGCTCGCTTTCGCCCTGCTCGCTCTTCACTCGTCGTCTTTCGCTCAGGAACCGCAGTCGCTCGAACTGCTCCAGCGCGAGATGGCGCGTCTGGCCCGCGTCGCCGGAGGCACGGTCGGCGCGACCGCCATTCATCTGGAAACCGGACGGAGGGTTTCCATCAACGGCGGCGAGCGGTTTCCGATGGCCAGCACTTTCAAAGTCCCAATCGCGGTGCAGTTGCTCGACCGCGTCGACCGGGGCGAAGTGCGGCTCGAAGACATGATCGAAATAAAACCCAAAGACCTGCATCCCGGCAGCGGAACCCTCACAGACCTTTTCAACAAACCCGGCCTCGCGCTTTCAGTTCGCAACCTGCTCGAACTCATGCTGTTGATAAGCGACAACAGTGCGACCGATATCACGCTTCGCCTGGCCGGAGGCGCGCAGGCCGTGACCGGGCGTATGCGCGCGCTGGGCATAGAAGGCATCAGCGTGGATCGCTCGACCGCGCAGTTGATAGCAGACTGGGTGGGCGTGACCGACCTGCCGCCGGAAGACCAGTGGACTCCCGCGCTCATCGCTATGAAATACGCCGCCGTAAAACCCGAAGAGCGCGCGGCGGCGGCCCGGCGATTCGATGCCGACCCGCGCGACACTTCCACGCCCGACGCGATGGCCGAATTGCTTGCGCGAATTTTTCGCAAAGACCTGCTCAAACAACAAAGCGCCGATCTGTTGCTCGACATCCTTCGACGCTGCCGCACTGGTGAAGCGCGATTGCGCGGGATTCTGCCCGAAGGCACAGTGGTGGCTCACAAGACCGGAACTATCGGCGGCTCGACCAACGATGTCGGGATCATCACTCTCCCTGATGGCGCGCATGTGGCCATAGCGGTGTTCGTGAAGTCGTCCGAAAAAGAGACCTCCGCGCGCGAGCGCGCGATAGCCGAAATCGCCCGCGCCGCGCATGACTTCTTTTTGTTCCACCCGAAATAACGACTGAATCGGCGCAAGGCCCGACGCGCCGAATTCCGGCTGAAGCCGGGACTACAAACGTCGCGCCATTGCCGGGAGGAATTCAATGAGCAAACTCGCTCGCACGCTCGGATTTCGTGACATCATACTCATAGTGATCGGAGGAGTCATCGGGTCAGGAATTTTCCTCGTGCCCGGCGGCGTTCTCAAACAGACCGGGGGCAGCATAGCGCCCGCGCTGATGGTGTGGCTGGTCGGCGGAGCAGTGTCGCTGCTCGGCGCGCTGACCTATGGAGAGTTGAGCGCGGCCCGCCCGGATGCCGGCGGACTTTACGTTTACATCCGCGAGTGCTTCGGGGGGTTCGCCGCTTTTCTTTTCGGCTGGACGATGTTTTTTGCCATCAGCAGCGGGGCCGTAGCGACTCTGGCGGTGGCCTTCAGCAACAACATCCACGAAGTCTATCCGCTGTCGCCAGTGATGAAAAAGGTGATCGCCGTTGTGATGATCCTGGTCGTCACTGCGGTCAATGTCTACGGCACTCGTCAGAGCGCAGACCTTCAGAACTGGACGACCGCCATAAAAGTCGGAGCGATACTCCTTATGAGCGCCGCGCTGTTGTGGCTGGGTCGCGGATTGACTTCATCAGGCCGCGTCTGGCCTGAGCAGGTCGACGGGTCGCTCGCTTCGGGCTTCGGGCTTGCGATGATCGGGGTGCTGTGGGCTTACGAAGGATGGCAGTATGCGACCTTCAGCGCGGGCGAAACCATCGATGCGCAGCGCACTTTCCCGCGAGCTTTCCTGCTGGGGCTGGCCGCGCTGGTGTTCATCTACCTGCTGGCAAATGTAGCCTACCTCTCCGCGCTCGGCTCCGAGGGAGTTCAGCAGTCGGGGAGCGCGGCGGCGGCGGCGGTAGGCGTGATCGCCGGGCCTGAGGCAGCGCGGCTCATAGCCATTGCCATCGGAATCTCGATTTTCAGCGCGACGAACGCCAATGTGCTCACTGCGTCGCGGGTTTATTATGCGATGGCCGTCGATGGAGTTTTTTTCAAACAGCTTGCTCAGGTACACTCGCGATTCGGCACTCCTGCCATAGCCGTGATCGCCAGTTCGGCGTGGGCGATCGTGTTGTCGCTGCTCGGAGATTTTCAGCAGCTATTGACTTACGTCGTGTTCGCCGGGTGGATATTTTACGGTATGGGCGCGGCGACCATATTCGTCTATCGCCGTCGCAAAACGGAGCGGCCTTACAGCGTTCCCGGCTATCCTTTGACTCCCGCTCTCTTCATACTGGCCGCCGCCGTTTTAGTCATCAACACCGTGTGGGCTGAAGTGCTCGTTCAACCACGTCGCGCTTCGATAGCGATTGGAATCATACTTCTCGGCATCCCGGCCTATCTGGTCTGGCGTCGAGGAGGGAAATAAAAAAACGCAGGGCGAATCCACAGGGCGCGACGGGCGCGTAATAGGGGTTTGAGGCTTTTGGCCGGGTAATCAGGAGACTTCAGAACATTGCGCCAGCCTTCGGGGGTTGTTAAAATCGCAGATTCGGAGACTGCGCGAAAGGCATCCGGCATTATCTCTGGCGACTGATTTTCGAGTACACGCTCGAAAGCGCGCTCGAAAACAAGAAACCTGAAAATCAATCTGAACCCACTATCAGCGGCCAGACACGGGCCGCTCTTCTCTAACCCAAGAAAGGAAGGATCAGCTTATGCGCAAGTTTTTGACTGCAATCGCAATCGCGGCAGCACTCGCTCTGGGATCGCTCAACGTCGCTCCTGCAATGGCTTACTCGTTCGACGAGAAGATGCAGAAGGACAAAAAGAAGTCTGAAGACAAGGAGATGAAGGAAGACAAAAAGAAGTCTGAAGACAAGGAGATGAAGTCGGAAGACAAAGAGGCGAAGAAGGAGAAATCCAGCAAGTCGTCGAAGAAGAAAACTCTGTACTCCCGACTGGGCGGCAAGAAAGCCATCACCGCAGTGGTTGACGAATTCATCAATGTCGTTGGCGGCGACAATCGCATCAACAAGTTTTTCGCCGACACGGTGAAAGACGCCGCTCGCCTTCAGGCTCTCAAGGACAATCTGATCGCTCAGATTTGCCAGGTGACGGGAGGCCCGTGCAAATACAAGGGCAAAGACATGGTGACGGCTCACAAGGGCATGGGCGTGACTGACGCCGATTTCACCGCTCTGGTCGAAGACCTCGTCGCCGCGCTCAACAAATTCAATGTTCCCGAAGCTGAGAAGAACGAGCTCCTCGGCCTCCTCGGGCCGCTCAAGGACCAGATCGTAGGTCAGTAGAGAAAAACTCCAGCGAAAAAATCAGGGGAGCGGGATCATTTCCCGCTTCCCTTTTTCATTTTCAGATCATTCGCCCATCGCGCGATCTCATCCTGCGCGCGTCGGAAAACTTCCTCCTGTGAAACGGCTGAACTCTTCAAAACCGTAAGCGAGTGATCGCCGCCATCGACCGCGTAAAGAGTCGCCGCAAGACGGAGCCGACGGATCGTTTCTGCTATCTCATCGCTTGTGCCGAAAGGATCGCGCTGGCCCTGAACAAAAAGCATGGGAGCGCGAATGCTCGCGAGATGCGCGTCCCGAAGCGCGTAAGGCTTTCCCGGCGGGTGCAGCGGATAGCCCAGAAAGACCAGCCCTGAAACCTCACATCCTCGGGCGGCGACCTGCGAGGCGATGCGCCCGCCCATGGATTTTCCGCCGATCAACAATCGATTGCCTTCAAATTTTTTCTGCGTCGATACACATGCGATAGCGGCGCGATAACAGTCTTCGAGTTTGTCGTTGCCGTCGGGCGCGCGGCGGTTGCGTTCGGCGTAGGAAAAATTAAAAGTGACCGCGTCAATTCCGCGCGCGGCAAGCCCGGCGGCAAAACTCACCATGAACTCGCCCGTCTGACCCGCGCCCGCTCCGTGCCCAAGCAGCAGCGTCGTCCGCAGGCGACGGCCCGTCGCAAAATAAATCGTTCCCGTCACGCTCTCATCTTCGTTCAACGGGATAGAGAAAATTTCCGTCATGCGGGCTGCATCATAACTGGACTCGGCGCAAGCGGGCAATGTAGGCTGTCGTGTAAGCGCGATTGAAAACAGGGCCGGTTGATTTGCTCAACGAAACTGACACATTCGAACTTTCACTCCGCGAAAATGTTCCGCTGGCCGGACTGACCACCCTCAGAGTCGGCGGCGCGGCCAGGTTCTTCTTCGAAGCCGCGTCCATCGAAAGCCTTCTGTCGGGCATTCGATGGGCCGGAGAGCGACATCTTCCGCTCTTCATTCTCGGCGGAGGAAGCAACATCGTCGTCTCAGACAGCGGATTCGATGGACTGGTGATTCGCATCTGCATAAAAGGCATACAGACCCGAATCACGGATGATGCAGCGATGCTGACCGCAGGCGCGGGCCAGGAGTGGGACTCTGTGGTCGCCCTCTGCGCGCGCAACGACTGGGCGGGAGTCGAGTGCCTTTCAGGGATACCGGGAAGCGTGGGAGCGACGCCAATTCAAAACGTCGGCGCCTACGGGCAGGAGATAAGCGAGACGATGACGAGTTTGACAGCCATAGACCTGGCAACCTGTGAGGTTGTCGAAATGAGCCGCGACGAGTGCCGATTCGGTTATCGCGCCTCGCGCTTCAAGGCCGAGGATAGAAATCGTTTCGTCATCACAGGCGTCACATATCGTTTGAGAGTCGGCGGCAAGCCTCTGATTCGTTACGGCGAGCTTGAGCGATATCTGGCCGAGCGCGGGGCGATCAATCCGTCTATCGCTGAAACGCGCGAAGCGGTCATCGCCATAAGACGGCGCAAAGCCATGGTAATCGATCCGACGGACATGAATTCGCGGAGCGTTGGGTCGTTTTTCGTAAACCCTGTGGTCGCGCGCGACGAGCTTGAGGAAATCCGTCGCCGCGCCGCGCTGCTCGTAGCCGACATAAAAAACATGCCCGCGTTTCCCCTTGACGGCGACAGAGTGAAACTCTCGGCGGCGTGGTTGATAGAGCATGCGGGTTTTGAGCGCGGGCATGCGCGCGGAGGCGCGGGCATATCAGCAAAGCACGCGCTTGCGATCATAAATCGCTCTCAGGCGACGGCAAGCGAGGTTGTCTCGCTTGCCGAAGAAATAAGGCGCGGTGTCGGTGAACGCTTCGGAGTGGAGCTTGCGCCCGAGCCTGTGTTTGTCGGCTTCGATGCTTAGAGCATGCCGGTAGCTCGCGCGCGAGTAAGGGTTTTACTTGCATCTGCAAATCCTCCCTCACGGTCGGACTACTGACACTTCCGCATCTTCCAGAGTTTGCAGGCGCGCTCTTAGACTCTCTGCTCGGAGGCATTGAAGCGGTCTGAAAGCTTGAAGACCAGCGCAGTCAGCAGCGCCGATGTAATTATTCCGGCCAGCCCGAATTGAAGATCGTTGGCGCTGTCGCGCGGGGTCCATAGTCGCTGAAAGTCTCCGTAGAAGGTCTCGTCCCACAGTTCTAGTATTTCGTAGTAGGCGGTGAAGCTGAAGGTTATCGTCACTGAGAGGAAAGACAGAAGATTGAGAGGGATTATCAATCCGAATCTTCTGGTGGTCGCGCGCAGCAGCCACATCGCGGGCGGGAGCGAAAAGCCTGCGGTGAGGAAGTGCGAAAACTCATCGAACTGCACGGGGCCGAACGGTTGCCCGTAGAGGTGGAAGTAATTTCCGAGTATATCGACCAGGACTGCCGCGCCGAGAAAGAAAACAGTGACCGCCGGGGGAGTCAGCTTGTATCGAAAGCGGAAGTAGCAGTAGAAAGCGGCCAGTATCAATCCGGTGTATCCGGCATTGATCGGCCATTCGCGGTAGGGCAGCCTCATGAGCAGAAACGTCTTGGCCACAAACAGCGCGATGCTGAACAAGAGAAACTCTGACTGCCTGAATCTGCCGGTCGCTTCGTTTTCTTCGACCATCATTTCATCGGTCAATTCTTTTGCCATGTTCGACATTATATTGAACCTCACGGAGTGATGTCTCTACTGAATGAAGGAATCCAGGAACCGCTCTAACGCGCTGCCGCTTAGAGCAAGGCTCGATTCGTTTGGTTGCTTCAACCGCATCGTCTGCCCTCTTGCCGATGCTTTAGCTTGACCTGAGCCTCATCAGCGTATAGCCTCAATGTGTCTGCAATGGCGCAGAAGCCGTCCGGCGCGAGTGGCAGCCGGCAGGATTTCATTGAGGACGCCACTCGTGGGGATTCCCAATGCCGACAACGGTCATCAGCTTCAGCGATAATTTACGAATTCTCGCCTCAGGATGCCAAAGACCAGTTAGCCAGGCTGGCATCGGATTCCATTTGTCGCCCGCATCGCTTTGACCCGCAGGGTCGAGCGCGCGGCCAACTCATTGCACGTCCGGCTATCGCTCATGTCCGGCTCCTTTGCCTGGATCGATAACGCGCCGCTACGGATTTGTGTCCGCGCGGCCAGGAATAATAACACAGGAATAAAAAATGAAATCTACGCAACTGATGGAAGAACACCCCTGGGACAAGTCCTGGTGGTACTTTTCCGAGGGGAATGGACCGGTTTTGTTCTTCCTCATTTTGATTCACGCTCTGGCCCTTGTCGGACTCATACTGTTTCCGCTGCCGAGCCTCGGCACGTTCCTTGTGGCTCTGGTCATAGCCACGCTGGGCGGAGTCGGAACCTCGGTGTGCTATCACCGAAGCCTTTCTCATCGCGCGCTGCGGCTCAACCCGGCGGTCGAGCAGTTCCTCATATTTTTTGCCATCTACAACGCATCGGGAGAGCCTGTCTCCTGGACGGCCAAGCATCGCCATCATCACGCCAAAGCCGACACTGAAGAAGACGTATCGAGTCCGCGTCATGGCGGATTCTGGTGGGCGCACATACGCTGGATATATCAATGGTCGGGATCGGAGGCTAGTCGCTGGTGTCCCGATCTGGACAAACCTCGCTATCGAGTATGGGATCGGTTGCAGATTCCGATCATCGCGCTTTCCATCTGCTCAGGGCTGCTGATGGGATGGGAGGGCTTCTTCTGGATAGGCGCGATACGTCTGGTCTACTCGCTGCATTTTCAGATGATGGTCAACAGCCTTCTGCACATGACGCCGGGGCTTGAGGAGGGAGCAGACACCAGTCGAAACATCTGGTGGCTCGGCCCTTTTCAACTCGGAGCCTGGGGCGAAAACTGGCATCGCAATCATCACTCGGACGCCAACGCCGCGAAATTTTCACGCGACTGGCGGCAAATAGATTTGGGATGGTATATAATCTGCGCGCTCAAGGCGCTCCGTCTGGCAAGCGCGATCAGAGAGGGCAAAGAGCAGGTGAGAAAACAAGCCCGTCGCGCAGCCTGACAGCCTGTCGCTATCAACTGATGATCTTTCTCTGTCTTAGAGGCGTGTCGGCGGCCCGCGCGTGAGCAAGGGCGATCCCTCCTTATGATCGGGCTGCTGCCACAGCTTTCGCCTGTCGTCGAACACATGCGCCCAACTTGAGTGAGACAAAAATGACTGAGCAGCATTTGATTCAGGATATTTTGCAGGAGATCGATGTCCTGCTCAAGGCAGGCGTGCTGCCGGTGAGCGTCGATCACCTCAAACACCTCAGCGCCGATGTCGATATACTGGAGTGCCTGATAGCGATGAAAAAAGAAGGCTTGATCAGCGGCGACCTCATTACGAGGAGCGCCAGCGGCGCTCCTCATCGAATGACCAATATCCGATTGACCTACCTGGGCATCAAATCTCTGCGCGACTGATGGATTCAAACAACCAACGACTGATAGCCGAACTTGATCGCTTCACCACATTCGACCAGCTTCGACGCTCCGCGTTCTATCGAAAGAACGAAGCCCGCATCAGGCAGTTGATCGATGAACCGAGAATTCATACATCTCAGGATGCGCGCCCCCGGCTGCGGTCTTTTCTGAGAGTCGTCGAATGGAACATCGAGCGCGGCGCGCGGCTCGAAGGCATAATCGATGTTCTGAGAAATCACCCTGTGCTGCGCTTCGCCGATCTGCTGCTCATCAACGAGCTTGACAGCGGCATGGCACGGTCGGCAAATCGCAACGTGGCCGCAGAACTCAGCCGCTCTCTCTCAGCCCATGCCATTTTCGGAGTTGAATACCTTGAGTTGACCAAAGGCGTGGGCGATGAATTGCTCATCGAAGAAGAAAACACCGACGCGCTTCACGGCAACGCAGTCCTGACTCGATATCCGTTTTCAAATCCGCATGTAATCCGGCTTCCCAGATGCGAAGACAATTTCGGGAGCGCCGAGAAAAGACTCGGCGGGCGGATAGGCATCACTGTCGATATCGAAGTCGCAGGCCGGGAGATTCACGCGGCGGTGACTCACCTCGATGTCACGGGAACGCCTCAGTGCCGCGCCCGTCAGTTGCGCGCTTTTCTCGAAAGCATCGAACCGCGAGAGCGGATGATCTTAGGAGGCGATCTGAATACCCACACCTTCACGCGCGGAGGAAGAATGCGAACCGCCGGGATTGCGATGAGCATATTCGGCAGCCGCGCCCACTCTCTGCGCCATCGTCTGCTCCATCCCGAGCGCAGAGAGCCTGCCATCGGAGAGTTAAAACGGTTCGGGTACGAAGTGGAATCTTTCAATGACCGCCGTCCGACAGCCTGGTCGATAGTTTCGCGGCTCGAAGACGCCCGCCGCCTGCCTTTTCCTCTGCGCGAGTGGGTGAGCCGAAAGATCGGGCCTGATGGATTGATGCTAGAATTCAAACTCGACTGGCTGGCCGCGCGCGGACTTCGCGCTCTGCGCGAGGGCCAGGCGCGGGACGAAGCGACAGGCATAGTCAGCCTGTCGCCTCAGACTATCAGAGGGCTGACGCGCAACGGCTCCCATCTGTCGGATCACGATCCTGTAGTCGCCGATATCGAAATCCAATAGATGAAATCAGACACGGATCGATGCGGGCGCGGCGGATCGAGACTGTTTGTCGAATCTGTGTCTAATTCTTTCGACCGGCGATTTCATCGAGTGCCGCGCCTAATCGCTCAAGCCCTTCGCGCAGCATCAGGCTGTCGCACGCAATCCCTAAACGAAAATGATCCGGCATCTCGAAAAATTTTCCAGGCACGACGCTCGTCTCGTATTTTTCAAGAAGCAGCGCGCAGAGATCATCGACGCTGCCGCTCTTGAGCCGGGGGAAGGCCACTGTGCCGAATTCCGGCCTGAACGCTTCGAGGTCGTCGCGCGAATCGAAAAAACGATGGAGCAATGCGCGGTTGGTTTCTATCAGAGCTTTTGCGCGCGCGGCGATGCGATCAAGATGAGCAAGAGCGATTACGCTCAATCGCTCCGCCGGGTGCGCGGGGATGACGCCGAACAGATCGTTCAATCGCCATATCTTTTTCGCAAGCGCGGCTTCGGCCACGACCCAGCCGCAGCGAAGGCCGCTCAACCCGTAAGCCTTCGTCAAACTGCCGGTGACTATGAACTCGTCACCCAGATGAAAAGCCGAACGCGGCGCGCTCTCGAACATCGCTTCGAGATAAACTTCATCGATCAGAATTCGCGCGCCGACGCTGCGGGCAATCTCTTGCGCGCGGCGCAGAGTTTCTTCATCTATAAACGCGCCCGTCGGATTGTGCAGGTTAGTCATCACGATCATTCGCGTGCGCGGGCTGATGGCTCGCTCGAGCGCTTCCGTATCGATTCGAAAGCCCTCTTCCGGTCGGCGATCGAATCTTTTCACATCAGCGCCCAGGTAATGGGCCACTGCAAGCAGCGGGTCATAAGCTGGACGCTCGATCAGAACTTCATCGCCACGAGAGAGCACAGCAGCCATCGCCAGATGATTGGCCATCGATGTGCCGGTCGCATGCACCAGACAGTCGGGGCTGACTGAAAGCTTGCGGGCAAGCGCGCCTTGAAGCGGCTCGTAGCCGTACCAACTGGGGCCGCTGATTTCGAGGTCTTCGATTCTGACCTCAAGCTCCGCAAGCGGATAATGAATCATGCCGCTCACTGCCAGATTGAATTTCGCCTGCGAGCGAGTCTTGGCCCACTCCATGTAGGCGGAACTCTGCGCGCGCGCGCTCATCGCGTATTCCTCCATCGCCAGAAAAAATAAACCGGGATGCCCGCAAGCATTATCCCAAGCCCGATCAGGGTGTTCGTCGGATATTTTATAACCGTGTTTATTACCACTATCCAGCAGGCGACGACAAACAGCGCGGTAGTGACGGGATGTCCGGGCATGCGATAACCCGCAGTCGGGTCGCTCTCTTTTCGGCGGAACAAAAATATGCATGCGGCGGTCAGCCCGAAAAAGATGAAATCCACGCTGACGACGTAGTTGAGTATCTGATCGTAGCGGCCCGAAGCGGCGATCACAATTGCAAGCGCGCCCTGCAAGGCGATAGCCACGACAGGCACGCGGGTTTGCGGGTGAAGCCACGCCACGCTTTTGAAAAACAATCCGTCATCAGCCATAGCGAAATAAACTCGCGGCGCAGTCAGTATCGATTGGCTCAGGAAACCAAGCGTCGAAATGGCGATGCCTACGGCGATAAGCGTCGCGCCTTTTTCGCCAAGCGCCAGACGCATGACTTCAGACGCGGGAGTCGAGGTCAGGGCAAGCCCCTGGGGGCCAAGCGCGCTTACGCACACGAAGTTCACAAGCAGATAAAGCGCGATGACTCCGGCAACGCCTATAAGCAAACCTCGCGGCAGATTTTTGCTCGGCTCGCGCACCTCGCCCGCAATGAAGCAGGAGGTCTGCCATCCTCCGTAGGCGAACAGGACGGGAACCATCGCCGCGCCGAAGGCAGTGATCAGTGGCCAGTGGTCGGTGGTCAATGATTCACCGTTTGAGGCTGGAGGTGATACTTCGCCGCTGACGGTGAATCCGAAAACTATGAGCGCGACGATGGCGAGAATCTTCGTGACCATCAAAACATTCTGCACTGTCGTGCCTGCGCGAACTCCGAGGCAGTTGATGAGCGTGAGCGCGGCGAGAGCGATTGCGGCAATCTTCCAGTCAGCTATCGGCACGCGAGTGAGTTCCTTGAAGTAGCGCGCGAAGGTGACGGCGACTGCCGCCATGCCTCCGGTCTGGATGACCAGCAGCAGCGCCCAGCCGTAGACGAAAGCGACCGAAGGATGAAAGGCTTCGCGGATGTAAGCGTACTGGCCTCCGACCTGGGGGCGAAGGGCTGAGAGTTCGGCGTAGACGAAAGCGCCTGCAAGCGCGATGGCTCCGCCTGCGGCCCACGCGCTGAGTATCAAAGCAGGAGTGTTGACTTGTCGGGCGACCACTGACGGATTCATGAAAATGCCCGATCCGATGATTCCGCCCATCACGATCATCGTCGCGTCAAACAGATTCAACCGTCGGGCAAGCTGCGGCGTCGAGTGTGCGGCAGAGTTATCGTTCAACCGGCGAAGCTCCTCGGGAAAACAGTGGTCAGTGGTCGGTGGTCAGTATATTTCACCTCCTCACCTCTGCACCCTCGCTCCCCTTCACATCATCACCTCTTCACCACTACTGCCTGCTAACCTCTAACATCCGACATCTGATTCCTGCAAGGCAGTTCCAGAAACTGGCAGATGAGGCGCGACATTTCAGGGGTTCGAAGATAGCCGTAGGATTTGTGCGGGTTCTGTTTTTCTCCGCGACGATAATCGTTGAGCACCAGATCGTCTTCCGGGCGGATGCCTGCGCTGTTGGCCGCGTAATCGTTTCTCAGGTGCGCGTCTACGGCGACCGGGTCTCGCGGGTCTGCAAAATTGACCCATCGCCGCGTTACCACCGAAGGCGTTCGCACCAGATGATCCCATCGCTCGCGCTGAGTCTTTTCCTTGACCACCTGAAGGCCGAGAGGCGAGCCGATAGTCGCGTAGTAAGCGACTTCGATCTGGCGCGCGGGATAGCCCAGATCGCGCAGCACATCGTAAGAGATGATCGAACCCATCGAGTGAGCTATGAGCATAATCTCGTTGCCCGCCTGATGATGGCCGATGAGCGCGCGGGAGAGTTCTTCCTGAAGCACGTCTCTTGCAGCGCGCAGATGGCCCGCTCGATCTTTAATGCTCCGATTCGAGTTCCAGTAAAATTCGAGGTCGCGCAGTTTCTTTTTTAGTAGAGCGTCGGTCAGCCAGTCGGCGTTCAGGGTTTTTCTTATGACAGTCAGCCCGGCCTCGGCGGCTTCGGTCAATCGCGCGCGCGCAAGATCGAGCCATCCGTCATCGTAGGCGGTGAGGTCCGAGGGCTTGGCTTCGTAGTAAGGCTCTTCGTTATAGAGAGCGTCGAAGTCAAAGCCTTCTTCGGTGTGAAGCGGAAAGCGGTAGATGAGGTCGGCCCAGTAGACAAGTTCGATATCGAGCGGCGGGTCCTGTTGATTGCAGGAGCGTCGCAGTCCTTCTTCGATAGCGGCCTGCCACCACTGGCGTTCAGTTTCAGGATCGGGTTTGTTTGCAAGGCCGTGAATACCAAGTATGACTTTCGACATAATCCCGCCGCCTCTTGACTTGAGAGAGAGCCAGCGCCTGACCGGTCTTCAATCCGTCTGCGATTCGAAGCTACTTCGCCGCGTGATTGCAGACGTAGTTGATGAGCGTTCTGATGGCGATGCCTGTCGGGCCTTTGGCCATGTGAGACTTGCGCTCGTTCTCCCACGCTGTTCCCGCAATGTCGAGATGAGTCCAGGGAGTATCTTCGGCGAATTCGCGCAGGAAGTAAGCGGCGGTGATCGTCCCCGCATACCTTCCGCCCGAATTCTTCAGATCGGCGATGTCGCTCTTTATCATCTCTCGATAGTCCTCATCCAGAGGCAGTTGCCAGAACCTCTCGCCCACTTCGCGCGCTGCCTGTCGCACTTCATCGATGAATGATTGATCGTTACCGAGTATGGCGGCATGCACCGGGCCGAGGGCGACCGAGACGGCTCCGGTCAGGGTCGCAAGATCGATTATTTTGGTTGCGCCGAGTTTGCGCGCATAAGTGATGGCGTCGGCCAGGATCAATCGGCCTTCGGCGTCGGTGTTGATGACCTCGATGGTCTTGCCGCTCATGGCGCGCAGCACGTCTCCGGGTTTGTAGGCGCGGCCTGAAGGCATGTTTTCGGTCGAGGGCATAAGGCCGATGACATTGACTCGCGGTTTGAGTTGAGCTATCGCGCGCATGGCGGCAAGCGTGGCAGCCGCGCCCGACATATCATACTTCATCTTTTCCATGCCCTCGGCAGGCTTGATCGATATTCCGCCCGAATCGAAGGTGATACCTTTTCCGACTATCGCTATCACGTCGGCGTCGTTGCCCAGAGGCTCGGTTCCTTCGGGTGTGTAGCGCAGCACGATCATTCGCGCAGGCTCGTCCGATCCGCGAGCGACACCGAGCAGCGCGCCCATGCCGAGTTCTTTCATGCGGGCTTCGTCGAGCACATCGATGTCGAGTCCGAATCTCTGAGCGTTTTCCTTCGCTCGCTCGGCAAGTTCGGAGGGGGTGAGAGCGGAACTCGGTTCATTGGAAAGCTCGCGGGCGAGGTTGACTGCTTCGCCTATTATTCGCCCGCGCTCGACGCCGCGAGCCAGAGCGTCTTCGGCGCCGGGCTGGGCCGTCAGCAGTATGAGTTCTTCGATGTACCGCTCTTCCTTGTGATCGGTCTTGTACATATCAGGCTCGAAGAGGCCGAGCAGGACGCCTTCGACCGCAGCCTGCACGCTCTTTTCCAGATCGAGTTGAGAACGCCGGAGTATGGCCATAGAGCGCGCGCCCTTGCCCCGGAGGAATCGAGCCGCCGCGCCCGACACTTTGCGCACGGTGTCGAAAGAGAAATCCTCGCGTTTGCCTCCGCCCACGAGCAGAAGCCTGCGGGCGCGGATGTTGCCGGGGCGATAAAGGTAAACCATATCGCCCTGCTTGCCGCGCATCTCGTCGCTGCCGATCAGTTCGCGGATGACGCCGCCTGTGCGCTCATCGATTTCCTTGAGCGCGCCATCGTCGGGTTTTTCGCCTTCGTAAATGGTGACCACCAGTGCGTCGGCCTCGACATCATAAAATTTTCCGAACTCCGCTCTGACTTCCATAGTGTCTCCTCGTGAAAACAGTTTTCAGTTGTACCTACTCAGCCAGTGATTGCGGCTCTGCCGCTTTGATGTGCCGACAGGCTATGCCT
>CAZPQE010000077.1:3871-17814 GCA_964588615.1 uncultured Clostridia bacterium | reverse complement strand
GATCAACGACACGAGGACGAGCGCGCTGGCTGCTCGTCTCAGATTTTTTTTCATCACGAGTTCTCCAGGGTACAGCAGGCTGCCAGCCTGCTGTATCTCCAAAATTTCATGCTTTCAGAGTGTCAACAGGCTGGCAGCCTGTCGTACATCCGCGACTCTTTATAAGGCAGCCGGTGAGCGACATCCGCTATGGGACGCTGTTGGGGGAACTGCCGCTCATCGGCTGCAAACGAGTTTCAGTTGCGCGCGGCACTCTCGCCCGCCAGTATGCGCGGGTCGTGAATTTCTATGACTCGCGCCGTGACCCGCCCGTTTTCGGCTCGCACCACCCGGCGAGACGAAGGCATCCAAATCCCTTCGACTTTCACATGAGAATCCGTGAAAGCGTCCGCGCGTTTCAGGTCTCCGCTTTTTGCGTCAAAGTAAGTCACGGTGAAATGGCGCGGGAGATACTTGCCTCCCTCGACCGCCGTGGTTTCAAGCACATCGATGGTGAATCGCTCGTCGCCAATCGCGCGGTTGACCTGAGAAGTCTGCCCGTTGCGGACTCGATAGCAGGACTTCATCGAATCGTTGAGGCAGACCAGACGACCGAGCGGGCTTTTGTCGTCTTCTCCGAAAGTGATGGGGTGGCGACCGTCGCGCGTTGCGAAATCGCCTCCGCGCCGGTGCGCGAGCAGGCTGTTGAGTTGTTCTCTGAGCCAGTCGCCCGCTTGCTCGTCGAGTCCGGCGACTTTCATCTCGACTCCCTTCGCGGGCGTGTAGCTGATCGATCCTTTGAAGGCGCGCCCGTTGTCGTCGAATGAGACCTGAGACGTGAAGCCCGGAAAGTTAGCGGGCCAGACCTGTCGCGCGTCGTGCGCCGCTTTGAGCAGCGCGTAAGCTTGAGGGTCGGCCTTTTGTTGAGCCAGGGCTGTCGCGCAGACAATCGCAAGCGCGCAGATTACAAGCGCGAAAATTCGAGTTCGTTTCATCGTTCTTTCCCTCTTTCATGAAATTGGCTGACCTGTCACATCACCATCTGTTTTGTGTAAGTCGTCCCGTCGATGCCAGCCTCTTCCTGAATCTGTTGCTGCATGTCTTTGACCGATTCAGCCAGAGCGAGAAACTGCTCCGGCGTGAGCATCACCATCAGGTTTCCGCACACGATATGAACGGCTCCCCCGCGGCAGCGAAAACAGCTATACCTCGATTGCGTCTCTTCACGATGTTCGTGCATCTTCACCTTCTTTCTCCCGCCCAGTTGAACCTGATACCTGCGCGAAAGGTTCTACCGACTTCGGGCCTGAAAATCGGAGCCGGACTTCCTGTGGGAAGCAGCACGCCGGTGTTCGGGTCTTTGCTGTTCGTCAGATTGTCAATCGCGCCGAACGCTTCCAGCCCCTTGTAAATTCGCTTCGATCCGTATACGTCCCAAAGCGCGAATCTCTTTCCTTCTATTTCGACCACGCCGGTCGGAAGCGTCTGCCGCGTCGCGATCCATCCGCCGTAAAAACTCCCGCGCAGATTCGCTCTCACGCCCCACAGCGCGCGCTCCCAACTCACTCTGAGGTTGCCCTGATGACGATGACGGCCCGTAAGCTGGAGATTAGTCTTTTCATCCTCGGCGTCGAGGTAGGTGTACGCGCCTCCGACCCCGAATCCCTTGGGCAAAAACACGTCGCCGTCCATCTCTACGCCCTGAGTGACCACATCCGAGACGTTCTTGTAGAAGAAGAGCAGCCGTCCGAGTTGCGGGTTGAACAGGGGATCAATCCCTTCGCTCGCTACTATCGCGGCAAGCTGCTGAGGCGTGACGATGAATCCGAGATTGACCGCCTCGATGAGATCGCTAATATCGTTGCGGAAGAAGTTCACTCCGAAACGAGCGCGACGATTGACGAGAGTGTATTCCCCTCCCACTTGCCACGAGTTGGCGTACTCAGGTTCAAGATTCGGGTTGCCTATCACCTGATAGAAGTTGGTCGGATTGAGGAAGCGAAAATAAAGCTGTCCGAGGTCGGGCGCGCGAAATCCGCGACCGTAGGAAGCGCGAAGCCGCACCTGGTCGTTCACTCTGAAATTGACTCCGGCCTTAGGCGACACCGCGTCGCCGAATATCGAGTGATTGTCATAGCGAAGGCCCAGCGTGATAGTCGCGCGATTGGCCAGACTTATGCGATCCTGCGCCCAGAAGACTCCGATATCCACTTTGTTTCCGCCGTCGTCGCGTATGCGGTTCGCGCCGCGATAACGATCAGTCGTCCATTCGCCGCCGACCTGAAGGAAATTTCTCGACCCGATGAGCGCGCCCATCGTAGCGTCGATTTTTCCGTATCGCTCGTAGAGATTGCCCGGAGGAAGGGGCGTGTTTCGCGGCGGCGCGAGATTGCCCGACGACTCTTCATCGTAGCGGGCGAAATATCCTCTCGCCTGAAGCGAGATTCTGGCGTTGATTTGCCAGTCGCCGGTCAGCCCATAGTTTTGCGACTGATCTTCTATCAGGGAAGTTTGCGGCCCAAGCTCTCCCACCGCGTGACCCGCTTCGGTGTTCCAGTAGCTGTTGACGAGAGCCGAGAGAGAAAACGACTCGGTGAATTTGTACTTGAGTTTTGCGAGCGCATCGTAGCGGTGGAAACCCGCGCCCGTCGTGTCGAAGGTCGTGGGCGTAAGATCGAAGCCGTTATTTTTGTGTCGCTCGACGGTGAAAAAACCGCTCACTTTGTTCTGCGCGAATCCCGCTTCGGCGCGAGTGTCCAACGCGCCGCGGCTGCCTCCTGAAACGGTCAGGCCGAATTCGATGGGGGCGGAAGGTTCGCGGGTGATGAGGTTGATGACTCCTCCGATGGCGTCCGAGCCGTAGAGCGCGGACGCCGCGCCTTTGACTACCTCAACTCGGTCGAGCCGCGCCGTCGATTGTCGGTCGAGGTTGATCACTCCGCGCTTGATGCCTCTGGCTCCGACCACGGGCTGGCCGTCGATGAGGACGAGCGTTTGACGCGAATCAAGCCCCTGTATCTGCTCGCCCGCCGCGCCCGCCGTTTCCGATCCGCGACGGGTTAAAACTCCGGGCAACTCGCGCAGCACTTCGGCGACCGATTCATATCCCGTGTCGCGTATGCGATTGCTGCCTATGACATCGACGCGGGTGTTGAGGCTTTCGCGCAATTCTTCCTGGCGAGAGCCTGATGTGACGGTCAGCCTTTCGGCGATGGCCGCCGGTTGAAGAGAAAAATCCACAGCCTGATCGGAGATCGATTCGACGTTCTTGATTTCGGGCGCAAAGCCTCGCGCGCTTGCGGTGATCGAGTAGCGTCCGTTTGAAACGCCTTCGAAGGAAAACTCGCCGTTTGCGTCCGAGAGAGCGACGCGCTCAAAACCTGTGGACAGATTTTTCAGCGTCACCGCCGCGCCTGTGATGGCCGCGCCGGTCGCATCGTTGACGCGACCGCGAATCTCGCCCGACGAGCGCGCGGAAGCGGGTATGAATGAAAACAGAAAGATGAGCGTCACGGAAATCGCCCGCTGCGCGCAACTGATATGGTTAGGCACTGGAGCCTCCTTGAGTGAGTGTGCGCAGGCTATGCGTTATTGCGCATTGCGTCCCGCCTGTCGGTTTCTGTCGCAGTCCTGGGAGCGCGCGCCGCGCGCGCAAGGCTTCAGGAATCGAGTCATTCCCGAATGTGCGAGCCTTGCGCGCTTTTGTGCGCCCTCATAACTGATCGTGTGTTGCAGGCGCGAGTGTGGTAGGATGGCTCCGCACGACGCCCGCAAAGTTCCCAAGATCGGGTAGTGCGACCGGCCCTCGACGCTCGAACGTCGAGGGCCTTACTTTTCAACTTAAAACCTGAACGTTACCCCCCCCTGAACGAGTCGCGGGTTTCCGGGCAGAAGCCCGCGCGTGCGATCAACGATGTAGGTTCTGTCGAACAGGTTTTTGACCGAAACGAAAAACGTCGTGCGCCACGCCTCGACGTTGTAATTGCCCGTCGCGTTCCATACCGTGTAGCTCGGAATCAATCCGCGCTGTCCGCTCGGAACCAGATCGACGGTGTTGAGATCGTCGCCGAACTGACGGCTCACGTAAACCGCTTCGATGAGCGCGTCGAGACCTGACGCATTGGAATACCCGGCAGAGAAGTTGAGCAGATGCTCAGGCGCGTAAGGCAGGCGATTGCCTGTGACCGAAACGGTGTTGAATCCCGGAATGCTGCTCAAGCGATTGCCTGTGAACTTCGCGTCCTTGAGCCACGTGTAGGCGGAGCGGACGTAGACGTTGTGCGAGGACTTGATGATGGTTCCCGTGTCTAGGCGGGCGTAGAACTCAAGCCCCTGATGGAGAGTCTCGCCGCCGTTCGTGAGAGTCGCGCCAAGCCCACCGGCGACGCTGGCAGGCACGATCTGATTTTCATAATCCATGCGGAAGAAAGTCGCTTCGACTCTCACGCCCGAATGAAGCAGACTGCGAAGACCGATTTCATAATTCCAACTCAACTCAGGATCAAGCTCTACGACTCCGCCTGTGGTGTTGTTGATGATGTCTTCGGTTCGCGGAGGAGCGAATCCCCGATGCGCGCCGCCGAAGAGCGTGAGCTTTTCTTTGAAGCTGTAGGAAACTCCCACTCCCGGCACTATCTCTGTCAACTCAGTCCTGCCGGTTACGCCTGCGCCCGCGTTGGCGAGATTGTTCGTGCGCTCGTACTTGATATGCTCAACGCGAAATCCGGGAGTGACGACCAGATCGCCGAATATGAAACGATTCTGAGCGAAGAAGGAATAAGCGTCGTTCTTTCGCTCGTTGTCTTCGACTATCACGCCTGATCGCGAAAGGGGGCGATTGCCGTTTTCCTGAATGCGACTCTGATTTTCGAAATGTATGCGCGCGCCGAAATCGAATTCGCTGCGGGTCTCGAACAGAGTGTGGCTCAGTCGAAAGCGCGGCTCCACTCCGAACAGATAATAATCGCGCAGGCGGCCTTCATTGCCGCAGGTCGTGTTGAGATTGGCCAGACCGCCGCACGCCGGGTCAGCCGAGTCGTTTGGCCGCTGAAGCGAATTGGATGACTGACGCCACCAGTCGCGGCTGAAGAGCGAGCCGTAGACGTTAGTCGTCAGGAGAAGATCGTTGTTGAAGACGACGGCGTGAGTGGCCGATGCGCCGAAGCGGTCTCCATAAAAGAAATCGTTGCGAAAAGGATTCTGTCTTGGGTTGATGCGATATTCTTCCTCGGTCAGGCCCGAATAAGTGACGTTGGAATCTTCAGTGTAGTAACTCGTTCTCAGCGTGAGCGCCTGACGCGATCCGAGAGGAGTGACGAGCTTGAAGCTGAAATCATTTATTCCCGATCTGACATTTTCCCGCGCGCCTTCGCCCTGCTTGCGCACATAGTTGAAGAGCAACCCTATGTCGCGCCACGTGCCGCCGAAGTTGATTTCGCCATTGAAATAATCGCGATTGCCTGCGGTCAGCGTGACGTGACCCGAAGGGTTGGCGGGAGGATTGGGAGTGATGTAATTGACCACGCCGGCGACGGTCACAGGGCCGTAGAGAATCTGCCCTGAGCCTTTCAGCACCTCGACGCTTTCGAATCGCTCGATGGGCGGATGATAGTAAGAGGCATTGTCTCCGTAGGGAGCGTAAGAGAGAGGTATGCCGTCTTCGAGCAGCAGGATTTTGGTAGAGCGAGTCGGGTTGACTCCGCGAATGGCGATGTGCGGTCGGTTGCCGAACCCCGTCTCATCGTCTCGGACATTGACGCCTGAGACCTTGCGCAGCGCCTCGGCGAAATTGAAGACGCGACTCGTATCGAGCGTCTTCTTATCGATGAAATCGACCGAACCGGGAATGCGCCTAGTCTCTTCAGGCGTTTCGGCAATCTGATTGCCGGAGACAGAGACTTCTTCGGCAATGGCTGCGGGCTGAAGTGTAATCTCCAGGTTCCGGTTCTGGCCTGCCGAAAGCGAGACCTGTCGAGTGAGGGAGTTGAATCCCACGCCGCTTACGGTCAGGTTGTAATCGCCTTCGAGAAGATCATCAAACCTGAAACCTCCTGCCTCATCTGTCCTCGTCACTCGTTCGAAGCCGTTTGGCTGCTGCCATAATCTTACGACCCCGCCGCTTATGACTGCTCGGTGTTCGTCCAACACCCGCCCCTGAGCCGTTGTCCGCGCCTGCTGCGCCAGAACGACAGGCGAAATCGCCTGAAACGCAATCCCAAGAATGAAAACTGAAAGCAGTACCTTTCGCATGAAGCCTCCATTTGTGATCGATCAACTCAATGCCGCTCATTTGTTGATCTCAACTATTTTGAAATTGAAACCTGTTTTCAATTTCAAAATATAGATAATTCTTAATGAAGTGTCAACGGGTTTTTGAGGGAGAGGCGATTGATTTAGCATCTGTCATCAGGTTATTCTCTGGCAGGCGCATTCGGAGGTCGTCGAAGAGTTTTTGTTGTCAAGAGGGAATAGTGACCAAAGCGGCTCTGCTTTATTTATCTACAAGCGAAGGCTTCAAGAATTTTTTCACCCGGTTCAAATCTTTCAACAACGTGACCCGGCGTTTCGTGGCGGGCGAAGACCTTCCGGCGGCGGTCGAGGCCGTCCATACTCTCAATCAAAGGAATATATCGGCATCGTTCGATCACCTCGGCGAGGCTATTTTTGCTGAGAAAGAAACGCGCGAGGAAGTGCGCGAGTACCTGCGCATACTCGACTCGATCAGCCAGCGCGGGCTTGACTCTAACATCTCGGTCAAGCTCACCCAACTCGGACTCGACATAGACGCCGATCTCTGCTACGAAAACGCCCGCGCGATAGTCCTGGCCGCTGCCAGTCGCCAAAACTTCGTCCGCATCGATATGGAAGATTCGACCAAGACCGACGCCACGCTCCAAATCTTCAACCGATTGCGCGAGGAGTTCGACAATACAGGAATCGTCATTCAGTCTTATCTCTATCGCAGCGAGAAAGACATCGAAGACCTGCTTCGATCGGGCGTGAAGATAAGGCTGTGCAAAGGGGCTTACAAGGAGCCGGAATCGGTCGCCTTCCCCAGGAAGAAGGATGTCGATTCAAACTACATCCGCCTCATGCAAAAACTGCTTGTTTCGGGCATCTATCACGGCCTGGCCACTCACGACGAACTTATGATTGATGCCACAAAGCGATTTGCCGCAGAGCGCGGCATCGCCTCTGAGCGATTCGAATTTCAGATGCTCTACGGCGTGAGGCGCGACCTTCAGGAAAAACTTGTCGCTGAAGGTTATCGCGTGCGGGTGTATGTGCCTTATGGATGCTCCTGGTATCCCTACTTCATGCGGCGGCTGGCCGAGCGGCCAGCCAATGTCTGGTTCGTGATGAAAAACATGATTAAGGGCTGAAGGCTTCAGTACCGTTTCGAAATCAAAGAGGGCCGCTGCTGCGGCCCTCTCGTTTCGCAGAGCGTTGATAAAAATCCTCAGGCAGCCAGCCTGTCTTCACTGGCTGAAAATGGCGCGCGCATAATCCGGGCGGTGCGTCGGGTTGCCGCGCTCGTTTTGGCAGATGACCGTTTGAGAATCTCTACAGCCTTTTTCAACTGAACGTCCTCGACCGCATGCTCCGGTTTGGGGGGAGCCGCCTGCTGCTGCCGAGGTTCGTTGTCTTCCTCTTCATCGTCGTCAACCGGAAGGACGACTTCTTCTTCGACCGGACGCTCAACTTTTTCAGTCGGGATGACAGGTTCTTCCATAAAAGGCTTGCCGGTGGCGGGCGCATACTTGGCTGTGGTTATAAGCATCGCTGCGCCGTCCGAGAGAGGAAAGAGTTGCTGCTCGCTCCCGGCTCCGAACGCTCGCTCACCTACCACCTCGCCGCGCTTCTGATCTTTCACGGCAGCAGCTACGATTTCGGCTGCCCCGGCAGTGCTGCGATCTATGACTACCGTCAGTGGCCCACTGAAGACTGCTTTGGACGGGTCGGCTTTGTGGCTCTGAGTTTCCTTGCCTTCTTTGCCTATGACGCGGGCAAGCACGCCTGAGCCGACGAACAGATTGGCCACCGCTATGCCTTCATCTATTTTTCCGTTGGCCGCCCCGCGAAGATCGAGGACGATCTTCTGCGCGCCTTTCGACATCAGGTCGCTGAGTTGCGCTTTCACTTCGGCAGATTTACCGGCGGCCAGCGAGTTGATCTTTATGTAGCCGATACCGGTTTCTTCCATGCGCGCTTCTACCGACGGTTGAGTTATCTTTGCGCGGGTCAGCGTGAGTTTGCGAGCCTGGCCTCGATGGAGTATGCGTATCTCGACCGTAGTGCCCGGCTGCCCGTTGAGGAATTGTTCGATGTCATAGAGGCTCAGGTCGCGCGAGGGAACCTTGCCGACATACTCTATGACATCTCCGTCGCGGATGCCCGCCTGGTCTGCCGGAGAGCCTTTGAGCACCGCGACGACATAAGCGTATCCGCTCACCTTCGAGATTATCATCCCGGTCTCGCCGCGAACCGCCTTGGGGTCGTACTGCCTGACCTGCTCGACTGTCAGGTACGCGCTGTAGGCATCGAGACCTTCGGCAAGCCCTCGGAGGCTTCCTATGCGCACCTTGTCGAGATCGGGCTGATCGACATAATCGTTTATTACATGGCGCAGCACCTCGTTGAAGGTGTTGAACTGCCCGTAGGGCGTTCCCTGAGCCACTGCCTGCGACCGCGACATGAAACTGCCGACGATTGCATAGAAGGCGATGATCGAAGAGAAGACCACGATGGCGATCTTGGTTTTGAATTGCATCCCGTACTCCTTGAGGCTGACTGGTCGCGCAGTCGATATTAACGCGCCCCCCGGAGTTCGCGCAACAGTAAGGCGGTTTGACACCGCAGAGTTCGCCTACCTATACTTCTGCCAATGCGCGCGCTCGCCATCGATTTAGGCGCTAAAAGGATCGGAATCGCCGTATCGGACGCCCTCGGAATCACCGTCCGCCCGGTCGAGACGATTCGCTGCCGGAGTCTTGATCTCGACCTGGCGCGCGTGAGGTTTCTCGCCGAAGACCTCGAAGCTGAGGCCGTCGTCGTCGGCCTGCCGCTCAGAATGGACGGAAGTGAAGGCGACGCTTCCACAAGAGTGATGCGGTTTGTCGAGCGGCTTAGAAAAGAACTCCGCGTGCCGGTCATTACACACGACGAGCGGCTGACCAGCTATGAGGCCGAGCAGATGATGATCTCTCGCGGCGTCAAAAGAAAAGCGAGGCGGGAACGAAGCGACCAGTTTGCCGCTATGATTATCCTGCAGGATTACTTATCGACGATCGGAGCAAAGAACTGATCCCCGAAGACTTTGACAATTACCCGATTCGGCGCGCGCGCCGCAAAATGGGGCGCTATCTGATGGCCTTCGTCATCCTCGCGGTGACGGCTGCCGCCGCCTGCTTTTACTGGATCAGAAGCGCGGCCACGACACGGGTCGAGCACCCATCTTCCGAACGAACGATCTCCATCGAACAAGGAACAGGCACGCAGGCGATAATAGCGAAACTCAATGAAGCGGACATCGTTAGACATCCGACTGCACTGAGAGTTTATCTGCTGCTGACCGGTCAGGGCGGAAAACTCAAGGCGGGCGATTACCGGTTCGATTCGCCCATCTCTCCTCTTGAAGCTATTGAAAAAATTCAGCGCGGAGAAGTCACCTTCGAGCGCGTCACCATACCCGAAGGATTCAACCGATTCGAAATCGCCGAGCGCCTGGCCTCGGAAACCCACAAGGCAACGGCCAAAGAGTTCCTTCGATTGATGAGCGATGTTTCACTCATCGAGCAGATCGCACCGCGAGCGCGCAACCTCGAAGGCTACCTCTTCCCCGACACCTACAATTATACCGCTTCGACAACGCCTGAAGAGTTGATACGCGCCATGGTCAATCGCTTCAACGAAGTGCTCTCTCCCGAATGGCGGACGCAAGCAAGCCAGCGAGGACTGACTATTCATCAGGCGGTCACGCTGGCTTCGATCATCGAAGAAGAAGCGCGCATGGCGGACGAGCGCCCCAGAATCGCCTCGGTATTTTTCAATCGCCTGAAGAAAGATATGCCGCTGGCTTCCGATCCCACATTCATCTACGCCGCGATGCTGGACAGCGATTACGACGGCAACCCTAACAACCCGCGACATCGCCGCAGAGATTCGCTCTACAACACCTACATCTACTCAGGGCTGCCTCCCGGCCCTATAGCCTCGCCCGGACGGGCGTCGCTTCAGGCCGCGCTCTTTCCCGAAGAGACTGACTATCTTTATTTCGTGGTCAGCGGCACGGAAGGGCGTCACAGGTTTTCGCGCACAGCAGCCGAGCATGAAATCGCAGTTCAGGCTTATCGCCAGCAACAGCGCAGAAAATGACGAGCGCGGAGACTCTTGAAAAATCTCCGCGCTCATTTTTGATTATTGAGAATCGGGCGGGCGTTCGCTCAGTTTCACAGGCACGGTCAGGCGGCGGCCCTGACGAAGCACTTCGACCTGAACCGTCTGGCCGGGGCTTTTATCCTTGATCGCTTTGTAGAGGTCTTCGTTAGTCGCAACCGGATGGCTGTCAATGGCCACGATCACGTCGCCGAGTTGTTCGAGCCTCAGCCCTCCGAACATCGATTCGCTCACCGCCGCAGGCCGAAGCCCCGCAGCAGCCGCGCCCGTTCCGCGATAGACATCACCGACGATTATGCCTTCGCTCGCGGGAAGCGAGAAGGCGCGCGCTATGCGGCGATTGAGCGGCATCGTCGATTTGCCGAGCCACGGGCGCGACACGTATCCTTTGGCGATTATCTCAGGGATTATTTTCTTTGCGGTATCTACGGGGACGGCAAACCCGATCCCGACCGATCCTCCCGACGGGCTGTAGATGGCGGTGTTGATGCCTATCAACTCGCCTTTGGCGTTGAGCAGCGGCCCGCCAGAATTTCCCGGATTGATCGAAGCGTCGGTCTGAATGGCGCCCTCGATGGTGCGACGAGCGGCGGAATCTCTCAGAGGTCTTTCAAGGCCGCTGATGATTCCGGTGGTGAGCGTTCTTTGAAGCCCGAACGGATTTCCGATGGCCAGAACTTTCTGCCCGACCTGAAGTCCCTTCGATGTGCCGAGCGCGACGATGGTGAGATGGTTGCGCGGCGCGTCGACTTTTATGATCGCAAGATCGTTGTCGCGATCCACGCCCACGAGTCGGGCCGGATATCTCTCCTCTTCGATTTGAACATCGAGTTCTCTCGCGCCCTGAACGACGTGGTAGTTGGTCAGTATGTGGCCTTCCTGATCAATTATCGATCCCGACCCGCTTCCCTCTGACGGGTAGACGCCGAACCAGTCCTGGCCGTAGCCGCGATTGGTTATGAACACGACTCCAGGGCCGATCTTGCGATAGATATCGATATTGTTCTGCTCATCGGTTGCGACCGTCGGGTCGGCGATGACGGTGGGTTCTATGGCTATCTCGGTTTTTTCAAGCGCGCGCTCGGCGCAGGCGACGATCACAGCCGACACGATCGCGCTGGCGAGCGCCAGCAAAACAAGCTGCTTGACGGATATGCGATACATACAAATACCTCCTGAAAACTTGCTACCCCTTCGATGAATCGAAACTAGCATCCGTCTGTCGGGCTGTCAATTTTTGCGCCCGCGCTGATGAGCGACACGGCGGCGCGAGCAGCGAGCCGTGTCGATTGCGACGAGTCTTCGTCGGCGATCCGCTTCAGCTTTTCAATCGCCTCTTTCACTCTCAAAGAGCCGAGCGCGCGAGCGGCAGCCCGCCTCACTCCCGGTCTGTGATCGTCAAGAAAATCGATCATCGGACTGATAGCCTCTGCGCTCTCAAATCGAGCCAGAGCCGCGCAAAGCGTAGTGATCAGATTTCCGTCATCAGTTTCTCGAAGCAGATCGATCAGTTTTCCAGTCGCCTCCCGGACGCGCAAATCCTTCAATGCGCCGATGACGACTATCAATCCGCCTCGTTCGAGAGCCGAAGGGTCTTCGAGCGCGGCCATCAGGCGTTCGACATCGGGGCTGCTCCCGCCCTGATGCCACATCTCTATTTGGAGAAAGGGATCATCGAAATCTTGTTCATCTCTGCCCGGCTCGATGTCTTCGCGCGGCGGTTCATGCGCATCGCCGGCGTCGTTGATTATGCTCAATATCTCTTCGCCGAATCGAGCGGCCTTGTTCGGGCCGATGCCTTTTATGCGGCTCAACTCTTCCATAGCGCGAGGCTGATGACGGACGATCTCTTTGACAACGCTGTCGTGCAGGATCATAAAAGGCGCGATGCCGAGCGACTGCACTTTCTTCAATCTCCACTGTCTCAATTCCTCGAACAAACCCTTCTCGGCTTCGGTGTCTTCGACTTTGACTTCCGTTTTTTCTTCTCTGCGCTTGGTTGAAAAACCATCGAGCGAAATCAGCGCATCGCTTTCGAGCGCAGCCCGCCCCGACGAGGTGATGACCAGTCGCGGATATTCTTCGGCTGTCGTTTCGAGCAGGCGACGATCTATAAGTTCCATGATCCAATCCGTGATTCGTTGGCGGCGATGAACTTTGAGGGCAGCATAATGTTTCAACTTGTCCACCCCCATTGTTACGATTCGCTTTCTCCGGCTTCCGGCAAGAGCGTCTCCGACCAGCAAACGACCCACGCGCCCATTGGCTTCGACAGTCGCTTCGAGTATGATCCTCGCCACGCGATCGGTTTCCGGTGTCGCCTGGGTTTCGATGCTTTGCGGCTTTCGATCATCGCCGCAGCACACATCGCAATCATTGCAGGGCGGCTCGAACTTCTGCCCGAAATAGCCAAGTATCTGAGCGCGACGACAGCGGTGGGCCGAGGCATACTCGAGCATCTTTCTCAATCTATCTTCTGCTCGCCTGTGCCTTTCATTCACAGCGCCCAGATTGATCTCAGGCATTGGCGCTTCTCCGTCTTCGACGAAGTGTCTTCCGTCGGCAGTCACCGAGACTGCGCCCTGCTCGTAGAGCAACTGCAATGAAGCGTTGATCGATATCTCCGGCGCTTTGCTGGCAGTCGCCAGATCGGCGGCCGAAATCGGCAGAGGATGAGCTTCACTAAGCAATGTGTAAACGCGAAAGACCGTCTGCCGGTCGGGGCATCCGCCGTCGAGCAGGAATCGCTGAATGCGGACATCCTGCTGCGAGTAGAGGAGCGCGCACGACGATGTCGTCGCCTGTTTTGTTGAGCATGAAGGTGAATGAAAAACTCTCGGCTTCATACAGCGCAAGCGAGCGCGCGCCATCGGCTCGAAGGATGGATAAATCCGCTTCCGCGTGCGTTCGCAAAAATTCTTCCTGCTCATCGAGAGAAAGTTTTTTGATGAACTGCGGTTTATGATCGAGGGCGAGCGTCCAGTCTTCCGAGTGAGGCGGGGAGGGTTGATGGCGATCAAGCCAGAACCGTGTCGCGCCCATGCTGACCAGATGCGATTTGCCTCCATGAAAAAAATCCAGAGCCAGGAGGCAGAAATCCGTTATGCCGCCCGCTTCGCGTTTTCGCTCAACTCTCACGGGCCGCACCCAGCGATCGTCCGAGTCGATGCCCGCGACGCACACGCCGCCATGCATTTTGGTGACGGCCAGAACGGTTATGACTTTTACTGCGCTCACAGATGTTTCACTTCCACTCCCGGCGCAAGATTCATCAGGTACTCAGCGACCAGTCGACGATGGCATAGCTCAGGCGTCGGCTCGGCGCACAAAAGACAGATGCAGCCAGCGGCAATCAATGCGCGGCCTTCGGCTTCAGGATTGCGCGTTGCCAGCAGGCGATTGAACTCGTCTTCATACCATTGCCAGTCGCCGTTTTTCTTGTATGCGTCGAGCAAATCGTCAGCAGGCGCGAACACAGGGTGATGCTCGTAACGGATGCCGAATCCTTCTTCGAGCAGGAAAGCGAAGTCAGGATGTTTGCTCCATCCGGCAAGCTGCGAGGTGTTGCG
>CAZPQE010000077.1:0-3861 GCA_964588615.1 uncultured Clostridia bacterium | reverse complement strand
ATCGATTACGGTTTCGACGCGCGCGCCGCGCAGCAGTTGGATGAATGTCCTGAGATTTTTTTTCGTGAAACCGATCGTGTAAATCACAGGTCTGCCCTCGCCGTTAAAACAGGCTCAACTGCTCAGGCTCGAATTCGGATTTATGAGAAGCCGCTGTCTCGCCCGTGTGCAGAATGTGAAAGACGGCGATGTCACGGCGGACGAGCGAGCGGGTTATCAGATTATAGCGATGGCATTTTTTGAAATCGGCCTCGCTGCACATGAAAGCCACGCGGCGGCCAGCGGCGATCTCAAGCAGTCGCTCGATGCCTTCGAGATAAAACGCGGCGGTTTCGATTGCGTCATAATCGGCCTTGCCGTTGAGATAAAACTCTTCGCCTTCGGGCCGACCGCCGAGCCAGTCGCCCATGAAAACGTATTCGATGCCCGCCGAGTTGATCGATCTTCGCAGCGGGTCGCGGCTGAAATGAGGAGAGTAACGACTGTAGGGCTGACTGCGAGTGTCGACTAAAGTTTGAATTTCGTAGCGACTGAGCAAAGCCAGAAAGTCGCTCATTTCCACGTTGCTGTGACCTATGCTGTAGAGTTCCATGACGACAGCAGAGATTCTATTCCCTCGCGCTCATCTTATCATCAGAAAAGTAATGCTTTTCACTGCGATGAAGCCGCACTCCCGGCCTGCTCCCCTTTGGTTCGGCAATCGCAGCGAGGTTTGCTAAGATTATTCGCGGCGTGGTGAAAAGCCTGTTCGCTACCTCAAACCGGACGGGGGCGGAAGTTATGTCCGAAACCGTAATCGAAAACATCCTGAGACAGATTTCGCAATTGCCGCCTGATGAAAGAGACAAATTGCGACAAATTCTCAATCAGCAAAAGCAGCCAGCCAGGTTGCTGCTTGATAAGCAGGTTCCGCTCCGCGCAGTGCCCGACAGCGCGCGTGAAATGAAGTGGCTGCGCGAGCACGCGCGAGAGTATGCCAATCAATGGGTCGCGCTCGATGGCGACCGATTGGTAGCGCACGGCACAAACGCCAGCGAGGTCTATGCCGCCGCCGAAGCCGACGGCGCGGGTTTGCCTATGGTCACTTTCGTCGAAGACCCAGACATCGTTTCCATCCTCTTCTGAAGATTCTGACTGATGACGACACAACTGACTTTCCCTGAAGAGTTCCACTATGACGATGCTCCTGTCGGCATCACGATACCCGTGATCCTTCACTACGGCGAAAAAGGCCTGCGCTCTGAGGCCAAAGTGGATACAGGCGCGGAGGTTTGTCTTTTCCTGCACGAACACACCTTTTACTGGGTCGACGAGGCTGGCTTCGCAACCTCAAACTTGCAATCATCGACTACGACTGCCTGCTTTACCTGAGCGGCTACGAATCATCATCGCTTTGAACGCCTGTTGTTAGATTTTCTCAACTCTGACCGCCCGTCTCATCGCCCCTCGCCCTGAGTCCTACCTCCTCGGCCACATCACGCAGAGCCGCGATGATGAAATTTATATGCTCATCGAGATCGACTTCGAACTCACGCGCTCCCTCATACACCTCCTCGCGGTTGACTGTGCGCGCGAATGCTTTGTCCTTGAGCTTCTTTTTTACTGACTTCGCTTCCAAATCCCAGATGCCGTTGGGTCGGACGAGCGCGCAGGCTATGATGAAACCCGTCAGTTCGTCGCACGCATAAAGCGCGCGGGCGAGTATGGTGTCGCGGGCGACTCCCGTGTAATTTGCATGTCCGAGTATGGCCCGGCGCACTTCCTGGCTGTAGCCGCGCTCGCGCAGAATCTCCGATCCTTTCAAGGGATGATCGGGCGGGTCGGGGTACATTTCGTAATCGAAGTCATGGAGCATCCCCGCCACTCCCCACTTCTCTTCATCCTCGCCAAGTCTGCGCGCATAAGCTCGCATCACTTCTTCGACTGCGCGCGCATGCTTTCTGAGCGGCTCCCCTTTGGTGTATTCGCACAGAAGATTCCAGGCGTCTTCTCTTGTCGTCATGCAAAGAAAGATAAAACGACGGCGAGTAAGTTTCAAACCATGAGCCGAATTCGAACTGGTAGATTTCGGCCATTCATCATTTCACCTGAACCGAGAGGGACTAGACTCGTCGGCAACCGAAACAGGCTCCCCGCTTGGGGAATGCGCTTGAAAGCGAGCGTTTTTTTCGGTTGACCCGCACCGCTTTCATCCTTATGCTGTGGGAATCTTTCCGGCTCCGTCTGGTCGCAGGGCCAGTAAATTATGAACGCTGTAGCTAGTGAGGCAATGGCAGCTAGAGCCCCCAACCTTATCCTCAGCGGCATCGAGCCCGTCGATAAACTCCTCGGCGGTCTGGTAGCCGGAAAGCTCTATCTGGTTCACGGCGAGGCGGCAGGAAAATCGCTCTTCGGAATCAAGTTCATCATCGAAGGACTCCGTCGCGGCGAGAACGCCGCTATGGTCATTCGCTATTCGCCCGAAGATGCCGTGCGCCGATTCGCCCGCCTCGGATATGACTGCCTCGAAGATGTCTACAGCGGTCGCCTGGTCATACTCGAACACTCCGACGAAATAATTCAGCAGATAGCCCGCATGCACTCGATCACTCCCGTATTGCGCGAACTCGAATGGCTGCTGGGCGAGACCCGGCCCCAGCGCATAATATTCGATCCCGTGTCTCAACTCGTCATCAGTTCTCACGGGGATTTGTTCGCCCGCGTGGGAGATTTCGCCGAATGGGCCAAATCCTTCGGCGCGACCGTCGTGATGGTGGCTACGGACGAAAACCCCGAAGTGATTCACGAATTCAAGCCGCTGGTCGAAGAGTCGTTCAGATTCGAGGTCAAGGAAATCCCATCGCGCGCCGTTCGATTGTTCGCCTTCGAGAAGACTGCCGCCCTCCTTCCGCAGGCTATCGAAGTCGATCCGTCTCGCGGGGTCTTCCTACTCGACCGCTCGCAATCGCCCGATCTTCACATACTCGATGTCGTAGCCTCTCCGGCTGCCGACGCCGATCAGAGTGAAGAAAAGAGCGAGCGCAGCGATGTCGCTGAAGAAGCCGCTGTCGAATCGACTTCAGAGTCGGAAGACGCGAAAGAAGAGAATGAATCAGAAGGAGAGGCAAGCGAGTGGAGGTTCGAGACTCTCGGCGGAGTCGTCGATGATCTGGTAGCGGCCCTGTCTGCCCTCAAGCCGGATGCGCCTGTAGAGTACGCCGACCAGCACGCGGAAGACGCAAATGCCATAATCGAAATTCCGCTGGCCGAAGACCGAATCGAAGGACAGGCTTCGGAAGACAAGCTCTCGGCGGAAGAAAAGATTTCGCAGCTTGTCGATAGCGAGCCATCGCGCGCCCTTCACACCGATGCCGAAGCGCGAGCCGCCGACCTGCTGTCGCAGTTGCCGGAGATAGAAACTGCGCTTCGCTCATCGCCCGCAGAAGAAGTTCCAGCAGAGAACCCGAAGGACTTCAAGGCGCTGGTCATCCATCACGACCCGCCGTCGCGCGACTTCATAGCACGCGCTCTGAGCGACTACACTATCGCCGCCGCCGATGACGGATTGAGCGGGCTTGCGAGGCTGAGGACGTTCAGTCCCGATCTTCTGGTTCTGGATTTCGACCTCCCCATAGTCGATGGGTTCAAGCTGCTGGCTCAGATTCGACGCGCATTCAGCATGCCTATCATCGTCGTCTCCTCTTCGCACATGCGGGCAGGCGACCGCGTGCGCTCGCTGGAACTCGGCGCGGACTACTACATGACGCGGCCTTTTTCGGCCAGAGAGCTCCGACACAAAGCCCGGCAGTTGATCGCCCGCCATCGCGGAATCACTTCCTGGATAACCCTGGCCACCTCTTCTGCCGACGTTGGGCCTTCTCA
>CAZPQE010000076.1:14282-17815 GCA_964588615.1 uncultured Clostridia bacterium | reverse complement strand
TCCCTGCCCGTTGTTGTTGTTTGGAGGAATGTCATGAGTGGCCCCCACGGCTGCGCCGCCTTGGGCTCCCGACACGCTTATCTCCACAGGACAGGAGCCGGAGTTTTTGATATAGAAGGTCACTTTTTCGGCAGCGGCTCCCGGATAGGTATTGTCATAAAACGCATTGTGCGTGTCGCGGCGGCATTCGTTGTTTTTATTCTTGAAAGTACCGAGCGGAAGCGGGTCGGCGAATGCCATAGTGGCGACCAGCGCGGAGATATCGTGCAGGGTCGAATCGATGCTCACCAGTTTATCGCCGACGCAGGGCTGCAATTCCTGGCAGAGGTTTACGTCCTTTTTTGCCTGCGCCGAGGCTCGCTCCTTTTCGCCCTGTCCGGGTTTCGGGTCTGCGGCATCTCTGTTCGACGCGCTTGCAGGAACCATCACCAGCATAGACGCTATCGTCGCTATCGAAACAAGCATGGAAATGGCGAACAATCTATATGCGCTTTTTCGTTTAATCGTCTCGTTCATATTTCCTCCTTGATCTCACGCTCCGACCCTGAGTGTCGGGCGTCACTGAAACTATTATGTCGAGCGATCTCATCGCCCGTCTTCACTGACTCATGCGAAATCCGTATCAAAATCCAATCAGCCAATCGATCCTCAGCGCCGCTGGATCAAAGCGGTCGCCCGCCCGCACGACGCTGAGATGCGCTTGTCTGAGCGCGCGTATGGGATCGAGACGGCAAGCGTGACGGGCGTCACAGTAAGTCAGACAGGCGATCTCGTAGTCGATCAGCTTGTGTCAGGCGGTTAGAGTCCCGCGCGGATTCCGGATATGTGAGAGAAGGGTCAAAGAGGGTTTATGTCTGCGGAAGGGTCAGGGATAGTTCCGCTTTGATTTGCCTGTGATGAGCCTTCGCAACCACCCTGAGAACCATCTCAGGGCTGTTCGAAAAAAGCCATGTTTGGGCGGCTCTTCATGAGCCTCGACTTTCGCTTCGACCTCTATCGCGGTGAAGAACTGCGAGGCCATCATTTTCGCCGCGCCCTGAATCATTCGCTGGCCGACGCTTGCAAGCGTGCCGCCCACCTGCACGTCGCCTTTGTAACTTATAATCGTCGCGCCATCGCGCTCTTCCAAATCCAGATCGCCCGCGCCCTTCAAGAAACCGGGCTGCCCTTTGCCGCTCACCTTCATTCGATAATGCGACGGAGGCTGCATATCCTCAAGCTCGACGCTGCCCGTAAACATTCCTTTGATCGAGCCGACTCCCGCTTTGAGCGTCGCCCTATAGGAATTATCTCCGGTCTTTTCGAGTTGCTCGCAACCGGGTATGCAGCGTTTCAAAACTTCCGGGTCGGTCAGCGTCCGGTAGACGCGCTCTCTTCCGGCGCGCAGTTCATGTGTGCCTTCGATTTTCATAGCAGGTGACAGATGACAGGTGACAGGTGACAGGTGACAGCAAAAGCCCTGTCCCCTGTTCCCTGTCACCTATTTGGCTGCCGCTTCTATGGCCCGGCGGGTGTAGACCGCAGCGAGGTGACGGCGATAATCAGCCGAAGCATAGAGGTCGCCGTTGGCATCAACTCCGTCAGTCGCGTGCGATGCCGCATCGCTTATCGCCTGCGCGTCGAGCGCGCTGCCTTTGAGTCGGGCTTCGACCTCTGTTGCGCGATAAGCCTTCGAGCCGACTCCGGTGATGCCGATGCTCGCCGATTCGCACGCGCCTGCCGTATTGCGCGTGAGATGAACCGCCACGCCGACGACGGCAAAGCCTGATGCGGGCTGAGGGACCTTTCGGTAAGCCTGTCCGAAACTTCCCTGGGGTGCGCGAATGCGAATCTCACTCAGTATTTCGCCGGCTTCGAGCGCGGTGGTGAGCATATCGACGAAGAAGTCGTCGGCGCTGATGATGCGCTCGCCGCTCTGGCTGACGGCTACCAATTCCGCGCCGAGCGCGATGATGGCCGGAGGCCAGTCTGCCGCCGGGTCTGAATGAGCGAGGCTTCCGCCGATGGTTCCGCGATTGCGCACCTGAACATCGCCTATCTGCGCGGCGGTTTCGGCAAGCAGCGGACAGATTTGGCGGAGCCGCTCGCTTGATTCGATCTGGTAATGAGTGGTCATCGCGCCGATGCGAATCTCGCTGCCCTCTTCGCCGATGTAGGAGAGGTCTTTGATGCGACCGATATCGATGAGCAGTTGCGGCTGCGCAAGCCTCAGCTTCATGGCCGGGATGAGGCTGTGTCCGCCTGCAAGAATCTTGGCGTCGTCCGGGTGCTGGGCCAGCAGGGACACCGCTTCGGCAAGCGTCGCAGGAGTCGCGTAATCAAACTGTGCTGGGATCATTTCTGTATCTCCTTCCAGAATCTGGAGGACTATTTCCTCGAAACCCGACAAACATCCTCAAGCCTTGTGTACGATCCGCCAAATCTTTTCCGGCTTGAGAGGCATATCCAGATGGCGGATGCCGAAGGGCGCGAGCGCATCGATTACGGCTCCGGCTATTGCGGGCGTGGCTCCGATGGTTCCCGCTTCGCCTACGCCTTTCACTCCCAATGGATTTACCGGCGAAGGCGTCTCGGTCGAGTCAAGCTCGAAGCGCGGCGCGTGCGCGGCCTTAGGCAGCGCGTAATCCATCAGCGTGCCGGTCACCAACTGGCCCTGCTCGTCATAAACCACTTCTTCATACAACGCCTGACCCATTGCCTGAACTATCCCGCCATGCACCTGGCCTTCTACGAGCAAGGGGTTTATCACCTTGCCGCAATCATCTACGGCGACATAGCGCAGGAATTTCACCTCGCCCGTCTCACGATCAATTTCGACGACCGCGATGTGCGTGCCGAACGGGAAAGTGAAATTAGTCGGCTCGAAGAAATTCGTTGCCGACAGCCCCGGCTCCATCCCCGCAGGTATCTGACGGGCGAGGTGAGCCGCCAGAGCGACCTCCTGAATCGTGACGCTCTTCGTGGCCGCATCCGATTGAGAGCCGTCGCCTGCCGAAGCGGTCTTGGCCGCCTCGACCGAAAACACGCCCTGATTGAAAGCCACCGCCGAAGCGTCGACTTCCAAAATGCTGGCCGCAATCTTCGTCGCTTTCTCCTTGAGCGCCTGCACAGCGTTGTAAACAGCAGTTCCTCCGACTGCGGTCGCGCGGCTCCCGAATGTGCCTATGCCGTATTGCACGATAGCCGTGTCGCCGTGAATGACGGTGACATCGCTCAGATCGATGCCGAGTTCGTCGGCGACTATCTGCGCAAACGATGTCTCCTGCCCCTGACCGTGAGGCGATGCGCCGGTAAGAACCGTCACCTTGCAGGTGGGCTCGATCCGGACGGTCGCGCTCTCCCAGCCGCCTGCCGGCATCGCCTGCGACGGCCCTAAAGCGCATATCTCGACGTAAGTCGAAACGCCTATGCCTATGAGTCGCCCCTCGTCGCGCGCCTTCTTTTGTTCTTCGCGCAGCTTCCGGTAGTCGGCATTTGCAAGAGCCTTGTCGAGCGCCTTTTCATAATCGCCGCTGTCATAAAAGGGCCCGGTC
>CAZPQE010000076.1:6101-14272 GCA_964588615.1 uncultured Clostridia bacterium | reverse complement strand
TGAACGGAAACTCATCGGGCGCGGGAAAATTCTTCCTTCGCACTTCAGTGGGATCTATTCCGAGTTCGGCGGCCACAAGGTCCATGGCGCGCTCGATGACATAAGTCGCTTCGGGCCGACCTGCGCCGCGATAAGCGTCCGTCGACATCTTGTTGGTGAAGACGGCGGTCACGTTCATCTGAATGGCGGGAATCTTGTAGCAGCCCGAAAGCATCAGCCCGGTGAGCGTCGGTATGGCGGGAGTGAGCAGTTGAAGGTAAGCGCCCATATCGGCGATGACGTTGTAGCGGAGGCCGGTGATCGTGCCGTCGTTTTTGCAGCCTATCTCGATGTGGCCTGTCTGCCCGCGCCCGTGAATGGTGGCCTGAATGTTTTCGCGCCGCGTCTCGATCCACTTGACCGGTTTGCCGAGTTGCATGCTGATCCAGCCGAGCAGGGCTTCTTCGGCATAGACATTGAGTTTGGATCCGAATCCGCCGCCCACTTCGGGAGTGATGACTCGCAGTTTGTTTTCAGGCAGCCCGATCATGAGGGCAAGCTGAGTGCGCAGCAGGTGCGGAATCTGAGTCGATGACCAGATGGTAAGCTCCTGCTCGCCGGGCAGGTAGCGCGCAAGCACTCCGCGCGGCTCCATCGCCACGGGGGCGAGCCGCTGATGAACGACTCTCTGTTTGACTATGCGATCAGCCGCAGCCAGCCCCGCATCGATATCGCCTTCTCCGCTCGTGAGACGATAGGCGATGTTATCGCCGTACTCCTGATAGATCACCTCTCCGCCTTTGGCCGCTTCTTCCATATCGGTGACGGCGGGGAGTTCTTCGTAATCGACGAGGATCAAATCGACGGCGTCGCGCGCCAGGTAGCGGTCGGTTGCGACGACAACGGCGACGGGCTGGCCGACGAAGACCACCTTGTCTTTGGCAAGCACGCGGTAATCGGGCACGCGGAGGTCGGGCAGCGCGCCCGCGCACGGAACGGGCCCGATTTTATCGGCCGCCTCCTTGCCGGTATAGACGGCCACCACGCCGGGCGCGTTGCGGGCCTCGCTCACATCTATGGCGGTGACGCGCGCGTGCGCGTGAATCGAGCGCAGGTAGGCGACGTGAAGCGTGTCCGGCAGTTTTATATCGTCAACATAATGACCGAGTCCCTGAATAAGTCGCGGGTCTTCGGTGCGCTTTTGCCTCTTTCCGACATACTTGTTGGCCATAATTCCTCCGCAGTGGTCAGTGGTCAGTTGTCAGGATTAGCTTCGCAAACAACGGACGACGGACAACGGACATTAATCTCCAGTGGCCCCTTTAGCCTTGCGGGCGGCGTACTCAACGGCATCGACTATGTGCTGATAGCCGGTGCAGCGGCACAGATTCCCGTCAAGCCCGTGACGTATTTCTTCTTCGCTCGGATCGGGGTTGCGGTCAAGCAGTTGCGCCGAAGCCATAATCATTCCCGGCGTGCAATAGCCGCACTGCAAGCCGTGTTGCTCCCAGAATCCTTCCTGAACGGCGTGAAGCTGACCATCTGCGGCAAGCCCCTCGATGGTCTTCACCTCTGCGCCATCGGCCTGTACGGCAAGCAGGGTGCAGGACTTGACCGCCTGATCGTCGACGATCACGGTGCAGGCTCCGCAGATCGATGTCTCGCATCCGACGTGCGTGCCGGTCAGACCGAGCGTGTCTCTGAGGTAGTGGACGAGCAGCAGGCGCGGTTCGACTTCGCTATGGTGAGTCGCGCCGTTGACAGTCACGCTGATAGCTTTTTTCATAACGCCACCTCGCTGGTAAAGAGTTCAGACGCTTCGCCAAGAGCCTTTGATGGTCAGGCTGATTGATTTGAAAAATCGCAAACCGACTTTTTCGGCAGGACAAGCGTTATATCACCGCCGATGTCCCAAGCGCAACTCTTCCGGACCATTTCCAGTGGCCGATGGAGAAAAAATCCTGTTCAATTCATTGAGAAGAGATTCTGGAACTTTTTTCCGCCCCGGCGCGAAACACTCATGGCGACAGTTTGCCGACCGGAAGTTGAGGATGACGCCTCTGAATCTGAGCGACGAAGAACTGCTTGGCCGCATGCGGGCCGGAGATGAAAACGCTTTCACGACGCTCTACCGGCGGCGACAGGGCGGCATATTCCGGTTCGCATTTCAGATGAGCGGATGCGCGGCTCTGGCCGAAGATGTGACTCAGGAAGTCTTCATCAGGCTGATGTGCCAGCCCGACGGCTACGACCCCGCGCGCGGTTCGCTTGCCGCTTATCTCTACGGCATAGCGCGCAATCAGGCGTTGACCAGATTGCGCCGCAATCAGAACCACGTGCCGATTAGCGATGATGAAGACGCGACACACGAAACTTTGATAGCCGCAAGCGACCCGCTCGGCGATCTTACGCGAAGCGAAGCCGTAGCGTCGCTGCGTCAGGCCGTGCTCGCATTGCCTGAGCATTATCGAGAAGTGGTCGTGCTGTGCGACCTCAACGAGATGAGCTATCAGGAATCGGCTCAGGCGCTGGGCTGCTCGGTGGGAACGATCCGCTCGCGCCTGCATCGGGGGCGCGCGCTGCTTGCCTCAAAATTGAGAAATGGTTCGAAGGCCGAAACTGCTTCGACGATGACGAACCAGGAGAGGAGCCTGGTATGGAATGCAGAGACTTTGAAGGCGTGATATGCGATCTGGCGCATGATCGATTGATGGAAGCCGACGCAAGAGACAAGGCGATGGCTCACTGCGAGGGTTGCCCGATGTGTGCCGCGCGTCTTGCCGACCAGCGCGCCCTTGCCGCGGGCCTCAGGGCGATGGCTGCCCTGGACGCTTCGCTGCAAGCGCCTCAGCGAGTCGAGGACGCGCTCGTTGCGGCTTTCCGCCAGCAGACGGTCGTTTCCCGATCGAGGCGGATGAGAATAGTCTGGGCGGCGGCGGCGGCGGCGGCCATAATAATCATCTTCGCGATTGTCGCGCTTCGTTTTCAGGGCGCGACTCCCGAAAAAGAAGCCGAAAGGCCGAACCAGTCGCCTGTCAAGAAAGAGAGCGAACGAAAGCTCGAAGAGCTTGCGCCCCGCATCGCCGCTGATTCGAAGAAGAAAGACCGTCGCAGGTCTGAGGCCGCTCGGAAAACCGATAGGGCAGCGCGCGCGAAGACTGCCGATGAGACGGCGACGGCGTTTCTTCCGCTCGTCGATTACGACAGCCTGGCGATGTTCGACGGCGGAGAGATTCGTCGCGTCGAGCTTTCGCGTCCGGCCCTCATATCGCTGGGATTGCCGGTCAATATGGACAGGGCGAACGAGACTGTAAAAGCCGACTTGCTTGTGGGCCACGATGGGGTGGCTCGCGCGATTCGGTTCGTGCGTTGATGTGCAACCGTCGGCCAGCCTGTTGACGCCCTCAAGGTGTGAAGATTTGAGAACCCGCAGGCTGGCAGCCTGCTCTACATTTTCGTAAGGAGGAAGTAATGAAAAGCAAGAAAATCATAGTCGCTTTCCTGTGCGCAACCCTGATGCTTGCCAACGGCTCGCTGATGGCGGCCCAGGAGAAGCAGCAGAGCCAGAAGACTGTCGAAATCCGCCTCGACGCGGGCGAAGGCGGTTCTTTCGCGTGGGCATCGGGCGAAAGCCAGCAGATGGTCTTCGTTCAGGAAGCGGGCGAGCGCGCCGCTTTCGAATTCGCCATCTCGGAAATGGTTACGGGCAAGCCTGTAAAAGGCGCTCCCTATTCCGCTGAAGCTGTGACCGAATCGATTCAGATGCTGGCCGATGGCAACCGCATCGTGAGAAGGAATTCGGCTCAGGTCTATCGCGACAGCGAAGGACGCACCCGCCGCGATCAGGCTTTTACCTGGACGAACAAGTCTTCGCAGAATACCGAAGCGATCAGGACATCTTTTATCGATGATCCTGTGTCGGGGGTGAGCTACACGCTTCATCACAATGACAAGACTGCGCTCAAGGTCATGGCTCGCAGGATTCGCATCGCAGGTCCGCCGGAGGAAAAAGCCAGAGCGGAAGCCAAAGCGGGCGAGGCCAAAGCCAGACACGAAGGCCCGTCCGAAGACCACATGAAAATGAGAGGCCCGATGAGAAGACCCGGACTGGGAATGGGGCCGGAGGTTCATGCCGAAGTCATGGCGATGGGCAGCGACATAAGAATCGCGCTCGACGGGCCGGGATCGTTCGCCAGGAAAGACGCCAAAAAAGAATCGCTCGGCACGCAGATGATCGAAGGAGTTCAGGCCGAAGGCACGCGGGCGACCGTCACCATTCCAGCGGGCGAGATCGGAAACGAGCAGCCAATAAACATCGTCTCCGAGAGATGGTATTCGCCCGAATTGCAGGTAGTGGTGATGAGCCGTCACTCAGACCCGCGCATGGGCGAGACGACTTATCGGCTGACCAACATCAACCGCACTGAGCCTGCAAAGTCGTTATTCGAAATCCCCTCCGATTACTCGCTTCAGGAACCGCGCGGCCCGCGAGAGTTCAGAAAGGGAAGAGAGATGTAGCTCTCTTTTTTCGGATGCCGGGTTGAAGGCGAAGCCATCGGGGCTTCGCCTCTCGTTTTTATGGCCAGGAGGCAGCGCACGCGCATGAGTTGTTGCGGGTGTCGCGGTCGTTGATCGAGCAGCGAGCCGCGCCCGGAGGCGATTGCAACGATGCCGTGCCTTTGCTCTGCCCCCCGTCGAATCGAGCAGTCACTCTTCTGCTCGCCGTGTTGTGCGTAAGAGTGTAGACGCTGCCCTGCCTCTGCACAGTCCCTCTTCCGGCCCACTCCACTTCGTCGCAGCAGAAGAGATAATCTCCTGTCGAGGAGTTGAACAGAATCACTGCCGAAGACGAATCATCCTGCAAGCAGATATCGAAGGTGGTCACTGCGAAACTGCAACTCGCCTGATTGCCTGATGAGTCGGTCGCTGCGCAAACGACGGTCGTCGCTCCTAAAGGAAAGGCTGACCCTGACGGCGGATTGCAAACCACACTCGCGCCCGGACAGTTATCAGCGAAGACAGGCGCAGGATAGTTCACCACTACTGTCGTATCGGTCGGTCTGGCCAATGCCCGCACCTGTGTCGGCGGACAAGCGATGGCAGGCGCTTGGAGGTCGTTGACCGTAACGGTGAAGGAGCAGGCCGCCTGATTGCCGCTTGCGTCGCTGACCGCGCAACCGACAGTCGTCACTCCTTTCGGGAAGGATGACCCGCTTGGCGGATTGCAGACCGGCGCTGCGACTCCCGCGCAGTTATCGGCAACCGAAGGCGCAGAATAGGCCACCAGAGCCGAACACAGGTTCGGGTCTGTCGCTTTAGCGATATTGGCAGGACATACAATACTCGGCGATTGAGAGTCGTTTACCGTGACTGTAAACGAACAGGGAGAAGAATGATTGCCGCTCGCGTCGGTCGCCGTGCAACTGACCGTCGTTATTCCTTTCGGGAACGTAGAGCCTGACGGCGGATTGCAACTCGCCGTCGCCGACGGACAGTTGTCGCTCGCCGAGGCCGAGAAAGTGATGGCTGCCGAGCAGAGATTCGGGTCAGTCGCTCTGGCGATACTCGAAGTGCAGATGACGGTCGGGCTCTGGGTGTCGTTGACCGTGACAGCGAACGAACAGGAGACGTTGTTGCCGCTTGAGTCTGTTGCTGAACAGGTCACGGTCGTCACTCCTTTGGGGAAAGTCGATCCTGACGAAGGAGAGCAGGTCACGGCTCCGACACCCGGACAGTTGTCGCTGACTTTAGGAGTCGCGAAGGTGACGACAGCCGAGCATTGATTGAGGTCTGTGCCTTGTGTGACAGGTGACAGGCAAGAGATAGTCGGGGCTTCGATGTCGTTGACTGTCACCGTGAATGAGCAGGACGATTGATTGCCGCTTGCGTCGGTGACAGCGCAGATGACAGTCGTGATGCCTTTCAGAAAAGTCGAGCCTGACGCGGGAGAGCAAGCGACCGCGCCCACTCCCGGACAGTTATCACTGGCCGTCGCGTTGGTATAGGTAACGACCGCCGAACACTGATTCGCATCAGTCACGCGAGTGATGCTTGCAGGGCAGGCCATCGAAGGCGGCTCGGTGTCGTTGACCGTCACGAGGAATGAGCAGGGCGCGGATTGATTGCCGCTCTCATCCGTCACCGTGCAGGTCACGGTCGTGATCCCTTTCTGAAATGTCGAACCTGATGCCGGAGAGCAAACGGGCGTTCCCACGCCTGGACAGTTATCGGTTGCTGTGGCGTTTGCATAAGTCACGACCGCCGAGCATTGATTCGGTTCCGTGCCTTTCACGACATTCGACGGGCAAGCGATTGCCGGCGACTCGGTGTCGTTTACCGTGACCGTGAATGAACACGAGCCGTTGTTTCCGCTCGCGTCGGTCGCCGAACACGTGACGGTCGTCGCGCCTTTAGAGAAAGTCGAGCCGCTCGCAGGCACACAGGTAACTGCCCCGACGCCCGAACAATTATCGCTCGCCGCCGGAGTCGCATAGCTCACCTCTGCCGAACACCCGCTGGCGCTGGTCGCTTGTGTGATATTCGCGGGACAGGCGATGGCAGGCGTTTGCGTGTCGCTGACCGTTACAATGAACGAGCATGAATTCTGATTGCCGCTCGCATCGCTGACATTGCAGGCCACCGTTGTCACGCCTTTTGCAAACATCGAGCCTGATGGAGGACTGCAAATCACCGCGCCAACGCCAGGGCAGTTATCGCTGGCTGCAGGGGTTGTGAAATTCACCGCCGCTGAACACTTATTGGCATCCGTCGCTTGCGCGATATTCTGCGGACAGATGATCACAGGCGCTTGCGAATCGGCTATGGTCACATTGAAGCTGCACGAGGCATTCGAGCCGATGCCGTTTGCGGCTGTGCAATTGACCGTCGTCGCGCCATTGGGAAATACACTGCCGGAGGCAGGCGTGCAGGTGACGGTCGGTGAAGGAGTGCCGGTTGCCGTTGGCGTGAAATTGACCACTGCTGAACACTGCCCCGGATCGGCGCTCCTGATGATGTTCGTCGGGCAATTGATGGTTGGCGCGGCAGTGCAGACCTTCATCTGCACCGCCACAACATCATTGGCGGGGAAGTTCTCTGAGGAAACGCCCGCCAGATCGAGATGCCCATCCAGATTGAAGTCCGCTGCGCCGATGATCGTAACATTGGAACTGGCTGTATTGAGCAGCACAGGCGTTCCAAAGCTTCCGGTTCCCAACCCCGGCAGCACTCTCAAAGTGGCGTTGGGCATCCCCACAGCCAGATCGGGTTTGCCATCCTCATCGAAGTCGCCTGCCAGTAATGACTCAACCTTGTCCAGGTTCAAGGTGATCGGTGAGCCGAAGCTTCCATTGCCCGCGCCCAACAACACTGACAGCTTGCCTGCCGTCTGGCCTGAAACATGGGTTCTCTCGCTTGCCGCCAGATCGAGCTTGCCGTCTTGATTGAAATCGGCTGTCACTAAATTCAAGCTGCCGACAGCAAGTCCTGTATCAGTGCCTGCGGGGAAGAGCATCGCGGTGCCGAAGCTTCCGTTGCCTGCGCCCGACAACACTGAAATGTTGTGTTCCGAATTCAACGTCGCCAGATCAAGGAATCCGTCCTGGTTGAAATCCCCTGTGACGATGGGAACGGGTGTGGCTCCTACGGATAAGAATGTCGGGCCGCTCAATCCTCCCTGCCCGTTGCCCAAAAAGATTGCTACTCTGGGCGTCAGCCCGAACGGAGTCTGTTCTCTGGCTGTCGCCGCCACATCGAGCTTGCCATCGAGATTGAAGTCGCCTGTCGCCAGACGTAGAAAGATGAACGGGTCGCCGGAAAAGGACAGAGGCGCAGCGAATCCGCCATTGCCGTTATTCAAAAGCACCTTCAGCGGTACGCGGTTGCCGAAGGTTGCCAGCAAATCGGGGAAGCCATCACGGTTGAGGTCTGCCGACTTCAAGTCGTTGGGGAATTGCCCTCCTGTGCCATAGCCTGCAGGCGCAGAGAGTCCGCCGCTGCCGTTATTCAACTGCACGGATATGAGACTGTTTGAGAAGTCCTGATTCAGCACAGCCGTATCCGGGAAGCCATCCTGATTGAAATCGGCTGCGGCCAGGACAGCAGAGAATCGCGCGGCGGTCGGGTAGGCTCCCAGCCTGCTGAAGTTCAGGCTGTTGCAGGCTGCTCCGTTGACCGTAAGCATAAACGTCCGC
>CAZPQE010000076.1:0-6091 GCA_964588615.1 uncultured Clostridia bacterium | reverse complement strand
CCGCGTCACAGAAGCGCCGCAATTGTCATAAATTTTGACTTGTACATTGAACGCGCCGACCGGTCCCGCGCCTGCAATCGTCAACGCGCCGGTTGCCTGATTTAAGACAAAAGTTCCGGTGAAGTTCTGCGCCGAAACTGTGGCATTGACCGTGCCGTTGTCCATCAATGGCGCATCCGGTGTGATGGTGGCAGCCCCGCCGAGATTGAGCGAAGTATCTGCATAATTCCCCATCGCTGGCGCGGTGTTTGCCGTTACGTTGACCGTCAGCGTCGCCGTCTTCGTAGCGTTCTGATTGTTGATTACGGTCAAAGTAAAAGTCGAGTTGGTTGCCGCGCAGGAGACATCGATGTTCGCCGTGACATTGCCCAACGCATCGATGTTGATGCCGCTGATGCTCACGCCTGTGCCAGTCAAAGGCATGGCTGTCACCATCAAAGTGTTGGCCGCTTGATTGGCATCGCTCACCGAAGCGATCTGTGTGTTGAGTGATGGGCTGCCTTGTTGGATGGTAAGCGGATTGGCTGCGATGATGGAAAGCTGTTCGTTCGGGCCAGTGACCGTCACTGTGTAAGCGCGACTGCCCGCGCAGCCATCGGCATTGGTTGCGGCGACGGTGAAATTGAAAATCCCTATGGCCGACGGCGTGCCGCTCCAGGTGCCGTCTGAGTTCAGCGTCAAGCCCGTTGGCGCTGCGCCGGAACTGATGGCGAAACTAAAGGGCGCGATCCCGCCTGATGCCGTGATGGGGTTTGGATAAGTCGCCCCCGTCACACCCGCGGGCAAGTTCGCAGGAGAGAGCGTCAACCCCCCTGCAGCGCAATTGAAGGCTCCGTAATAATCGTTGTTGTCGGTGACTGAAGTTCCGGCGTTGGCGGCTGTATTGCCGCTGAAGTTCAGCGGCGCGGAGACAAAAGCCGCTGCCTCGCTGTGAATGAATATCGCGCCGCCCTTGCCTTGTCCATCGCTGCCGTTTATCCCCAGACCTATACTTGCGCCCCCGATGCCGCCCGCCGTCGAGTTATTAGCGAAGACGTTATTACCATCAAGCTGTAGGCTTCCGGTTCTGATGAAGAGCGCGCCGCCGAGTCCTGCGCCGCCGCCGCCGCCTGGGTTTTCAGCAAAGCTGGTGGCGCGGCCTCCTGTTCCTCCGAAGGCAAGGCTGACGCCGCCGCTCCCTCCCATCACACTTCCGCCAGCGCCGCCGCCGCCGCCAAAACCGCCAGCCCCGCCGCTGCCACGGCCTGCGCCGCCCCCTCCCCCTCCTCCGAAACCGCCGCTGCCCCCCACAGGCGAGGCTTGATTTGCAGGCGGAAACACATTCGCCACCGCTGCGCCGCCGCCGCCCGCGCCATCGCCGCCGGGGTTGCCGTTTGCGCCGCCGTTGATAGGCGCAAAGACTGCGGCTCCGCCGTTGCCGCCTAAGTTCCCGCCTGCGCCGCCTGCGCCGCTGCCAAAACAAGTCGTGCTGTCGAAAGAACAAAACGGCCCGCCAAATTGACCGGCTACCGGGAGACCTCCCAATCCGCCGCCGCCTGACCCTGCGAGTTGAGCGCCGTTGGGCATACCGGTTCCGCCGCCATTTCCGCCGATGGCGATGTTGTTGCGGAAATCAACTCGCGTCAGGGTGACGGCTCCGCCGTTGATGAACATACCTCCGCCCATACCGGCAGCGCCGCCGCCGCCAGACCCCTGGGTTGAACCGCCGCCGTCAAAGCCTCGCGCCCGACCGTTGGCAATCGTCAGATCGGAGATACTGACCCCAGGCCCAGCCGCGCCGGTCACTCCCGGACTGATGAAGAAGACCCGCGATGCGTTGTTGCCGCTAATGGTCAGGCTGCTCGTTCCCGGCCCCGCAATGATGAGGTTCTTCGCTATGGCAATCTCGCCCGATGTGAGCGTGATCGTCCCTGTCACGCTGAAAGCGATCCTGTCGCCCGGATTGGCATTGGCTACAGCCTCGCGCAGTGAGCCTGAGCCGCTGTCGTTCGTGTTGGTGACTGTCAGTGTCGCTTGCGGAGTAAGCGTTGCGGAAGCAACCACCAGTCGCCGATCCAAAGCGAGCGCGAGCAGGAGCAGGATGAAAGCTGCGACGATGAGGGGAGGAATGAGATTGCATCTTTTCATTTCATCTCTCTGAAAAGAAGGCGGTGCGTCTTGATACTGAGGGGGCATAGCGAATCAAAAGAGCGACCCTTCGAACCATCAACTCGCTATCATTTTCGGCTCGCGGCCATCCCGCAGAATCCGGCGGAGGTCGAGCAGATCGTCTTTCACGACATAATGAATCGCTCCTGCTGCGCGAGCCGCCTCTCGCATATCGTCGCCCTTGCATACGGTGACGATGATGATTCGAGCATCGGGGTCAGCGGCTCTGATTTGACGTGTCGCCTCAAGCCCGTCCATCTCTTTCATCCTGATATCGATCAACACATAGTCGGGACGATGTTTCGAATAAACCGCCAGAGCCTCCGATCCGCCCTCGCATTCGTGGATTTCATCGAACAGGTCTTTGACCACGAGCCTGATCATCTGGCGCATGTTCAGGCTGTCATCGACTATCAGAATGCTCGTCGTCACGGCGGGAGTATCGAACAGGAAGGAGAGGAATGGAATAAACGGACTTACTCATTTCGCATGAGTAAAGATACTCATTTGTCATTTGTCATTTGAAAGGGAGGCTTCTCGAAACGCGGAAGTTTCAGCAGGTTGCTCTAAGGAGCGCGACTTCCTCATCATAGCGGCTTGCAGATGAATGAACGGCGAGAGGGTATCCTGACGCCGCAGAGTCAGAGAAGAATTTCTGCCTGACAGACAGTCGCCATGTTTTTGTCTCTTTCTGTTGACTCAACCGGATGTTTCTATAACACTGCGACCTGCCCTGACCGCAGTGAAAGGTCTCCTCGACATACGACTATAAATTTCAAACAGACAAAAGCTATATTTCCGATTTGTGTTCGATGGCGAATTTCATCAAAGCGTGGCTGCCGCGAAGTCCGAGTTTCTGGCTTATGTTGGCTCGATGATTGTCTACCGTGCGGGAACTGATGAAGAGTTCGTCGGCTATCTGTTTGCTCGTTTTGTACTCGGCGAGCATTCTCAGCACCCGCCGCTCGGTCGGAGTCAGGTCATCGAGTCCGGGCGCGCTCTGTCGCAACTCCTCGCGGCGCGCGCTGCGGCGGAGCAGAAAAGCTGAAAGCTGCGGGCTGATGAAGGGATCGCCTTTGAGCGCGGCTCGTATGCCGCCGACGATATCCGTCACGGCGCTGTCTTTAAGCACGTATCCTTTCACTCCCATGTCCATAGCCGCATTGAAGAGGTCTTCGGCTTTGTGCATAGTCAGAAATATCACCTCGACGGCGATCCCTTCGCCGAAGACTCGGCGGGCCAGATCGAATCCGCTCATCTCAGGCATGTGAATGTCGAGTATTGCGATATCAGGTTTGAGGTCGCGAATCAAATCGAGCGCCTTCGCTCCGTCGTCAGCTTCGGCGACGACCGTCAGACCCGCTTCCGATTCGATCACCTGTCGCAGCCCTCGGCGAAAGATGGGATGATCGTCTGCGATAAGTATCCTCGCTTCATTTTTCGCGGCGTCCATCCCCCGCCTCCAGATTCAGATTGATAGTAGTACCCTGTCCGACAGCCGAGTTGATAACACACTTCGCGCCCAGCATGCGAGCGCGTTCCGAAATTCCTTTCAACCCGAACCCGACGCGCCCCGCCGACGCGCTCTCCTGCGCGTTGAACCCGCGCCCGTCATCGCGGATGACGATCTCCACTCTTCGCCCATGTCTGTAGGTGCGGATGCTGGAGCGATGCGCCGAGGAGTGCCTGACTATGTTGTTGAGGCTTTCCTGAATTATTCGATAGATGTTTATCTCCGCTTCGGCTGAAAACAATCCGTCTATCCGATCGAGTTCCCAGGTGAATTCGATCTCGGAAGACGAGGCGACTTTGGCGATGATCGCTTCTATGGCTCTGGTCAATCCGAGGTCGTCGAGTTGATAGGGGCGCAGGTTGTAGGATATCTCTCGCACTTCGTCTATGGCCTGAGAGGCGGTCGCCGATATATCGCCGAGGTGATCTTTCCCGTCCGAGGAGTTGAGAGCGAGCAGAGCCGAGTTTTTGATTATCAAAAGGTGCTGGCCCAGAGAGTCGTGCAATTCGGCGGCGATTCGCTTTCGCTCGCTCTCCTGCGAAGAGATCAACTGCTCGGAGAATGCTTCCTGCGCCCGTCGCGCTCTTTCCAGTCGGGCGATGCGAAGACGGAAGCCCAGCAAAACAAGACCGGCGAGAGTCGCCAGCGCGAGCGAAAGAAACCACCACGTTCTCCAAAACGGCGGGATGATTCTGATCCTCACCGCTGCGCCTTCCATATTCCACACGCCGTCTCTGTTGGCTGCTATCACGCGAAAGCTGTAGTCTCCGGGTCGGACGTGCGAGTAATAAGCCACTCGGCGCGTGCCTGCTTCCACCCAGTCCGTGTCCCAGCCTTCGAGTTTGAACCTGAACTTGATTCGCTCCGACATAACGAAGCTCAAGCCCGTGTAATGAATTTCGAAGTTCTCTATACCCGGCTCTATCTCCACTGCCTCCCGATGCGCGACGGGATTGTTTTCGAGCAGAAACTCTTCGATCACCACCGGCGGAGGTTGCGCGCTCACAGGCACGGCTTCAGGGTCTACGACGGCGACTCCTCCCTGAGTCGGAAACCACAAACGGCCATCGCGCGCGCGGATGCCTGCCGGCTGCGAGCCTCCGTTGCACTCGGAGTTGAGCATCCCGTCCCTCTTGCCGTAAGGGATCGAAGCGACCGCGCGCGCTCGCCCCAGGGCGTAATCGTTCAACTCTTTTCTACTGACTCGATAGATGCCCAGATTGCAACTGATCCAGAAATTTCCTCTCGCGTCTTCCAGTATTTGAAACACGCCGTTGTTCGTAAGTCCCTCGCGCGTCGTGATGCTGGTCGCTCGCTCGCCCTCGATTCGCGTCAGCCCGTTGTCATAAGTGCCTATCCACAACACGCCTTCGCTGTCTTCATAAATCGCTCTCACGATATGATCCGACAAACTCTTCTCCTCGCGGTAGCTGTCGAACCGTCCGTCTCTATACCTGCACAATCCTCTTTGCGTTCCTATCCACAGATTGCCCCGGCTGTCTTCGAACAGCACGCTTATGGCATCGGCAGGCAGGCCGTCTTTGGTGGTATAGACCGAAAACGATCCGTCCTCGTACCGACCCAAACCCTGCGACGTGCCGAACCACACATCGCCGCGGCGATCCTGATAAATCGCGCGCACGACATCCGAGGGAAGCCCGTCCTTTGCGCGATAAGAAATTATTTTTCCATTCCTGCTTCGCCTGACTCCGCCGCCCAGCGTCCCTATCCATAAACTTCCTTCGCTGTCGACCATCAGCGCCGTCACCATTTCTCCCGCCACGCCATACTGATGGCCGAGCGAAGCGAACGCGCCGTCTTTATACCGCGTCAGTCCCGTCCACGAGCCTATCCACACCGCTCCCTCTCGATCTTCACAGATGGGATAGATGTTACCGGCTGCAAGCCCCTGCTCGGTCGAGTAAGAAGTGATGATGTTGTCTCTCAATCGATTCAATCCGCTGGCGGTTCCTATCCAGAGTACGCCTTCGCGGTCTTCGAATATCGAAAGCGCGTGATCGCCCGTCAATCCGTCAGCAGTCGTGTAGCGGGTGAAGCGACCATCTTTGAATCGCACCAGTCCGCTTTTAGCCAGCCCCAGCCAGAGGCTTCCTTTTCGGTCTTCGCGGATGCAGTTGATGCGGTCATCGGGCAGATCGTCTCTTGGCGAATAAGAAGTGACGCGACCATCTTTGAATCTCATCAATACGCCGTTGGGCGCTCCTATCCACAGCGCGCCCTCGCGGTCTTCGCAAAGAGACTTGATATCTCTGGAAGTCGCCAGTCCGTTCGCTTCGACAACAGCAGTCACGCGACCCTTTTCTACTCTGTGCAGTCTGGCATCGTCGAAATACCACGCGACTCCCGGTCTTGCAGGAAAGGCTGTCCCGGAAAAGGGATGATTTCGGTGAACGTCAGGAACGAACCTGC
>CAZPQE010000075.1:0-17862 GCA_964588615.1 uncultured Clostridia bacterium | reverse complement strand
CGGCGAAGCGGGAAGGCTTGCGGCCAACATCGCCCAGAACCTCACCCGCATGAACCGCCTGATCGCAGCCGGGCTGGTTCCTTCGATCACGATGCCTGACCCCAACGCGCCGGGCCAGAATATCACTCTGTCGAACTTCTTCGTGGTCAATCCTCGCTCTCCAACGAGCTCGTTCGTGATGGACAACGGGGCTGACTCGACCTTCAACTCTTTGCAGGTCGAACTGCGCAGAAGAATGCATAACGGGCTGCTGGTTCAGGGCAGCTATGTGTGGGCGCATTCGCTAACGAACGCCTACGCCAGTTCGAGCGTCGCATTCAGCCAGCCGACCACGCTGCGCGATTTCGGGTATGACAAAGGCCCGGCTCCGCGCGACATCCGTCACGCATTCAAGATCGACTGGATTCACGAAATCCCGATCGGTCCGGGTCGTCGCTTCCTCAGCACGGAAACCCCTGTGCTGAAGAAGATACTCGAAGGCTGGCAGTGGAGCGGAGTGGTGCGCATTCAATCCGGCACGCCGTTCCTTTTGTCGAGCGGACGATTCACCTACAACAATCGGGATTCGGGCGTGGAGTTGCACGGCATCACAACCAAGCAGCTTCAGGACCTTGTGAAGATTCGCAAGTCGACCGTCTGCGGCGCGGATGGAGTGTGCCGAGGCGTCACCTACTGGCTGCCTGAGCACATAAGGCTGAACTCGATTGCGGCCTTCGAACTTGGCGGCACGCTCGATCCGAACCTGCCCTACATCGGGCCTCCGACCACGCCAGGCAAGCTCGGCTCGCGCATATTCCTGTATGGCCCGTGGACGAGCCGTTATGACTTTTCGATCATGAAGAGAACCTCGATTACGGAAACCGTCAACGTCGAGTTCCGCACTCAGATTCTCAACGCGTTCAACCAATCGATCATCACCATACAGGCTCCCGGAACCGATGCGGCTACGGGCGGCATCACCACCGCCTTTGGCCAGACCACGAACGCTTATCGAGACTTCACCGTCTCGGGGACGAACGATCCGGGCGGACGGCTGGTCGAGTTCCAACTCCGTATCAACTTCTAAAGCGGCGCAAGCCGCCCGAACTCAAGAAGCCCTGGCCTTCGGGTCAGGGCTTTTTGTTATCATCCGGGCGAAGGTATAATGGCGCGGGTGAAAATCATGAAACAGCAGGATATGACTTTCGAGCCTGATCCGGTCATCGAAGCCTACAAGAAGGATGTCGACCGCACTCTGATTCGCGAGAATCTGAAACTCACGCCTGAAGAACGGCTAATAAGGTTGATGAAGCTTCAGCAGTTTGCTGATGAACTCAGGCGAGCAGGCAAAGAAGCGAAACAAATTGAATGACCGATTTTTATGAACTCATTCCGGTGCTGGCAAATGGCGGCATCGAATTCATCATCGTTTGAAACAGGAGCGATTCACCTGATGGATGAAAGAATGAAACATCTGTAGGGGCCACCGTCTATGGTGGCCCATGACCAGAAAAAAGTCTCGATTTGAAACTTCGACGCTGAACCGAACAGGGGTGGCCAGAGACGACTACCCCTACAAGATTTTCATTTTTATCCGAGGATTTGGGTCTTCACTTCTGCTCAAGCGCGGTTCTGATCCTGGCAATCAGGGTTTTGACTTCCGTTTCATTCGGAGCCTTTGGGACATCGATCAAATACTGCTCGAAGGCTCGCCGGGCGCTGTCATACTTGCGGGTGATGAAGTAAAGCTCGCCCAGAAGAAACTGCGCCGCTCCCATCTCCGACCCGCCTATGCGATAAGCTTCCAGAAGCTCGCTCTCGGCCTCCGCATACTTTCCAAGCTGCAACAGCGCGGCTCCGAGTTGCAATCGTATGCGCTGCCCGCGAGGCAGGTGACTGGCTGCGATGCTGAGTTCCGAGGCGGCCTCTCTGTATTGCTGACGACGATTGAGCAGAAGACCGAGCAGATAGCGCGCGTTGCCCTCAGATGAGCGCGCAAGCCCCTCATTTGATACCACTGCGCGCAGGTGCGTTTCGGCTTCGTCGAGTTTGTTTATGGCCATCAGAGCGTCGGCCAGCGGAGTGCGAATCTCGATCAGAGTGGGATTCTCCTTGTGAAGCCGCTCAAGGCTTTCGACCGCTTCTTTATATCTGCCCTGGCGGGTTCGGATGACTGCGAGGTTGAGTCGCGGGAGGTAGACTCGCGGGGCAGTTTTTATGGCCCGCTCGAAGACGGCTGCTGCCTCGTCGTTACGCCGCAGTTGCATCAGGATGACGCCGAGGTCGTTGAGGGCGCGAAAATAAGCGGGATGAATTTCAAGCGCGCGATTCAACTCCGTGATGGCTGCATCGCGTTTTCCATCGGCCAGCGAGCGCATAGCCCGCTCGTAAGCGTCGCGCGCCGGTTGAGGAACTGTAACATCCATCTCGGCAAGATCGATTGCAGCGGCTTTGACCACGCTGGTTTCCAGCGGTCGGAGAAAGATCGTTATGTGGCCGATCGAATACATCTTGAACGAGTAGACGGTGGTGGCATAAGTGCGCTGGTCGCTCGGCACGATGACCGTGTAGGCGGCGTCGGGTTTGAGCCCCTGAGATCGAGTGATGAGAAAGCGGCCTCTGGTGTCGGTGAAGAATGTATCGACGAGTCCCGCGTCAGAGGTCAGAGTGAACCTCAACTCGCGCGGAGGAAGCGACCCATCGGGCATGAAGAACTGGATCGAAGACGGGGCCTGAGCGCGCGCAGTGGCGCAGAGAAACAAACTGAAAAACAGGATCGCCGTCAGACGCGAGAGGGTCGTAGCTTTGCCCATCTTCCACCTCCTGAACGCGGGCTGCGCATTCTCCGATGACCGACCCACACTATCATAACGGAGCGTAAAGCGTAAAACGTAAAACGTAAGGTAGAGAATGCGAGCCTTGACGTGTCTTTGAATACACGAACAATAAATCGCCTCCCTTTACGTTTTACGTTTTACTCACCCCGCATCCTGCTGCTCGCCCGACGCTTCGCTTTTGAGAGTGCGCAGGACGCGACTGAAAATGATCGCGCCCGCAAAACAGATCACTGCGCCGAGTGCGAGAGTTTCGGGAGCGCCCAGACGCGCGGCAACGGCTCCCGCCATCAGATTGCCGAAAGGTATGGTTCCGATCAGGCTCACAGAATAAAAACTCATCATCCGACCGCGCAGATGATCCGGCGACATCATCTGCAACAGAGTGTTGGAGGCCGACAACTGCAACATCACCGCAAACCCGGTCGGGATGAGCAGAGCGGTCGAAAGAATCAGATTGCGCGAGATCGAAAACAACACGAGCATCACGCTGAAAGCGACAACGCAGAGAGCCACCACCCGGCCAAGCCCGCGAGATTCGCGTCGCGCGGCGAGAGTGAGCGCGCCGAGCATCGCGCCTGCTCCTGCGGCGCTCATCAGAATGCCCAAAGACTGCGGCCCTCCTCCGAGAATCTGATCCGCAAAGACAGGCATCAGCACAAGGTAAGGCAGTCCGAAAAGGCTCACGGCTCCGACCAGCATCAGCACTGCGCGAACTGCTCTTGCGTCGCGCACGAACTCGAAGCCTTCTTTCAGATTCGCAAGAGCCGACCCCTGTGGCCGCTCGACGTTTTCTCTTTTGATTTGCAGAGCGAACAGTCCGGCGATGATGAACAGGAAGCTGACTCCGTTGGTCAAGAAGCAGAGACCTTCGCCAAGCGTTGCGACCAGCACTCCGGCAAGCGCCGGGCCGACGATTCGCGCGCCGTTTATCATCGAGGAGTTGAGCGCGATGGCGTTCATCAAATCCTCGCGGCCAACGAGTTCGATCATGAAGGACTGCCTCGCGGGAAGATCGAATGCGTTGATGACTCCGAGAAGCAAAGCCAGAGCGACGACCCACTCGACCGAAACCATGCCGGTGAGCGTGAGCCAGCCGAGGGCGAGAGCCTGAAACATGGAAACGATCTGAGTCAGTATGATTATTTTCCTGCGACTGTGCCGGTCGGCCAGCACTCCTCCCAGCGGCCCGAAAAACAATACGGGAGCCTGACCGACGAACCCTGCGAGGCCCAATAGCCAGGGCGAACGGGTCAGGCGATAGACCAGCCAGGCTTGCGCCACCCCTTGCATCCAGGTTCCGACGAAGGAAGCGAGCATGCAGAAAAAATATATTCGGTAATTGCGATGACCGAGCGCGCGAAGCATCTCGCGGATGCGCTCCCGCTTGGAAGACTGTGACTGCAATCCCTCCCCCAGTGTGAAAAGAAGTCGCCCGATCCTGGATATTACTTTCCACAAAGCCGCTCGCTCAAGGCTTATGGCTTGACCCCGCGAAAACTCTGTTGGAGAATTGCTCGGTGTCAAACGAAACATTGCAGATAATGGCCGCGCTTGCAGGCAGAATAGAAGAGCAACTCCGCTTTTATCGCGAGATCGGCGTAAGCGATCTGGGAGGGTCGGCCTCGAAACCGACTCCCGGAGCCATTGCTGCGGCAGGCGATATCGATGATGTGAAAGAGCCTCAGCAGACTCCGCCTCAGTTGATCGAAGAGGACGCGATGACTCAAAAGAAAACCGATATCGAACAGACATCCCTCTTTGGCGATATAGCCGCCGAGTCTCCTTCTCCGAAAGGCGCAATCGCGCTTCCTTCGCTTGCCGCAGACGCTTCGCTCGAAGCCATCAGCCAGGACATAGGCCAGTGCAGAAGATGCAAACTCCACGAGCATCGCAACACGATAGTATTCGGAGAAGGCGACCCGAAGGCGAAACTGGTGTTCGTGGGCGAAGGGCCGGGTGCTGATGAAGACGCATCGGGTCGTCCGTTTGTGGGGCGAGCGGGCCAGTTGTTGGACAAGATCATCGCCGCCATCGGGATGAAGCGCGAAGAAGTTTATATCACCAACGTGGTCATGTGCCGCCCGCCTGGGAACAGGACGCCGGAGCGCGACGAGGTTGCCACCTGCGAGCCGTTTCTGTTTCGCAAGCTCGCGCTCATAAGGCCAGCGGTGATAGTCGCGCTCGGGTCTCCGGCTTTTCAGTGCCTTATTAGATCGAAGGAATCGATAAGCCGTTCGCGGGGCCAGTGGTTTGACTGGAACGGCATGAAGCTGATGCCGACCTTTCATCCCGCTTATCTTCTTCGTTCGCCGGAAAAGAAGCGCGAGGTTTGGGAAGACATGAAGAAGGTGCGCGACTACCTTAATTCCCTTCCCGGATGAAGAATTTAATTGTTGACTTGAGTAGTTCCGTCTGGTACTTTGCGGGCAGGCGCATCTGCCCCTTCGTTGCATTGTCCCGCTCCCAACAGACCGACAAGGAGTAGCCATGAAAATTACAGCCCGCCTTGTACTGGCGCTGGCCGCTCTCTCTCTGCTTTCGTATTCGCAAATAACCAGAGGAGACGGCTCGGACGACCGACTGCCGGTAGCCAAACGAACAGACCTTTATTGCACAGGGTATATTTCAGACCTCGCGCCGAAGAAAGAGATGCAGATCATAGGCGGAGAGATGGAAAACTTTCAATACACTTTCTCGCAGGGCGATGTTGTATATCTCAATCGTGGCCGCGAGAATGGGATTCAATCGGGCGCAGTCTATTACGTGATCCGGCCCGTAGGCACGGTCAATCATCCGTTCAAGAGGAAGAAGACCAAAGTCGGAACTCTGGTGCGCGAGCTTGGAATGATCCGGGTGCTTGAGGTTCAGGGTTCGACGGCGACGGCAGAGATCGTCGTCGCCTGCGACAGCATCATGTTCGGCGACCTGCTCAAGCCTTTCGAAGAGATCGCCAGCCCCGCCGAGCGCGACGGGCAGCCGCTTCCGCGCTTTGCCGAATCATCGGGTGGCATCACCGGGCGGATAATTTTGTCGCCGCATTATCGCGAGTACCTCTCAGCCAATCAGGTCGTTTACCTGGACATAGGCAAGAAGGACGGGCTGCAGCCGGGCGATTACTTCACCATCTATCGCAAGGTCGGAAGGAACGAGCGCGTCGCTCACATGAAAGATTACAACGTGGTGAACGAGCACAGCCCGGATTATGACAGCGACCAGTTTCGCGGCGGGGAGTACTCCAACCAGGCCCATCGCAAGGCCCGGCAGGAGGTCATCGATGACCGCGAGAAGATTCCCCGCAAGGTCATGGGTGAAATGGTGATCCTGAGAGTGGAGAAAAGCACCGCCGTCGCCATGATTACCCGCACGGTCGCTGAGGTCAACATAGGCGACTGGGTGGAAAAATCCAACTGAGTTTCTGCCAGCGTTGAACCAGTCCGCAGAGCGCGCAAGCACTCTGCGGATTTTTCTTTTCTTCTTCCAACCCAAATCATTTTGATCGAGACATTTTTCTTAACAGCCAACTGAGAGTTGACATACACTCAGCCCGCTTCGTTAAGTGTACTTGATGTCGCTGGCGGTTGTATCTGATTGTCCAGCGCCCCCATGTGGAGTGCGGAGCGCCGAATTCGGAATGCGGAATAAAGAGTGTTTCCCCTATTCCGCATTCCGAATTCCCCCTTCCGCATTCCTAAGCCTTGAGCCTGCGCTGTCTTTCAGCAGGCTTGTGATTGTTATGAAAGTTTTCATTTCAATGAGCGTCGAGCCGATGGTGCGAGGAATCACTCTATGCCGATAACTTCAGCCCCCCCTCATTTAGGAGACCGGGCCGTTTCTTTTTCCGCTCTTTTCATAGAAAACTTGTCTGCACTCGTAACTACTCAGCCAGTGATTGCGGCTCTGCCGCTTTGATGTGCGGAGAGTCTAAGACTCTCCGGGAGGCTTGCCTCTCTTTTTTCGCCGCTCTGCAGCACAGGAGGCTGTGCCTCGGAACAGCTCGGAGGCACAGCCTGCTTGCGGCCTGGCGGCAAGGGTGCAAGCAAAGGACGCTGACAAAGAGGCATAGCCTGTCGGCACATCAAAGCGGCAGAGCCGCAATCACTGGCTGAGTAGTTACTCTATAAATATGAATTCGATGAGAAAGGGAATTGGATAAAACAAACGAGCCTGATGTGGGACCCCAAGTTCTTTAATGGACGAACAGAGTTTATCCCAAGAGACAGCGCATACAGGAAGATTACCTATTACCCTGAACAGCCCGTGAGGAAATGATTTCAGATGGCTCTCCGGGGGAGATCGGTCCCCTACCATGGATCATTGTGCGGCCTCACCCAGGACAACTCACAACTTGTCTGATCGAGATCAACCACCTTTTTTGCCGATGACAATCAGGACTTTCGTTCAACCTGGCTTTCCACCAGTTAAGTGAACGGTGCTGATGAATTGTGGTTCCGCTTTGACACTCCCAGTCCGTCGCTTATAATCTTTCCCGCTGACAAACAGGGAGGGTACGAAAATATGCCGCTGACAAGCAGACGGGTTTGCGCCCTTGCGCTTACTTTGTTGATCGCTCTTGCCGCTAACGCTGGAATCAATACTCAGACCAAAGACGACAAGCAGGATGAAAACGACCCCAACGCCGGGCGGGCAGTCCTCTGGCAGGAGCCTGCCAGTATCGAAAGCCTCGACCTTTTCAAAGGGCCGGGCGATGCTCCCGACCCTTCGGATAAATTCGTCTTCCTTCGACGCTCGACTTCCGGGACTTCGGAAAAGATCATCGTCGAAGACAGCAAGGGTCGTCAGTGGACTGTCAAATTCGGCCCCGAAGCCAGGCCCGAAACCGCAGCCACCCGACTGGTCTGGGCCGCAGGCTATCACGTCGATCAAACCTACTTCGTCAAAGAAGCTCACATAGAAGGTCGCGGGGGATTCGATGTTTGGGATGTGCGCTTCGAACGCCGCGATGATGGATTCAAGGAACTCTCCTTCTGGTCGTGGCGCACAAACAAATTCGCAGGCACGCGCGAGTTGAACGGACTCAGAACGCTCATGGCGCTGATCAACAACTGGGACATCAAGGACGAAAACAACAAGATCGTCCGCCCCAACAAAGAAAGCGGCCTTGATCGCAACCTGCGCATATTTTATGTGGGCGATCTCGGAGGAACCCTCGGCGCGACCGGAAACCCGCTGAGAAAAATCCCTCTTCTCTCCGACCTCCCCGGTGGCTCGAAAGGCAAGCCCGATGCCTTCGCCGCTCAACCCTTCATCGATGGAGTGGCTAACGGCGAAGTCATTTTTCATTACAAAGGAAAAAATCCCGACGCGGTTAAAGGCGTGCCTGTAGAGCACGCCCGATGGATGGGAAATCTGCTCGCCAGACTTTCGGACAAACAGCTTGGCGACGCATTTCGCGCAGGCGGATTCGATGAAGCCGAAACGGCCATCTACGTCCGCGCCCTCCGCAGTCGCATCAAGCAGCTTCAGGAACTCAAGTAATCCGTCAGAGGGATTTTGCGAACCACAAATCCTTAGGGGTGATGAACGGCGAGAGCAGGTGGAGGGCTATGCCTTCGAGGTCGGGGCGATGAGCGACGAAGCTGCGGCGGTGCGCTAAGAAAGCGCAGGGCGCATCGTCGAGCAGCAGGCGGGTCACTTCGCGGTAAATCTGCGCCCTCTCGTCGCGGTCCATCACTGAGCGGGCCTGCTCGGTGAGGCGATCAACTTCTTCGTTCGAGTAAGTCGAAGTGAACAAATCAAGGTTGCGCGAATTGAACAGCACGTAAGTGAAGTTGTCGGGATCAGGATAATCGGCGTACCAGTCGCGGCCCGCTACGGGTACGAGTCTAAGCTTCAATGCGCGGCGCATCTCTTCAGCCGCCACATATCTGAATTCGGCCCGGATGCCCGCCTGCGCCAGATCGTCTTTCAGACATTCGACCGTCTGGTTCACAGACTGCGGCCACCAGATTTCAGTTTCGAATCCGCTGCCGTAACCGGCTTCTTCCAGAAGCGACATGGCCCGCGCCGTGTCACGAGCGTAACCGCGCTCCGCCGCGTCGTAGCCGAGCAGCCCCGGCGGTATCGGGCCGATGGCCGAGACGGCCATTCCGCCATAGACCTCGCGCAGGAATTTGTCGCGGTCTATGGCGCAGCAGATAGCCTGGCGGACTCTGCGGTCTGAAAACGGCGGTCGCTCGCAATCGAAGACGAGCATGCGGGTCTGCAACTGCATGGCTTCGAGGGTGTGAATCTCTCCGGCGCGCGCCTTGAGCTCGGCCACCACGTTCAACGGAAGGTCGCCCACATAATCGAGTTCGCCTCCGAGAAAAGCGTCGTAGATATCTTCGGCGGTCATCGCAAACCGCACGCTCAGGCTATCGACATAAGGCAGTTCCGCGTTCCAGTAATTGGCGAACCTTTCGAGTTGAACTTCCTTTCCCAGTACAGGCTCGACGATGCGGAACGGTCCCGATCCTACGGGCCTGACTGAAAAATCGGGCCGCTCGACTTCTTCTCTTGGCACGATGAAAGAGTAATCCATGCACAGAGTCGAGAGAAAGAAAGCCATGGGCTGAATGAGTTCGAGGCGGACGACCTGTTCGCTCAACACGCGAATTCCTGAAACCGAATCCGCTTCGCCCGACATGAACTCCTGAGCGCCGGTGAGCGGGCGGAAGACCCAGGCAGCCGCGTCTTCGTTTTGTCGCATCTGGCGCTCGAATGAGAACTTCACATCATCGGCCCTCACTCTTCGGCCATTGTGAAATCGAGCCGACTCGCGCAGTCGAAAAGTGTAGACTCTGCCGTCGGGCGAAATCTCCCATCGCTCGGCTATGCCGGGGCGTATCTCGCCGCGCTCGCCGAATCGCACAAGCCCCTCGAAGATATTCGATATGACTTCGACCCGCGAAATGGATGAAACGCTGATGGGGTCGAGTATGACCTGAGAGGAGCGCAGAGCGAAGCGGAGATGGCCGCCGCGTTCGGGCGCGGGCAGGGCGAAGGCTTCGACTTCGCCGTTGAGGAGTTCGGCTTCGCGCACCAGAAGATCGACGGCGCTGTTGATCCCTGAAATTGATGCCTGATTGCGCTCGACCACTTCTTTTATGGTCTCGATGGCGCGAAGCACCTGATCGGCTCCGGCGCTCTGCTCGTCGGAAGCGGTGCGGATATTTTCTACAGCCAGAGTGAGTTCTTCCATCGCCTGAGCTATGCGCATGGAGACGCTGGCCTGTTCGCGGGTGGCTCTGAGCACCTGGCCTGTCAACTGGCTCATGTGAAGAGCGCGCTCTCCTATCTGACGCGAAGTGAGCGCCTGCTGGCTGGTGGCGCGCTCGATGTCGCGGGCCTGCTGGCGCACGAGGTCTGCGGCTTCAAGAACGGTGTGGCTCTCTGAGGCCTGAACGGCGGTCGAGTCGGCTATCAGGCGTATGCGCTCGCTTGCGGCGTTGGTGTTTGCGCTGATTTCTGCCAGAAGGATCGAAGCGCGCGAAGCCAGATCGACCCCCTCGTCGGCGCGAGCGCCGCCGACGGCCACCCGCTCGACCGTTTCGGTCACGTCTTCGCGCACGGTTTTTATCATTTCATCGATCTCGCGCGTGGACGCGGAAGTGCGTTCTGAGAGTTCCTTGATTTCGTCGGCAACGATTCTGAATCCTCTTCCCTGCGATCCGGCCTGGGCTGCGAGTATCGCGGCATTGAGGGCCAGAAGGTGCGTGCGGTCGGCAATTTCGTTGATAACGCGGGTCACTTCGCCTATCTGGTCGCTGCGCCGGCCGAGCCGGGTGATGGTTTCGGTCGCCGCATCGATTGCTTCTTTTATCTTCGACATGCTCAGAGCGGTTTCGGCCACCAGTCGGCTGCCTGAGCTTGCAGACCGGGCTACTTCTTCCGAAAGCACCATAGCTTCGTTTACGGACTGGCCTATGCTTCGGGTCGAATCGTCTATGGCCTGCATGGAGCGCGCGGTCTTTTCGGCGGATTCAGCCAGGGCTTCAGTGGCTTCAGCGACCGTGCGGATGGAAGAGGCCATCTGATCGATGGCCGAAGTGGTTTCCTCGACGAACTGAGCCAGGCCGTCGGCATTGTGAGAGACCTGGCTGATGGAAGCCGCCATCTGCATGATGGAAGTGGAAGCCGTCTGTGTGAGTTTCGAGAGGGTTTGAAGGCTGTCGCCTACGGAGTGAGTGAGCGAGTTTATTTCGGCAATCGAGATGGAGGTTTCTTCGACCGATTTGGCTTCATCGATTACGGAGGCCGAGACGGTCTGCGTTCCCCGGAGCACTTCGCTCACTACGGTTTCGATGGAGTCGGCGGCGCGCTGGAGTCTGCCCACGATGTAACGCAGGCGGCGGACGAGGAAATCGAGGTTGATGAGAAGCTCGCGGTCTTCTCCTTCCGGGTGGCTGCCGTTGAGTCTGAAGTTGAGATCGCCCTGAGCGATGCGAGCCAGAGCATCGAATATCTGACGGCTCGTCGATGCGCCAGCAGCGCCGTCCGAGCCGTTGAGAAGTGAATCTTCTTCCTCATCGACCCGAGTGAGGCGAGGGTCTTCCATAACCTGTCCTCCGAAACGAAGCACTATGGTAGCGGCTCGATCCCATCGCGTCAATTTATATTGTTCGAGTTAGAAACTATTGCCTGCTCGATAGTTTCAATCTACAATGAGGACTGCTCCCGTGACTATGCCCTCATAGTCAAGACCACAGGCTACGGCTCCCTGTAGTCCTACACTTTTTTATGAGAAGCTCGAAGTGCAAGGACAATTAGGCGACAAGCTTATCCCCGACCTCATACGCGAACTGGTTCAGAAACACGCCAGCGGCCTTCTTCGAATCACGCGGGGGAAGGCCATAAAAGCAATCTTCTTCGAGAACGGCGCTCCGGTCTTCGCCATCAGCAACGTTTCTACAGACCAGCTTGAACAGAGGCTCGCCAAAGACGGCGTTGCGACCCCTGACCAGATAAACGAAGCCAGAACCATGGCCGGAAAAACCAACAAACTCGGCGCCTGTCTGGTTCAATTGGGTGTGCTCAAGGAAGACGAGATGCGCCGGGCAGTGCGCAGCCAGGTTATGGATATCATCCTTTCGCTCTTCGAATGGAACGAAGGCGAATATGTGTTCGATGAGCGAATACGGGCGTCTCACGAAGTGACTCTCGATATTGCGGCAGCCGACGTGATACTGGAAGGCGCGCGCCACGTCTCTCAAATGCACAAGATCGCTGACGCAATAGCTCCGCCCGACTCGATAATCTCCCGCCCGAAAATCAACGGGGCGCGACTCGATACTGGCAAGCTGATGCCTATCGAAAGCTACATACTGTCGCGCATCGATAACCCGACCGCTGTGAGCGAAGTCGGGGCATTGAGCGGGCTGCCGGACGAGGATGCCCAGCGCGCGGTGTGCGCGCTGGTGGCCGCAGGCTTTCTCAAACTACTAGACGACAAAAAAGAAGACAGCGCCTCGGAAGAAAGCGCCGAGGATATGAACCGTCTGCGCGAAGACATAACACGCAAGACTCACTTCTTCGCCCAGGCCGATTATTACGAAATACTGGGCATCACCAGGCAGGCGACCACAAGCGATATCAAAACCGCTTATTACCAGATGGCCAAGAAATATCATCCCGACCGCTATCGTCAGCCGGAATACGCTGAACTGCGCGCCCAGTTGGAATCCCTCTTTGCCAGGATCACTCAGGCTTATGACACGCTGAGGGAAGCAGGCCCGCGCGCCGCCTACGACGAGAAGATCAGAAAGCCGTCGAAACCCTCTCCCCCTCCCAGCCCTGTCACAACGCCTCTCGCGCCGCCTCCGCCGAGCAAACGCGAACCGCTCACCGGATCGATTGGCCGCAAGCCGGAACCTGAGAAACCCAGATCGAGCGATCAGCCGAGGGCTTCCGAGCAGACGACGGGCAGCGATGCGGCTTCGATCCCGCCGCCGATAGCCACTCCGATAGAAACGCCCAGGCAGAAGCCTCAAACTGCCGGCACGGGGCAGACTGCCGAGCATTATTTTCAGCAGGGCCGCGCCCGGTTCGAGAGAAAAGAGTATCACGCGGCGGTTCATCTGTTTCGTGAGGCGGTCAGAGTCGATCCGTCGAAGCCCAATTATCATTTCCACCTCGGCATGGCGCTGATGCGCAATCCGCGCACTCGACGCGAGGCCGAACAACATCTGCTCAAGGCGGCTGAACTCGATCCGATCAACGCTCAGGTGCGGGTGCGCCTCGGAATGCTGTACAAGGAAGCAGGGCTTCCCAAGAAAGCCGAGCAGTTCTTCCGCCAGGCATTGAAAGTCGATCCTGACAACAAGGCCGCAAAGGCCGAACTTGGTGAGACTTCGTCAAAAGACAAAAAAGGCAGTCAGGAGAGCATCTGGAAATCAGACCTCGGAACCATCGCCAAGCGATTGTTCAAGAAATAAAGGGAAGCGATCAGAACCGCTCAAGCATCAGCGTCAGCCTTCTCAATCCGCCGACTACCAGCACAGCGATCGGAGGAAAAAGAATGACGCTCAACACTACGCTTATCGAAATCCTGCCGCTGTAGGCTGGGATCAATCGGCTCGCAAGATGCCCGAGCCCGAGCGAAACCAGAAGCCCGCACACCAGAAACACCAGCCCCGCTTTTCTGCTGATAGGCTTGTCGCGCGGAGTCTCCGGCCTGAAGACTGAAGTTAGATGGTCGGGCATCTCGTAAGTGTAGCGGGCGAGCGCGCGCGCCAGGTTTTTCAGAAGGTAGAGCAACCCGTATGGAGCCAGCGCCATGATGACCGCCTTCCACGCCCAGTTGATATCTTCGATGAAGCGCGGCTTTGCCGCCATCACATAGAACGTGGACAGAAACAGCGGGACGACCACCAGCACGGCGTCGAACCGGGCCGCTGATTCCTGCCGTTCGTGCGCGATCATCTCATCGACCATAAGATCGAATTCGCGCTGAATGGCGACGACTTCGGCTGCGCGGGCGTAAAACGTCCTTGCCGGGTCGCCGTATTCGCCCCGGTCGTAGGAGGCGCGGCTCGCCGGATCGATCAGTACATGATATGCCTCATTGATCTTTGCGAACTGAGCGTTGGCATCAGGCGAGGTCGAAATGTCGGGGTGATATTTTCGCGCAAGCTTTCGGTAAGCCGATCTGATTTCAGCCGTTGTCGCGCGATGAGAGACGCCGAGTGCTTCGTAGAAATCCGTCATGGCTACAACTTCCGCGCAGATGTCATAAGGCCGCTGACATCCGCTTTGTTTGAAAGTGTGGCGCTCTGACTGAGGGCTTGCTGTTGGTCCTTAGCCCTGTCGTCTATGAAATCTTACTATGCGTCTGAGGCGCGCTCAAGCATTTAGTTTCTATCCGCCCATGCGGGACCGCGTGCGGGCGGTATTGATGTGACAGATAGCCGCCGCAAGCGCGTCGGAAGCGTCCAGAGGCGAGGGCGCTTCTTTGAGGTTGAGTAGCAGCCGGACCATTTCCTGCACCTGATGTTTTTCAGCCCGCCCATAGCCTGTGAGCGCGGACTTGATCTCAAGCGGCGAGTATTCGAAGACGGGCACGCTGGCCCGCGCAGCCGCCACCAGCGCCACGCCCCGGACGTGTCCGAGTTTGAGCGCGCTTTTGACATTGACGGCATAGAAAGTTTCTTCGACCGAGCAGGCATCGGGCCGCAGCCGGGAGATGACTTCTTCGAGCCTCTGGCTTATGACGAGCAGTTTTTCAGCGAAGGGGAAACGCGCAGGGGCGCGTATTGCGGCGTATTCGATGAGTTCATAGCTGCTGCCCCGGCTCTCGATCACTCCATAGCCGGTGGTTTCGCTTCCGGGATCGATTCCCATCACGCGCAGCCGCGCGGCTTCAACCTTGCTCATCGCGTTTCAACCGGCGGCCTGCATGTCTTCGGCGGGGATGTCGAAGTTGGCGGCCACATTGGCAACATCGTCGTGGTCTTCGAGAGCTTCCATCAATCGGAGCACCTGCTGCGCGGCCTGGCCCGTCACCTGAACCGAGTTGGTCGGGCGCATGATGATTTCAGCCGACGCCGTCTCTATCCCCGCGCCCCGGATCGCGTCGAGCACGGCGTTGAAATCTTCCGGCGCAGTGACGACTTCCCACGTTTCGCCGTCGTCCGAGACATCCTCGGCTCCGGCCTCAATGGCCAGTTCCATTATGCGTTCTTCTTCAACCGCAGCGCGGTCGATGAGGACAGTGCCTTTCTTATGAAACATCCATCCGACCGATCCGGTTTCGCCGAGGTTCCCGCCGTTCTTTGAAAAGATGTGACGGATTTCAGCGACCGTGCGCGTGCGATTGTCCGTCTGAGCTTCGATGAACACGGCAACACCGCCTGCTCCGTAGCCCTCATAAGTGATATCTTCGATGGCCGCGCCGGCGATTTCGCCCGTCCCCCGTTTGACGGCGTTCATCATCGTGTCCTTGGGCATATTCATCGCTTTGGCATCATCCATCGCCTTTCGCAGACGCGCATTTCCCGTAGGGTCGCCGCCGCCAACGCGCGCCGCGACCGTGAGTTCCTTAATCAATCTTGAGAACATCTTGCCGCGCTTGGCATCGATGGCCCCCTTCTTGTGCTTGATCGAATGCCATTTCGAGTGTCCAGACATGGGTCGTTCCTCTGATTTATTTTTTCCGGCTCGCGCCGCGGTGTTATTGAATATCGACTGACGAGCAGTATACGCCAACCTCGGGCAGGTCAGCAATCAGATAGAAAGTCAGATGGAAAGTCTGGAGTCTGGAGTCGAGAGTCTGGAGTCCAGGCAAAAAAATTACGACTCTCAGCCAAGCGCCGCTGTCTTATGAGCGCCAGCGTAAAGGTGAGGCTTGAAAGGCTCATCCCGACTATCTCTCCCAGGGCTGTCGAACAAAACGAACGACTGCGCGATATGCTCGCGCAGTGAAGGAGTCGTTGGTGTAAGGAGTTCTGAATGTCGTTCTTAACAACGTCCTGAAAGGACTCTGGACTCCGGACTCCAGACTGTTTCAAAGGAGGTTTCAGACATGAGAAAAGTGCAATTGATTATGGCCGGTCTTCTGCTTTGTCTTACGAGCGTTTTCGCAATCGACGCATCGGGAGACCCGCCGGGCGAATGCGCCCGCCGCTGCAATAACATTTATCGGGAAGCCCGCCAGCAATGTCGCCGTCTCGGAAGAGAAGCTCAACGTCGCTGCATGAACGAGGCGCAGGAACGTCATCGCCAGTGCTTCGCCAACTGCCGCGATTGACCTCAGTTTTCAACCGCCCAGAAGCTCGCGTACCTGCTGCGCGCTGACAGTGTGAATGCGGACGAGTTTGTCTCTCGAAGTCTGCCCTGAGACTATTGCGACCGCGCCGGGCGGCACACCAAGCAGGCGGGCGAGGAAGCGACAGCATTCTTCATTGGCTTTGTTGTCAACCGGGGGCGCGGTCAGCCTGACCCTGAGCGCCCCCGCATACTCTCCTGCAAGCTCGTTCTTCGAGGCGCGCGGCTGAACCCTCACGCGCAAGGTCACCGCTCCATCTTTTTCAGTCAGTTCGATCACCGGTTCAGTCAATTGCGCCAGCCAGCAGGCTCGTTACCAACTGGACCAGAAGGATAGCTATGAAGGGCGAGAAATCCAGCGGGCCGATGGTGAGGAATCGAATGCGGCGAAGAGGCTTGAGCAGCGGCTCAGTTATCCTGAACAGAAAACGCATCAGTGGATTGCCATAACCGACGCTGAAGTAGGGAAGTATAAACCGCAGCAGTATCGCCGAAACGTAGAGCGATCCTAAAAGCGCAATGAGTGTGGCGATGAGGAATCGCGGGGTTATGAGAGGCGCATTTGCCACTTTATCACAGATGGATGCGATGTTGCCGAACATGCCCGACACGATGAAACCGGCAAACAGCACCATCACAGCCGAGATTATCGGGATCAGATCGTAGCGCAGCATCCTTCCGCCTATGCCCCAGCGAAAGGGCCGCACCAGTGGCTCAGTCCATCGCGTGAGCGTGTAGCTCACTCGCCCGAACGGATTGCCCCCCATCGAATTGAGTATCACTCTGAGAACCAGCGCCCCGGCAACTATTACCGCCGCGTAGAAAATAACGAGCGCCACCCAGTCGAGCGCATAAGCAATTAAGTCCAAATCTCTTTCACCTCACTTATCGCGCGAACCGAAAATCGCCGTGCCCACTCGCACCATCGTCGCGCCTTCTTCTATCGCAACCTCGAAATCGTGGCTCATCCCCATCGAAAGCTCAGTCAGCCTGCGCGCGCGGCCACGATTCAACCCCTCAAGAATTTCGCGCAGGCGTCGAAAATACGGGCGCGCATTTTCCGCGTCATCGCAGAAAGGCGGAATGGTCATCAGCCCGCGAAAGTCGAGATGCTGCGCCCGGTCGAGCGATTCGACGACATCAGGCAACTCCGCTTCCGTCGCGCCGGTCTTGGTAGCTTCCCTCCCGATATCGACCTGAATCAGAACCGAAGGCCGGCGTTGCGCTTCGCCTGCCAGACGGTCGACTCTCTCGACGAGCTTGCGACTGTCGATTGAGTGAATCACGTCGAAGAGATCGACGGCGGCCTTCGCCTTGTTCGATTGCAGATGACCTATCAAGTGCCATCGAAGATTTTCTCCGCTGACGAGAGGCGCTTTTGCCGCAGCTTCCTGAACGCGGTTTTCGCCCAACTCACGCGCGCCCGCCGCCACAGCGCGTTGAACGGTCGCGGCATCGAAAGTCTTGGTGACAGCGATGAGAGTTATCACTTCGCCGTTGCGCCCGGCTCGTCGGGCAGCCTCGTGAATGCTCTCCCGGACGCGCTCGATTCGCTCTCGAATGTCATCAGTCATCGCAAAAATATTAACTTGTTCGTCGTCAGTTGTCAGTGGTCGGTGGTCAGTGGCCGGTGGTCAGTATATCGATCACCTCTTCACCCCTGCTTCCCTGCTCCCCTGCTCTCCTTCACCGAAGCCGCCGCCGCCTGGAGTCTCCACTCGAATCACATCGCCTGCGCAGGCAAGGATTGAATCCTTGCCTGCAAGTTCGATTTCTGAATCTTTGC
>CAZPQE010000074.1:0-17864 GCA_964588615.1 uncultured Clostridia bacterium | reverse complement strand
GAGAACGGGGGTGATCCCGGCCAGGACCTCCACCACCTCCTCGAAGGCGGCAGCGTAGTGGGTGGGGTCGGGTTCGAGGAGGGTCAGCCCGGGGCAGAGGGAGACGGCCTGCGAGACCAGCATCCCGGCCCGGAGGATGTTCTTTTAGTCATCTAGGTCGCTGATACCTCAGCGCAGTACGACCGGAATGTGAAGATTCCTCTTTACGGGCGCGCAGGAGTGTCGGAAGCTTGGCTCGTAGACCTGCAAAACGAAATCATCGAAGTTCACACTCAGCCCGGCGCGAAGGGCTATCATCGCTGCGACAAATCCGTTTCCGGCCAGACAGTCAAAGCTACTCTGGTTCCGGGTCTTGAAATACCCTTTGATGAAATCATCGGCTGATCGCATGACACAGCTTGAAACCACTCGCCTCCTGCTGCGCCAGTTCAGAGAATCAGACCTCGATCCTTATGCCGAGATGTGCGCCGATGAAGAAGTCATGAAATACATCGGCGAAGGCCGCGCGCTCACGCGCGCCGAAACGTGGCGGAATATGGCTATGATCCTCGGACACTGGCAACTGCGCGGATACGGATTGTGGGCAGTCGAAGAAAAAGAGTCGGGGCGGCTCATCGGTCGCGCAGGTTTCTTCTATCCAGAAGGCTGGCCCGGCTTCGAACTCGGCTGGCTGCTCTCTCGTCAGCACTGGGGCCGTGGCTTTGCAACGGAAGCCGCCCGCGCTGCTTTGGATTTCGCATTCACTCGGCTCGATAAACCTCGCGTCATCAGTCTGATCCGTCCCGGAAATCACAGATCGATTCGCGTGGCCGAAAGGCTGGGCGAAAAATACGAAACCACTATAGACCTGTCAGGCTCGGAGGCGCTTCTGTATTCCATCGCGCGCGAGACATATTCGAGCAGCCGTTTATGACAGTGCTATAATCGGCTGACAGAACGAGCGACGCTCGACGGAAAGGAGACTCGCTATGGCTGTCAACATCAAAGACCTTCCGCGCCATCACTACACTCTGGAAGAATACTTCGCGCTGGAACGAACAGGACAAGCTCGCTACGAATACTGGGACGGCGAGATTATATGTATGAGCGGCGGGAGCCGACAGCACGCGAGGATTTGCAGCAATGTTCATCTGTCAATCGGGCAACGACTCAAAAAAGACTGTTACGCATACACGGGCGATCTTCCCATCAGGACGCCGACTCTTCCTCCTTATCGTTACCCCGATGCCAGCGTCGTCTGCTGTAGGGCAATCTTCGAAAACATCAACGGAGTCGATGCGCTGACAAACCCCGTTCTGATCGTAGAAGTTCTCTCGCCCGGAACCGAAAACCTCGACCGGAAAGAAAAGCGCGCAGCTTATCAGGCCATCCCTTCCGTGATGGAGTATCTGCTCATCTCTCAGGACGCGCCGCATATAACCCGCTTCGCGCGCCCGTCAAAAGTCGACTGGTCGCGACAGGATGTCGGCGAAATCGACTCGGCTATCGAACTGATTTCCATCAATCGCCGTCTCTCGTTGAGAGAGGTATATGAAGGAGTGGATTCGACTGAAGCTGGCAAAAGTAAAAAGGCAAAATGAAAAAGCAGAACAGCCCTTACAGCCACAAAGCATGTCCATTCACACAATGCTGTCTCCTGTTTTTGCCTCTTGCTTTTTACCTTTTGCCTTCAATCACGTCGCGTCCGTCAGCCGTCGGCAATTTCACTTTCATCAACGCCGCAAGCGTCGGCGCAATGTCGATCATATCTATTCGTCCGAGATTTCTTCCTGCCGCGATGCCCGGCCCTGCGATGAAGAAACTCGCGTCCATTTCCTTCAACTCAGGAAAATATCCGTGCGTGCCGCCCGGCCTGCCCTGCTGCAAGACGGGCGCTGTCAAATCGCCGCTGAAGCGATAGCCCGGACGCGCGCAAACCACGAACGCCGCGCCCGAAAATCCTCCCATTCTCTGAGCCTCACTTGATTCGATCACGCGATGCAGCCCCATGTCCGGGTCGGCTGAAAGTCGCTTCAAAACTTCCCGCGTTTTTTCCCGCGCTTCTGCGTCATCCTTGTTTGCGAGCATCACCGCCACTGACCCGCCCGGATACCAGCACGCGGCCCGCCACGATTTCAGCTTGCCTTTTTCATCGACCGTCAACAACCCTGCTTCCCTGAGAGCCGAGTTGATGCTTATCACTTTGTCCGTCTGTATGAACCCGTGATCCGAGACTACGCACACGATGGCTCGACCTGTGGCGCGTTCAGCCGCCGCGCGCACCTCGCCTACGAGAGAATCGATTTCTTCAAGCCCCGCAAAAGCCTTGCTGCTGTAAGGGCCTGCGTCATGCTGATCGGTGTCGAGGCCCGAAAAATAACAGGTGATGAAGCCGGGCTTCTTCTTTTCGATCAGGTATGTCATGAATGCCGCGCGACGTTTATCCGCAGCAACCGTGTAGTCATTGCCTTCCGGGTAAGGGCCGACCGCCGCTTGAGCTTCGTCGAACAGCCCCGGAGTGGAAAGCGCGCGGATGATTTTTTTGTCGTCAGGAGTTTCTGCGCGCCAGTATTGAACGATGTTATAACGGATGTTGGCCCCGACCGTCACCGGCCAGTCGACGCTTGCCGTGACGACGCCCGCTTTTGAAGCCGCGTCCCACAGCGTCGGCATTTTTACGTCTTCGGCATACCAGTACCATCCGCTCATATTCTTGCCGTAAGGATCGAAAGGAGAGTTGGCAAGTATGCCATGTTTCGATGGCGCGACGCCCGTGACCATAGTCGCGTGACTCGGATAAGTGACAGTCGGAAGCACGCCCGTCACTCCGGTCGAGTACGCGCCTTCGCGGACGAGTCGGCGAAGATTGGGAATCTTCAAACCGTGCTTGTCGGCTTCGAGGACGTAATCAGGCTTGAGCCCATCGATTGAAATCAGCACGACCATTGCGGATTGCGATTGCGCAGACAGCCAGCCGGGCGCAAACGCGATCAGAAGAAGTAAGCACGACACGATTTTTTTCATAATAGTCCTGAGTCTGGAGTCTGGAGTCAGAGAGCAAACACTGAACACCGACCACCGACCACTGCCCATCTATCTGGGCGATTTGTAGACCTGACCGGCCTTCATCACGAAGACCACCCGCTTCATGGCGTGAATGTCTGCGAGCGGATCACCTTCGACCGCGATTATGTCCGCAAGCTTGCCCGCTTCTATCGAGCCGATCTGTTTTTCCATTCTCAAAAGCTCTGCGCCGCGAATCGTTGCCGAGCGAATCGCATCGATGGGCTTCATTCCATAATCGCACATCAACACCAACTCGCGTGCCGACGTTCCATGCTCGTAAGCGCCAACATCCGTTCCGAAGGCGATCTTCACTCCCATGCGCGTCGCTTTCTGAAAAACATCTTTGTGATGCGCGACTATGCGGCGGCGAAGTTCGGTGTTGTCCTCTTCGCTTTCGGGCAGATAAACCCCAAGAGTCGGACACCAGAAAGTCCCATGCTCGGCCATCAGCTTGAGCGTTTCGTCATTCATCAGCATGCCATGCTCTATCGAACGCGCGCCGCCGCGAATAGCGTTGTTCGCGCCCTCGCCTCCGTAGGCATGAGCCGCGACATCGCGCCCCCATCGCCGAGCTTCTTCGACCACCGCGCGCACGTCTTCCTCTGACACCTGAGAAAGGGGTTCGAGTGTGACGGGATTGACATGCCTGAGCGTTCCCGTCGCATAGAGTTTTATCCAGTCGGCTCCGTATTTGATCTGTCGCCGCACTTCGGCAACCATCGCTTCGCGCGAATCCGTAAGCGCGGCGGGCTCAGGAATCTGAATATCGGGATTGAGTCCGGCGTTGTTCATGTGTCCGCCGGTTATGGTGAGCGCGAGAGTCGAGACGAACAGGCGCGGCCCTGGAATGATGCCTCGATTGATGCCATCGCGTATGGCGACATCGGCAAAGCCTGCGCCCTCGCTGTCCAGATCGCGCATAGTAGTGAATCCCGCTTCGAGGTCTTTGCGGACGGCGGCGACTCCCTGCACGGTTCTGAACGCCTGCGATTTCGTTATGACAGGCGGCGCTCCGCGTTCGTCTTCGGGCTGAAGCAATACGTGCGTGTGGCAATCGATCAGACCGGGCAGGACGGTGTAGCGAGTGAGATCGATGACCTGCGCGCCCGCAGGAATTTGAAGCCCCGCGCCGACTCTTTCGATGCGATCACCGCGAACCAGAATGATGGCGTTTTCAGTGATACTGCCATCGACCGGATTGATTAGTTTTCCGCAGCGAATCGCGGTCACAGAAACGGTCTGCGCGTGAGAGGGCGCGCGGTCGAATGCGCACGCAAGCGCGATCACAACGACGAGTCCTGAAGCGAGTCTTCTTATCATCTCTCTGCTCCTTACGATCAATGTGTGGGAGGTTTGATTATATGAAAGCCGGAGGATAGTCAAGTTGAGAAGCATCGGCAGGGTTCCTGTGGCGCGATCTAAAGCGCGACACGCTTCGCGCCGAGCGCAGTGAATCAATGGAGGATTGCTGTCGGACTGGGAATGTCGACCAATAAGCGATGTCACAGGAATTGAAACATCACAGTCGGGAAAGGACAAACGCCCACGCTTGCCCACACAAGGCTTAGGGATCAGGAAGCAGGCGGGCGCAAGCAGCCCTTCCCGACTGTCAATGCTCAAGGCTTGAGATACCTTCAAAGATTGAGAAGCAGCCCTGAAATTATTTCTGTAACAACTTCTTGAGGAGAACCGCTACGTCGAAGCTGGTGTCGAAAACGAAGCGAAGATCATCCGGGCCTCTTCCGATGTTGGCATCGATGCCGATCTGAAATGGAGCATGCGGTATCTTGAGTCGCCCTTCGAAGGCCGTTCGGGCGAGGGTCTTCCCATCGAACTTGAGGTTCTGGAACTTGCCCAGCGTGATATCGAGGTAGCTTATGAGCCGGGGCGCGCTGCTGTGCGGCGTGTCGGCAGATGGTCCAAGATTGAAATGGCCGATGCGGATTCCCGACGAATAAGAGACCAGAAGATTGTTTTTCTCGCTCTCATTCTTTCCCTCTGTTTCTGTGTGCAGACCTGCTTTCATAATCGGCGCGACAAAAAGCGCATTGTGGTTGCCCCGATGGTTCCAGACCGTCCACTTGTTCCAGTATATCGGCAGGTACGCCCCCGCCTGCACCAGCGCCGATTTCTTCGAGCAAAGTATATCCTGGTTTTCGCATTCGTTCTGTTGGCCGCCATTGTTCTGGTTGTCGTCACTGTCCTGGTTGTCGCCATCGTTCTGTTTGCCATCATCGTTCGGTTTCTCTTTCTTCATCGGCATGGCCACCGGTATGGCAGTCAGCCGGGTTTCGAAGAAAGTATTGAAAAGATAGCGGAGATTGCTTTTTTCGGTCTCGCGGCGATACCAGTTGTAATCGAGCTTGAAGTTCAGGTAAGGGTCAGTCTTCGAGAAGTCATCTCGTTTTTTGGATAACACCATCCCGAAGGCGAATTCCGCGCGCGCGCGCCCCCAGTTCCCGATTTCCTGCACTTCAGCTTCAGTCCATTCGCCTGACCTTTCATCCTCGCCTTCTCCCGAATAGCCCCGCGCCTTGATCGTCTGTCCGGCGAGCAAAGGCTTGCCGAACTTCGCTTCGAAGCTTCCGTCCTTGCCTATTTCTGTGGCAAAGCTCCTTTCATAAAAATCGTCGCCGCTACGGGCCACGACCTCTATCTTCGACGCCTTTCCATCGATTATGCCTGAGACCGAATGTGCTCCTTCAATCAACGGCTTTACGATGGTCGGGACGGGAACCGGGGCGGAAAGGACTGTGATTTCATCCGAGGCGATTGAGGTTCGCGCGCCGTTTTCATAAATCACCCCTGCGACGCGCACTTTCTGATTCTCTTCCAGCTTCCTGTCGAGCTTTGCCGTAAACGCCCCTGTCGAAGCGTCGATTGAGGCGACCTGAACTCTGTTTATCAATGTCCGACGACCGTTCGACAGATCGGCGAAGACTTCGACGAAAACCCGTTCGGCGCACGGATCGATGAACCCTCTAATCGTGGCTCCCCCGGCTTTCAGGTCGCCGCTGATGACCGGCTTCGGATAGCTCGGCGGCGAGGCATTCGATGACGACGCGTGCGCCGGAACGATTTTCAGCGGAAGAGGGTTGTTCGCAGCAAGTATTTCCAGCCCCTGGCTCGACCCCAACACCATACGTAACGGAGCGGGACGGATGACAAGCGAGAACCGCTGCGAAAATGTCTGCGGCGGAGTCGAGGAATCCGATACTTCCACCACAAACTGGCAGGCATCTCTGCGCGCTGAGTGCGGATGAACGCGAATCGAGCAAACGACAACGCGCCCGTGATTGGCTCGATCGCCGTGCTGCCGTTCAAACTGGTGGATGAAGAGGACAGAGACCACATCGGAGTGGGAATAGCTGACGGATTGATTACCCGGCTCGGGGCGCTCAAACAGATCAATGTGCGCCCTACGATGGCCATTCTCAAATACCAGGAGAAGGAGACCGATCCCGCATCGGTCGGTCAGGAACAACAGGTAGATGCCGTGCTGCATGGACGGATACGAAAGGTCGGCCAACGCTGGCACATCGAAGTGCAACTGACGGACGCGCGCGACGGCTCACTGCTGTGGGAAGCGAAGTTCGACGAAGATTCGAGCAGGCTTTATGCGGTCGAGGGTCCAATCGCTCAGAGTCTGGCCGAGGCCCTGAAAGTCAACCTCGGAGCGAATGAAAAACAACAGTTCGCCAAACATTATACGAAGAATGCCGAAGCGCAGCGCCTCTATGAGTCAGGACTTCACTACTGGAACAAACGCGACGAGGAGGGGTGCCGCAAAGCGATCAGGTATTTTGAGGAGGCGAAGGATATCGATCCGACTTATGCGCTGGCCTGGGTCGGTCTGGCCGACACTTATTCTTTTCTCGCCTCCGCTTATTTCGACCCCTTCCCGCCGAGTGTGGATATGGAACGAGCCAGAGCCGCCGCAGATAGGGCGCTCGAATACGACGATACGCTCGCCGAAGCTCATTGCGCCAGGGCATTCGTCAGAGGGTGGTACGAGCTTGACTGGAAGGGCGCGGAAGAAGGGCTTAAACGCGCGCTGGAACTGAATCCCAATTATGCGACCGCCCATCAACGATACGGCTGGTGGTATCTGGCTATGGGCCGGATGGAGGAAGCCCTCTCCGAGATGAGACTGGCGCGGAAATCCGATCCGCTCTCGCCGCCTATCAACAGCAACATCGGAGCCTTTCTTTATTTTCAAGGCCACTACGATGAGTCGCTGGCGCAGTTTCAGTTGATGTTCGAGCGCGACCCGGATTTTAAGAGGAATCACACCTGGACAGGATGGGTCTATTTGAAGAAGGGCGAGGTCGAAAAGGCAATCAAGGAATTCGAATATGAAAATACGCCTTACGAGCAAGGCCGTTGGGGACTTGCCGTGGCTTATGCCCAAACGGGCAGGACAGATGAGGCGCGAAAGATTCTCAAACAGTTTTATCAACTCGCTCGAAAGCGGTATGTGTCGCCTACAGCTTTTATCCTTATTCATCTCGCTCTGGGCGAGAAAGACAGGGCGTTCGAGTGGCTCGAAAAGGCTTATGAAGCGCGCGATTTCGATCTGTGTGAAATCAAAGTCGACCCCAGACTCGAACCCCTGCGCTCGGACCCGCGCTTTGCCGACCTGTTGCGCCGCGTCGGAGTGAATTAGAGCGACGCGGCTCTCAGTCGCGCTTCGCTTTGGCGGCTTCGATCTGAGGAATCAGAATATCTCTTACATAATGCCAATGAGGAACGAGCGCCAGCGCCGAACGGGCATACTGTTCGGCAGCGGCCACATCCGGCGCGCTCTGGTTGAGGCTCGACCAGGCCAGGCTCATCAGCAGTTCCGGTTCTCCCCACGATGGAGCGAGCGGATCACGCGCATCCTTGCGCTGGCGCGCTGACTTCAGCCCTTTCTTATAGGTCTCGATAGCCTTGTCCTGGCCTCCGCCGCGCTCCGTTGGAGTATTCCAGCGAATCGGCCCCAGCATCCACAGCACGCGCGGGTTCTCCGGCTCCGCCGCTTCCGCTTCGTTCATGTAAGCAAACGCCTTGAGCACATGCTCTCGCATGCGCGCAGGCTCTTTGAACTCAGGCGCAAGCTCAGGGTTCTGGCTGTAAAGATAGGCGAGAAGTCCCATGGTCGATCCCCTCGCCGCCTTCGCATCAATGAAGTCGGGGTCTTTGGCCGTCGCTGCTTCGAACTCGCTCACTGCGCGCTTGAGAGCCTGTTCCAGTTCACTCGGACTTGCCGAGTCGTTGAATCCGTTGATCGCCTTGCGCCACAGGGCGAACCCGCGCCAGTAGCGCGCGCTGGCTCCGAGATCCTTGTCATCGATGAACGCAGCAAGTTCATTGTAGAGGCGTTCGAGCGCCACCCGGTCTCCCTCATAATCTGCCCGTTGAATCTGGGCGATGAGTTTGATAACACTCTCGCGCCGGGACTCAAGCCCCACTGAAAACGATGCCAGCGAAGAAACGATCGCAATCAGATGAAAGCTGACTCTGATGATCCTAATCAACTCACGCATGGTTTTTCCTCCAAATCGAAACTCGACAGATCAGGCAAAGCTCTCGCTTCGTCAGAAACGGCTTTGCGCATCTGCATTCTACTGAAGCAATCTGCGGGCAGAGGAAGAAATCGGTGAGCGGGCAGGAGGGCAGGTCGAGCAGGCTGTCGCGCCTATCAACTGCCGCTCAGGCGATCAGATCGCGCAGCGATTGCGATGCAGCGCGGCTGGCCAGCACTTCCGAGCCGTCGCGCATTTTAATGAGCAGCCTGCGGTCGAACGGCTCGATTGAAACTACGCAGTCGAGGTTGATGATGTGCGAGCGATGCACGCGGCGGAAGCGATCATCGGGCAGGCGTCGCTCGAATTCATGCAGAGTGAGTCCGACCATGAACGTCCTGCCACTGGCATGGACGATGACATAATCATCGGCTGATTCGAGATGCGAAATGTCATCAATTGACAAAGGCAGGATTCGCTCGCGGTCTCGCACGAACAATCGGGTGAGCTTTTCCGCCTGCGCCGACTCGGTTCGCTGGCGCAGCGTGGAGTGATCGCCGACAGGCTCAGATGATTCGAGCCTCGCTCGTGCGCGGTCGAGCGTTTTGCGAAAGCGAGCGCGGCCAAAAGGTTTGAGCAGATAATCAATCGCTCCGAACTCGAAAGCGCGCACGGCATACTCGTCGTGAGCGGTCGTAAAGATGACGGCTGGCTCGTAATCGATCTGTTCGAGCACCTGCAGGCCGGAAAGCCCCGGCATCTGCACGTCGAGGAAGACAATCTGCGGGCGCAATTCATCGAGCAGGCGAACAGCATCCGGCCCGTTGTCCGATTCGCCAACGAGATCGATCCAATCAATCTCGGCAAGAAATTCTTTCAATGCCTGGCGAGCGAAAGGCTCGTCTTCGATAATCACGGCGCGAGTTGCCATCGAGCCTCCCTGTCTTTTCGCCCGCCATCAGAATGATCTTCGACCGGCAGGCCGATGCTGACGGCGACTCCTTTGCCGGGAGCCGTGTCAATGGCAAATCGCGCCAGACTGCCATAGCGCAGTTCGAGCCGCTGGCGCACGGCCCGCAGGCCGAAACCGGAGGAGGACTCAAGCGATTCGGTAGTCGCTCCCGGCCCGTCGTCGCGCACTTCCAGGGCAAGCTGGCTGTCTTCAATGCGCGATGCGATCTTCAAACGGCCCGGGCGCAGGTTTGGAGCGATGGCGTGTTTGATAGCGTTCTCGACTATGGGCTGGAGGACGAAGGCGGGAACTGCGCAGCGGAGCGAATCAGGATCGATATCGGTTTCCACTCGCAGCCGGTCTCCCAAACGAAGCTTCTCCATCGTCAGATAGTTCTGCACGAAATTCCATTCGTCGCTGAGAAGAACATCCGAGTCGCTGGTCTTGTCTTCCCGACCGGCTTTGAGCGTGTAGCGCAGCATATCGGCGAAGCGTTCGAGAGCGTCCTCTGCGGCCTGCGGGTTGTGGCGGATGAGGGCCATCAGCGAGTGAAGGGTGTTGAAGAGAAAATGCGGGTTGAGTTGAGCGCGGATCGCTTTTAGCTCCGCCATCGCACGAAGGGTCTCGGCTCGTTCTGCTCGCGCCTGCTCCTCGCGCAAATGCGACGCCACCTGAATCACGTAGGCGATGCTGGCAATCACGCCGTAGATCATAAGCCCGCTCAGAAGCGTCCAGTAAATCACGGGTCTGGCAAACACTACTGGCGTCCATTTTTTCGCAATCACGGATCGCTCGATGGTCACCAACAGCATAATGGCCAGAATCCAGAGCAGGGAATAGGCTGCCACAAAGCCGAGATGGACAGGGAAAAACCACGGGCGGCGATGGAAAGTCCAGGGAAACCGCTCGCAGACTCGCAGCACGCCCAGGCCCAGAAGGGCAGCCGAGCCGATGTTGACGGTCGTCCCCCAAAGAGCAGGGTTTATGGAAGCGTTGCCTTGCGTAAGATAAACCGCCATGTAGCTTGCGGCATAAGGCAGCCACGCCGCCGAATAGATCAACCAGAATTTCGAGGTTTTGCGAATCGCAACCATAACCTGTTTGTGTCGCCCTGATTGATAGTAAATCAGAACCGGTTGATATTCGAGTTCGGATGAGATGATGCCTGATCGCTGAAAGGCATCGCAGCGTCGCGCGAGATGCTATGGGCGACGCGGGGCAGGACGCGAGCGACTGCCAGAATGAAGCGCGCGCCTGACAGATCGCGCGGCCTCGGGTGATTTTTTCAAACCTGTCTCCTTCGGCCTCGCTCTAATCAATAGCTCTCCAATGTTTCAATCGCCTCGCAGGACGTGGAGATTTCTTCGGATGGGGGCGACAGGTTTACCGCCATAACGACGGGCCTCGATGGAGGGCTGCGAAGTTATGAGTGGAGCGTGCCCGCAGATATTGCCAGAGGAAGAAAGTACCGCATCCGCGTAGTGGCGCGCGACGCTGCGGGCAACACCGGGCAGGACACCAGCGACAGCAACTTCAAAATCAAATGAAACATCAACAGGGGGCGGCTCCTCAGCCGCCCATTTCGATCTTCAACGACCTGTTATCTCATCGACGAGTTTCCCCGCGTCATACAACTTTCGCAGAGCTTCGATTATGGCCGCGCTGTGAATAGCGACGGCGCGGCTGCCTTCCTCTTCATCGATGTAGAGATATCGATTCGGCAGCTTCTGAATGTTGCTGTCGAAATTCAGGCCGACCAACTCGGCATTGCGATTTATGACCGGGCTGCCCGAATTGCCGCCTATCGTGTCGCAGGTGTAGACGAAATTCAAAGGGGTCGAAAGATCGAGCCGGTCTTTTCCCGTCTTCCATCTCGCGGGCAGATTGTAAGGCGGCTTTTCGTTAAAACTCAACGCGCGATCATACAACCCATAAAAAGTCGTCTTGAACGGAACCAGAGTCGTGTCTTCTTCATAACCGAGAGCGCGGCCATAGCCGAGTCTCAAAGTGAAAGTCGCGTCCGGGTAAGCAGTCTTGCCGTAGACCGCAAAACGCGCTTCGGCTATTTTCTGGCCCGCGCTCGTTTCCACGCTTTTGATCCGCTCGTCATTCCACGCGCGAAGCTCGCGAATGACAGGAACGATGCGACGCGCGAGAGCTATCAGCGGATCATCGGATTTCAAAATCGCTTCGGCTCCGCTTTCGAACAATGCCTTCCGCGCTGCTGCATCCGCAAGACGTGTGCCTTTTATCACATCGCGCGCGACCGTCGCGGGAGTCGAGCCGGCGAGCGCGGCTTTGACGAAAGGATCATTTGCCCCCAGAGTCTTTTGCGCTTCTTCGAGCCACGTCGAAATGATCGCTTCTTCCATATCAGGATAAACGGGAGCGGGAGAGAGCATCTGCGTCTTGAGCGATTCCAACCGCGAGTCGCGGAATTCCTCGTAACGCTGATCGTTCGGCTTCTTCGTCTCTTCCGAGTAGAGAATGAAATTCTGGGCTATGTTTCCCAGACGCGAAGGGGCGAGAGTCGAGAAGGCTATGCGCGGAGCCATTCGCGGCAAGTCGCGGTACGCGGCGGCTATGCGATCCCACGCATCGCCGTAAGCGCGCTGCAACTCGGCGCGGGAGGAGACTTTCGCGCGCAAATCTTTTTCTTCCTGTTCCTTCTTTTTCATTATGCGCGGATTCATCAGGCCTTCCTGTTGCCCAACTAATCGTTTGAGAGAATTATCGAGCGAGCGAATCTGATTCGACGCTCTGCGGGCAGCCTCCGCGCTCGTCTTCGCATAGCGGGCGAGCGCCTCGCGTCGAGCCGTCCACACATGTTTTTGAAGCGGGTTTCCGTGGTCGCGGTGATACTCTATCTGAGCAAGGGTCAACAACCGGTTGGTCGATCCGGGCTGTCCCGACACGATGACGAACTCTCCGTCCGAAGGCCCCGCCGCAGACCATTTCAAATAATGTTCGACTTTCGCAGGACGACCGTTTTCGTAAACGCGAAAGAAAGTTATGTCGAGATCGTGACGCGGAAAGGTGAAGTTGTCATAGTCGCCGCCGAAGAAAGCTATCTGCTCTTCGACCGCGAATACCAGTCGCACGTCGGTATATTTTTTGTAGCGATAGAGCCAGTATTCGCCGCCGTTGTAAAGCGTGACGACATCGGATCGAAGGCCGGTCTGTTGAAGAGATTCTTTTTCTATCCTTGCGGCTTCGGCCTTGCGCTCGGCGTCGGCTTCCTTGTCCGTCGCTCCCGCTTTGACCGCCGATTTCACCCTTGCGGTCACGTCTTCGTAAGACAGGAGGACGTTGATTTCCATATCGGGGCATTTCAATTCTTCATCCGTCGTGCGCGCATAAAATCCGTCGCGCACGAGGTCGCGTTCGGCTGTCGAGAGTTTTTGCAACTGGCCTGCTCCGACGTGTTGATTGGTCAGCACAAGTCCGTCCGAAGAAACGAACGCGCCTGATCCGCCGTCGTTGATGCGGACTGAAGAGAGGCGCACGTGATCGAGCCACGCAGCGGAAGGTTCGAAGTTATATTTTTCCTTCCACTGGCGAAGCGGCGGATTGTCGAACGTCCACATCCCTTCGTCTGCGCGAGGCGCGGGCGTGTGAACGAAAAAGGCGAGAGTGATGGCGATGATCGTGAGTTTTTTCATGGCTTCCTCATTTCACAGCGGCTTTCAGTCGAGCGGACAGATTGCCCTTTCATTAACACCGCGACCCGTCGCGGTGAAAGAGCGGGTACCCTGAATCTGAAACTGTTTCAACAGTTTTTCTGCCCGCGCAGATGTTCTTCTCAAAATCATCTGCGCGCCTGACAATAACCTGACACTTTGAAGACCGGCAGGAGAAACTGTTAAAACAGTTCCCCATCATTTGCGCGTTTTTCTACACCGCGACCCGTCGCGGTGTTAATGAGAAGATCGCGCTCAAAGCGTTCATCCCCTTTATGCGTTCTATATTTCGACGCGGGAACCGATGCGCGTCCTTTCGTGCTGCCCCAGAATCATACTTGTTCGACGACTCACTTCAAAGCGAGCATCCAGATATCGGCTCTGGTTTCTTTCAATGTGAAATAAAGCGTCCTTCTGTCCGCCGACAGCGCGAAGTTGACTACCTGATCGGGCGCGAGCGCAAGCAGAGAGCGAGCGCGCCCCCGTCGCTTATCGCCAAGAAACAGATTTCCTCCGGCGCGAAAGATCAAACTGTTCTCATCTCCTCCCCGCCCCGGCACTGATCCCGTAAATTCGGCGAAGTGTTCGAAGCGATGGCTCTCAAGCGAGTATGAACTGATGATCGTCGGAGGAGCGTTATCGGTTTTTCTCCATCCTCCGATGAGCCGTTTCCCATCCTCCGACCACGCGCGAGGCCAGAAATGCGCGCTCTCGGAGGACGAGACCGCAGGCTGCGGCGTCTGCTCGGCCCACGCCCGCTCCACTTCGATGATGAAAGGCACGCCTCCGCGCGTCGTGTAAGCGATGCGTTTCCCGTCGGGAGACCAGATGGGATAAAACGCGCTCTCTTCCATCGTGAAAGTGAGTTGGCGGAGATCGCTGCCGTCCGCCTTCATGATCCAGACTTCCCAGTAGCCGCTGCGATTCGAATAAAAAGCCAGTCGTTTGCCGTCGGGCGAAAATTGCGGATTGCGATACTTGTAATCATCCGTCGTCAACAGATGTCGCCCGCCCGTCCCGTCGCTGCGAAGCAAAAATATGCTCTCGCGGTCTTCTCCTATGGAATCGCAGGCAAGCCACCGCCCGTCCGCCGAGACATCCACTCCCGATATCATCTGCGACCCCTGAGTGATTCGTTTCGGCTCTCCCGTCAACTTTCCCCGCCGCGGATCGAAAGCCACACTCTGCACGTTGGTCTGCGTGATGACCTGCGCGTAAATCATTCGAGCGCCATCGCGCGAGAAACTTATGTGCTGGCTCCACGCCGATGGGGTCGGAACGAGTTCAGGCTCACGGAGTACGCGGCCCGATCGTTCGTCGATCTCCACGCGCCATAATTTCATCCCGCCCGACCGGTCGCTGGCGAAATAGAGATAGCGACCATCGGGCGACCATACCGGATTCCAGTCCGTCGCCTCGTCGTTGGTCACTTCCACTACCTCGTCTCCCGCCGCCGTCATAGTCCAGATGTCGCGCTGCGCGTTGGCGCGCTGTCCCCAGTAAGCTATGCGATATTGGCGCGGAGACCACTGAGGCTGGGCTACGTCTTCAGTCGTGATGAGCCGCCTTTCGCCTGTAGCGACTTTGATCGCCCACAGCCGACGAGCGCGCACAATGCGATTGAACGGCGAGGTTATGTTTTCATCCGTGCAGAGAATTTCTTCTCCGTCGGGAGACCACGCCGGGTGAAACCCTTCATCGCTCAATCGACGGACTGTCTGGCCCTCATAGCTCATAAGAAAAATTCCGCCGCCCTCGTGGCTGGAGCGAAAAGCGATCCATTTTCCGTCGGGCGAGAAAGCGGGCTGAGTGTCATCGCCCGCAAAACCTGCGGTCAGGTTGACGGGCTTTCTCACTCCCACCCGCTCATCGACTCTTTGCAAATAGATGTCCCAGTTTCCCGCCGCTCGACTCGCGTAAACGAACGACCCTCCATCGGGCGCAAGCGATGGAAAGACTTCTTCGCCCGCGTCGTCGGTGAGCATCACGGAGCGCGCGTCGCTCCACGGGAAGCGGATTTCTTTTTTCTCATCGCCCCATCGCAGCAGCGCGAACGACACGATTGCGACAAGAACCAAAGCGATCACAGCGGCAAGCGCGCGTCGGCGCGCTCGCTTTCGATGCGACTCGTCCGCGAAACGTCTGAGATCATCGAGCATTTCATCCGTCGTCTGATAGCGGGCCTCGACATCTTTTGCCAGCGCGCGACGAATGATTCGCTCCATCGTAGGAGGCGCGTCTGCGGGCGCGGGCTGATGATTGATAATCGCGTCGAGGATGGCCGCAGTGCTGTCGCCGCGAAACGGTCTCTGCTGAGAAATCATTTCATAAATGACCACGCCGAGGCTGAACAGATCGGCGCGATGATCCGATTTGTTTCCGCGCGCCTGCTCAGGCGAAAGATAAGCGACCGTCCCCATCAGAGTCGCGTGATCGGTCTGAAGATGCGGAGCGCGAAACGCAGAGCCTTCTTCTTCATTTGGCATTCCGCATTCCGCACTCCGCGCTCCGGTCAGTTTCGCCAGACCGAAGTCCAGAACTTTTATCAATCCGTCGGGCCGCAGCATTATGTTTTCGGGTTTGATATCTCGATGAACTATTCCGGCCCTGTGCGCCGCCTGCAACGCGGTCGCTATTTGCGCGGCGATGGCTGCGGCTTCGCGCGCTTCGATTTTTCCGTCCGCTATTTTCTGACGCAGCGTGCGGCCTTCGACAAACTCTGTGGCGATGAAATGCGCGTCGCCTTCGCGGCCTGTTTCATAAACGGTGATGATGTTGGGATGATTGAGCGCGGAGGCGGCGCGCGCTTCCCGCTCGAATCGCTGCACAAGGGATTGATCTTGGGTCAGAGGCAGGAGCTTGAGCGCGACCTGACGATCGAGGCGAGTGTCGCGGGCGAGATAAACTTCGCCCATCCCTCCCGCGCCTAGAAGCGAGAGGATTTCATAGTGGCCTATCCTCCGCCCTTCGATTGATTCGATATCGACGGGCGGCGTTTCCATAAACTCGCTCGCCTCGTCGAATGAGGCGAGAAGCGCGAGGACTTCGCCTCTCATCGCATCATCAGGACAGACTCGAAGTAAAAAAGCGTCGCGCTCATCGCGCCCGCGCGCGAGCGCGTCATGAAAGAGAGATTCTATGCGATGCCATCTTTCCGCCGTCAACGGATCACTCCCGGCTGATTTCCTGATAAAGCCATGCTTTGGCCATATTCCAGTCGCGCATAACGGTCTTGGTCGAGATGTCGAGCGCGCGAGCGGTCTCTTCAACGCTCAATCCGCCGAAGTAACGCAACTCGACCACGCGGCTTTTGCGAGGATCGATCTCTTCCAATCGCTTCATCGCTTCATCCAGAGCCACAAGGTCTTCCGATCCTTCTTTGATGAGATGCGCGATTTCGTCTATCGGTATTTTGCGCGCCCCGCCGCCGCGCTTGTCGCGATTTTTCGTTTTAGCATAATCGACTAAAATGCGGCGCATCATCCGGGCGGCCACGCCGAAAAAGTGCGCGCGGTTTTGCCACGTGACCTGACGTTGATCGATGAGTCGAAGGTAAGCCTCATGCACCAGAGCCGTGGGTTGAAGAGAATGATCCGGTCTTTCCTGTCTGAGATAGCGGTCAGCCATGCGGCGGAGTTCCTGATAAACGATGGGGATCAACTCATCCAAAGCCGCGCGGTCGCCGCGGCCTGCGTCTATGAGTTTCTGAGTCACCTGATTGGATGCAGGCGGTTCCATCATTGACACTCTCGAAATATCTTCGACCCGATGGGACTTTTTCCCGGAATTCGTCGCGTTATCTGATGGGTGACTGATTGCCTCACGCTCTCAAGCCAGTCGATTGTAGTTTAGAAACGACTGCCAATCAACGACCAGCCATACAGTTCGAGGTGTATCGATGAGCGCCATAAGAAGCATTTTACCTGAGGTCGATCCCATCGTTATTTCTCAAATAGCCGCGTTCGACCGTCTGACGGCGGAAGAGTTGCGCGAGGTCGAAGGCTTGCTGCGACGCAAGAGCTTCGCTGCGGGAGCCACTTTGATGATGGTCGAGCAATCGGGCGAAGCGGTTTATTTCATCGCGAGCGGCACGGTGAAAATTCATGTCGAGCAGGCTGACGGCGCGGATGTGATTATTTCCATTCTCGGTCCGGGCGAGATAATCGGCGAGATGGATTTGCTCGACAACCGGGGACGTTCGGCGAGCGTGGTGACGCTTGAGCCTTCAATGATGCTGTGGATGGATCGCGCTTCATTCCGGCGATGCATGGAGACTATGCCTCGGATAACATTCAATCTCGCTCGCATACTTGCGGCGCGCTTGCGGCTGGCCAACGCGCAGATTCAATCTCTCGCCGCGTTGGACACCGAATGCCGGGTGGCCCGACAGATACTCGCCTTCGCAGAGCGATATGGCCAGAGGCAATCGAACGGAGACATCTCGATACCGATTCGACTGACTCAAAGCGACATCGCCTCGATGGTCGGGGCCACGCGCGAACACGTCAACAAAATACTCGTCTCATACAAAGAGCGCGGATACATTTCAGTCGACTCCGCCTACCATCTCACCATTCATGACCCTCAGATGCTTTTACGCAGATGCGGACAGAAGTAAGGCAAAAGTAAAAAGGCAAAAAATCTCGCGCAATCTGCGAGGGGTGAGATTCAAAGTGCGAC
>CAZPQE010000073.1:0-18040 GCA_964588615.1 uncultured Clostridia bacterium | reverse complement strand
GTTCGACTTCGACTCCGTATCGCTTCTTCAACTTGTTGACCGCCACTTCGATGTGGGTCTGCCCTGAGCCTGAGAGCAGAAACTCTTTGGTCTGGGGGTCGCGGGTGAATCTGAGGGCGAGGTCTTCTTCGAGCATCTTGTGAATGGCCTGCGAGAGTTTGTCTTCATCATTCCGGGATTTCGGTTCGATGGCAAAAGCGATTGCCGGAGTCGGAAATTTGACCGACTCGTAAACTATCTGATTCGCTTTGTCGGCGAATGTGTCTCCGGTGGTCGTCTCCTTGAGTTTGGTGACGGCTACAATATCGCCCGCATGAACTTCGGCGATCTTTTCAAGGGATTTGCCCTGGAGGGCGTGAAGAGGGCCGAACCGCTCCTGAGTGTTTTTGGTGACGTTGAAGCAGGTAGCGTCGGACTTGAGCGAGCCGGAATAAATTTTCATGACGGTTATTCGACCGGCGAACGGGTCGGCGATAGTCTTGAAGACGAAAGCCGAGAACGGAGCCAGGTCGAGCGATTCGCGCTCGATCACTTCTTCGCTGTCAGTTGACGGATGGCCTTTGGCCGCGCCGATCTCGTTGGGCGCGGGAGCGAGTTCGACAATCTCGGTCAGCAGGGTCTGAATGCCTATGTTCTGTGTGGCCGAGGCGCAGAGTATGGGGAAGAGGCGGCGTTCGCGGACGGCGGTTTTGATCCCCGGTATGAGGTCCTGGTCGCTCAGAGTGCCTTCGGCCAGATACTTTTCCATCAGTTCGTCAGAGCTTTCGGCAACTATATCGAAGATTTTTTCGCGGGCTGATTGCGCGGCGTCCGCGAGTTCCGCAGGGATGGGGCCTTCGGTAACTTTTCCGCTTGCGTCCTGCGGCCAGGTGTAAGCCTTGAGGTGGACCAGATCGATCACGCCGGTGAAATTGCGTTCGGCTCCGATAGGAATCTGAAGGGGGACTGCCTCGCGGCCAAAGACCTGGGTTATATTCGACACTGCCTGAAGGAAATCGGCGCGTTCGCGGTCCATCTTGTTGACCAGCAGGATACACGGCAATCCGAATTCCTCGGCGTAGCTCCAGCTTTTTTCGGTTTGAACTTCGACGCCGTGTACCGCATCGACGACGACGACAGCGGCGTCGCATCCGCGTAGGGCAGCTTTGGCGTCGAGAATGAAGGCAGCGTATCCCGGAGTATCGAGAATATTTATTTTCACCCCGTTCCATTCGCAATGAGCCAGCGCGCTATGAATGGTTATTTTTCTGGCAATCTCGTCTTCATCGAAATCGGTGACGGTCGTCCCCTCGTCAACCCGTCCGAGTCTGGAAGTGGCGCCCGTGTCAAAGAGCATCGCCGCAACGAGCGAAGTCTTGCCCACGTCGCCATGACCTACAATGCCAACATTGCGTATATCCTTAGTCTCGTAAACTTTCATAAGCACGGTTTCCTTTCAGAACGATATTCTATCGAAGCGCGAAGTGGTCAGCTTATAACCCGCAGGCAGGCTTGCGCAAGTGATCGGTGGTCGGTGGTCAGTGGCCGGTGGTCGGTAGATTTACGCTTTGCCTGGTATGAGAAAGGCCGCAATGCCAAAGCATGGTTTTGAAGGTCATCAGCAACCTTCAAACATAATAAACAACTGACAACTGACCACCGAGTACTGCCCCTATTTCGACGTGGTGCGAAAGCTCCGGGCTATCTGGTCGGTGGTATTGCGAAGGACATCAAGTGTTCCGCGCTTGCCCGTAAAGCGGAGCGTCCAGACGGTGTTGCCGTCCTGTAGATAATAATGCGCGTTGGCCATCTGCCGCCCGCCTTCGGCGGTGAAGAAAGACAGCATAATCCCGGAGAGCGCGCCCCCTCCGAACTGCTCGCTGGTTACGCGCTGATATCCCGAACGGTAAATCTTGAGGTTCTGCTCTTCCTCGCGGACGAAATTTTCGAGCGAAACGGAAAGAGTCTGTCTGGAGATCTTGAGCAACCCCTCGCTGCGGTCCCGGTAAACGAACTCCGTCTTCTGACGACCGACCGCATCGCTGAAGGAGACTGCCTTCCATTCGCTGTAGAGCTTGAACCTGTATTTGCCTTCAGGGTCGGAATATTCGGCTTCGGTTTGAGAGGCGAAGGAAAAAACTGACAGCAGTGCCAATATAAACAGAGAAGCAACTCTTGACTTCATACTTCCTCCAGCAGTCGTTTCGGGCGCGCGTTAGCGATTTGTGCCAACAGAAATCCTATCACAGGAGGCGGCCAGGTCTCAGCGCAAATCTCCCAGAAGATCGCGCTGGGCTTCTACGAGTTGCTCTATCCCCAGGCTGGCCAGAGCAAGCATCTGATTCATCTGATCCTGATTGAACGGTTTGGATTCCGCCGTGCCCTGAATCTCTATGAACTGGCCTGAACCGGTGCGGACGATGTTCATATCGACTTCGGCGCGGGAGTCTTCCCAATATTCCAGATCGAGCAATGGCTGGCCGCCGATCATGCCCACGCTGACGGCAGCCACATAATCCGTAACCGGCAGGGGGGCTGCGATCTTGCCGTTGTCGTAGAGTTTTCTCATCGCCAGCACAAGCGCGACGAAGGCGCCGGTAATCGACGCCGTGCGCGTTCCGCCGTCGGCCTGAATGACGTCGCAGTCGAGATAGATGGTGCGTTCGCCCATGCGATTGAACTGCACGACCGCGCGCAGAGAGCGCCCGATGAGGCGTTGAATCTCAGCCGTCCGGCCTGAGACCTGATTGCGGCCCGTCTCTCTTGCCGTGCGGCTTTCGGTCGCTCGCGGCAGCATCGAATATTCGGCTGTCACCCAGCCCTTGCCCTGGTTCTTGAGGAAGATCGGCACGCGCTCGTCTATCGAAGCAGTGCAGACGACACGGGTGTCTCCCACTTCTATGAGCACCGACCCTTCAGCATACTTGATATAATTCGGCGTAAGCCTGACGGGACGCATCTGGTCATAAGCGCGCCCTCCCGGTCTCTTGAAACTCATGCTGCCCCCAGTTCTACGACCTCAAGGGATTCAATGGGTCGTCCCAGAAATAATTCCGCCACTCGACGGAAGCGAGCGGCGGAATCTGTAACATAAAAACGCTCGGCGCGCGGCTCTTCGCGCCGCCGCGCAAGGTGGAGTTCTTCTATCTGACGGGCGACCTCGGCTGCCACCGCTTCGCCCGAATCTATGCAGATGACCCCCGGCCCCATCACGCGCTCGATCACCGTGCGGAGGATAGGATAGTGAGTGCATCCGAGCACCAGGGCATCGACGCTGCTCTCTTTCATCTCGATCAAATATTCCTGAGCGATCATCTCCGTCACCGGATGATCGATCCAGCCCTCCTCGGTCAAAGGGACGAACAGCGGGCAGGCTCGGGCGATGACTTTCACGTCCGGATTGAGATTCAGGATGGCGCGTTGATAGGCTCCGCTGGCTATTGTAGCTTCAGTGGCTATCACTCCGACCGTGCCCGTCTGAGTGGCTTCTACGGCCCGTCGCGCCCCTGGGCGGATCACTCCGATTATGGGGAGGTCGAACCGGCTGCGCAGGAAATCGGCTGCCAGAGCCGATGCGGTGTTGCAGGCGATGACCACTGCCTTGACTTTTCTCGACAAAATGAAGGCCGCGTCTTCGAGCGAATAGCGTTGGACGGTTTCGACCGAGCGAGTGCCGTAGGGAATGCGGGCGGTGTCGCCCAGGTAGATGAGGTTCTCGCGCGGCAACAGTTTCTCGATAGCGCGAAAAACCGTCAACCCTCCGACGCCTGAATCGAAGATGCCTATCGGACTGTCTGAGGATTGGAGGTCGACTTCCATGAGGCTAAAAATCGTGGTTGGAGAGGGTTCGACATTCAATGGCCGCGCTGTTGTCCGCCTTTGCCTTCGATCAGTATGGAAGACAGTCGTTCGAGTTCGCCCTCGGCCTCCTCGACCGCTTCCTCTACGCTCTGAACTTCGAATATAAGGCCCGCTGTTTCCTGTGAAGTGATCGAGAGCGCGCCGTCGGCGTCGAACATCTCGCGTTCGATGGCTTCGATTTCAGCCATAATCGAAGCGGCGCTCGACAGGTGGTCGCACAGGAAATCGACTTCGGCGCGCATTGCGACCACGCGCTGGGCAGAGCGAGCGAGCGCGGCGCGGGCCTCCTCGACTCGCCTCAGTAGGGCTGCCCGTCCGGCTTCCATCTGGTTTATTTCCTCGGAAAGCCTTGCCAGTCGGCGCACCGCAAGTCTGTCTGATCGAGAATTGCTCATATCAATCCGAAAAAATCTGAGGGCGAACCCCGTGCGGCGCTTCTGCGCACAGTGTTCGCCCACTCAGGTTTGGTTTCATCTTAGTCACTATGCTCAATGGAGGTGACCGGAATTGAACCGATGTCCGGAAGCCTTCAGCGAAAGAATCTACATATTTAGTTGCTTCCTTTTATTTCGCCCGCCGCAACAGTGGAAGCAACGAAGCATCGCGGCTGGCTATCCCGGATTTATCTTTCCCTTACGACCTCCAGAAGTGAGTCACAAGGGGCAGCCCGCTGAAGTTACGCCTCACATCCCGAACACGAGCGATCCGAGAGGAGACGTGGCCGAACTAGGCGGCCAGTGCAAGTTCGCTGTTCGCGATTATGTTTTCCACGCTTGTTAACGCGGGGCCTGGGCCGCGATATGCATCCGTCGCCTCCGTATACCCCCGTCGAAACCTTTCACCCCCAAACGGCTTGGAGTTTAACAGTCAGCTTTTTCGAGTGTCAAGGAATGGCCCATTAGGCAGGCTGCGCGCCGATGGTTTTAGCCCGGCTGATGGCTTCCTGATAGTGGCTCAGATACTTTCGGAAATCTTCTTCCGAAGCCGGGAACATCCCGTACCAGCAGTAATCGAACCTCTCGGTCATCTGCCCCATGTGAGAGGAGAGCGAATCGAAGCGGGAAACTTTCGACAGGTAATCCCGGTTGGTCGCAAAGGGCTCGATCTCGATCAACCCGAGCTCGGAGAGTTCGTAGAGCAGGGCTATGTAAAGCTTTCGGATGGCGGCGCGGAAATCGCCCGCCTGCGCCGCTCTCATTGCGGCATCAGAGAGTTCGGCGGCGCTCATCCCTTCTTCTATATCTTCTCCGAGCACCGTGCGACGGGGAGTCTTTTTCTTTGCTCCCCTGCGGCGCAGGATCAGTCTAAGGGCCAGAAAGACAACGAGTCCGAGGAGGACGACTACCAGCGCGCGAAAGAGAAAGCTGGCCTCAGCCCCCGCGCCGAATATGGCGGTGAACGCTTTTTGAAAAAGTTCGCGGAGCAGATCTAGTATCTGCTGGCGGATTTTGCGTATGTAGCGGGTTATATCATCTTCGCGTTTTTCTCCGAAATGTGACCGCTGAAGTATGCCTCGAATCTTCTCCTTCGAACTTTCATCCGACGATGCAGCGGGTTTTAGTTTTTCGACGTGAGCGATGATGGCTTCGAGTCGGCCCTGGGCTTCATCGAGTTTGGCCTCGCGCTTCTTCTCATCCTTCTCTGCCCCGTACTGATCGAGCAGAATGTGCAGCCAGAGGTTATCGATGGTTATGGTCTGAAGGTCGAGTTCCACCTGTTCGCTTTTTGGCAGCCGCTCTTTGATACTGGCAATGGCGGCCTCTGCGTATTCGGCGTTCTGCTTGGTCTGTTTGATCTCCGCGACCGAAGCTCGGAGCCGGTCGAGGTATTCGGGCAAAGAGGCGGCGGAAAGGGAGGCAGTCGCAAGAAGTATGATAACTATGGCAAAAAATCCTCTCATCGGCTCTCCCGAAAATGTCAGGCAGGCTGGCAGCCTGCGGAGTTCCCAAATCCTCTTGCTTTGAGGTTGTGAACAGGCTGGCCGCCTGTTTTACACAGACCTCACTTAGGATCACACAACCGAAGTTCCGCATCTTATGCAGAACTTCGCGCGGGGTTCAAGCTGTAAGCCGCAACGGGCGCATGCGCTCGGCACTGCCAGCGGTTGACCTGCCGGCGTATGAAAGACAGGGGCGGCGACTGGCTCGACGGGTCGCGCCATTGTCGGCTGGTCGAAACCCGATCTTAGACCCTCGCCCGGAGTAAATGGCATCTGAGGCGGAGCGGGACTGTAGCCGCCAAGTCCCAGCGGGCTGGATTGAAACACGGGGCCTGCGCCCGCCGGTTGATAGCCGAACGATGCGGGCTGCGCGGATTGAGTCCAGTAAAATCCGGGTGAGAGCTCGCGGGCCAGTAGTTCCAGATCATAAGCTTCCTTGCGAACGCGGCTGTCGAAGTAAAGCAGAGTGTAGGTCAGCGACCACATCGGAAGCACGAGTATGTTCGACAACTGGCTGAATGAAGTGTAGAGCAGATTCCAGGTCGGGCTGATGAAAAAATCCGTCGAGAGAGCTCCCGCCAGTTCCAGCCCCGCGATCAGCGGAAGGGTCAGCGCGGCCAGAAGGGAAATCTGCACGAAGTAGATGAACAGAACTATCGCTCCGATCTTGTGCCAGTTCTTCCCGCCCAACCTGATGGCCCGTCCGATCGATGACCCGGCTTTTTCGCCTTCAATCATCACCACCTGCGGAATGAACGCTATTCGTGCAAGCACCAGAAGCAGAACCCAGATGCCCAGGGCCAGCACTGCAAGCACGGTGATGGTGATTATCGCCGCCGCCAACCATCGCGGAGCCTGAGACACGGCTGTCACTCCCGCGACTGCTCCCATTATCAGGATGGCCACGAACAACACTATCGAAAAAACTATGTACAGGACGAAGAAGGCCACTAGCAGCAACAGCCCCATCAGGAGTATGTCTCCGACCCGCTTCCAGGCCGAGGCGAAGCACTTGCGAAAAGTGATGGGCTCGCCCAGCATAACGTGATCGGCCACCACGCGCGTCAACCCGCACACAGTAAACAGCAGCGCGAAAAACCACACCGGATACCCCAGCCCTCCGAGTGCGATGAAGGCAGTCGAAGCCGACGGCGCGGATCTGGGGTTTCCCGGCTCAAACTCCATAAACAGGCTGGTATATCCGTACCAGAACATCATCGATGACACATAGCCGATGAGGCTTGGAATGGTGACGATGGCTATCAACGGGAGGAAGTTTCGGCGATAGAGCCTGACCGCCCGGTCGATAACATCGCCCGCCGACATGGGTTCGAGTATGGTCAGATTGGCCATCGCCGCCGATTATAGCTGCTTCATCCTTCAAGCGCGAGCATTGACGGTCATAGCCGAATTGAAATCCTTCTGAAACTCTAAGCCTCCAGGCCGGTCAACCGCGCGCTCACCTCCCAGAGCCTTAGGGCGGTCTCGCGGTCATAAGATTCCCGGTTCGAACGGGCCTCCAGGCAATCGATGAAATATTTTCCGGTCACTCCTTCGACCTCCGGCGAGCCTGCCAGAAAGATGGAAGTCGAGGCCCCCTTCTCAGGGCTTGTGAAAAACAACCGCAGAATCCAGTCGACTACCTTAGGCATTTCTCGCGCGATGCCGGTGGCGATGACTCCCGGATGAAGACAGTTGACCGTCACTCCGGTTCCTTCCAACCTGCGCGAGAGTTCGTAAGTGAAAAGAATGTTGGCAAGCTTGGACTGGCGATAAGCGACCATGCTCGAATACAGCTTCTCGCCCTGAAGATCATCGAAGTTGATCGATCCGTTCATGTGAGCGACCGAAGCTACATTGACTATTCGCGCAGGCGCGCTCCGCTTCAAAGTGTCGAGCAGCAGGTTGGTGAGCAGAAAATATGCGAGGTGGTTGACGGCGAAAGTAGATTCGATCCCGTCTTCGGTCAGGTAGCGGCGTCGGCGCATCAACCCGGCGTTGTTGACCAGAACGTCGAGCCGGTCGCGCCTCTTCCCGAACTCGGAAGCGAGATTGCGAATCTGTTTTTGAGAAGACAGGTCGCAGATTAAAAGCTCGACCTTCGTTGAGCCGCTCGTTTTTCGGATTTCGACGAGAGCCTGCTCGCCGCGCTCAGGGTTGCGGCAAACGATCAGGACATCGGCTCCCAGGCGTGCAAGCTCGCGGGCGGTGACTTTTCCGATGCCTGAATTTGCGCCTGTCACCAGGCAGGTACTGCCTGTCAAATCAGGTTGGTTTTCCGTCATTGGGGGTCTCTTCAACCGAGCGCCTGATCGAAGTCTTCTATCAATTCTTCGGTCGCTTCGATCCCGACTGACAATCGAATGAGTCCATCGGTGATTCCCAATCGCTCGCGGTCTTCTTTCGACATCCCTGAATGCGAAGTCGTAGCCGGTCTGGTGAGGAGAGATTCGACTCCTCCGAGGCTCGGCGCGCAGATCGGCAATCGAACCCGATGGATGAACTTCTCAGCCGCTTCGACCCCCTTGTTTAACTCGAAGCTCAACATCCCGCTGAATCCGTCGAAGAGGTCGCGCGCACGCTGATATCTCGCGTGGCTTTCAAGCCCCGGATAATTGACCCGCGCGACCGCAGGGTGTTGTTCGAGGAACTGCGCTATGCCAAGCGCGCTCTGGTTTTGATATCGAACGCGAATCGGGAGCGTCTTTATTCCGCGATGCAGGAGGAACGCCGCGTGAGTGTCGAGCGAGCCTCCGAGGTGATTGAGCTTGTGGGTGATCTTTTCGATCAAATCCCGGCGGCCAATGGCGGCTCCGGCCACGATATCTGAATGGCCGTTGAGATATTTAGTGCAACTGTGAAGAGAAATATCGAACCCATGCTCGGCGGGCCGGAAATTCACCGGGCTTGCAAAAGTATTATCGATGAACGAAACGAGTCCATGCTCGCGGGCAAACTGCGGGACAGATTTCAGATCACAGACCTCAAGCAGAGGATTGGTCATCGATTCTACATAGATCACTTTGGTGTTCGGCCTGAGTTTGCTCTTCCAAGAGAGGGGGTCGTCGGCATCGATGAAGTCGAAAGAAATTCCGAGAGCGGGAAAGTCTTTAGTGAGCAGATCGTGAGTACCCCCATAGAGGCAGCTTTGAGCCAGCAGGTGATCGCCCGAAGAGAGCACTGCGAGCAGCGCGGTCGAGATTGCGGCCATTCCGCTTGCCGACACGATGGCCGCTTCTGCGTTTTCGAGCGCGGCCAGTTTCGAGTGAAGGGCGAAATGGTTGGGGGTATTGTTGAGTCGCAGGTAGCGGACATCGTGGTAACTGCCCTCGCCCGCGTATTCGAAGGTGGCTGACTGAAAGATCGGCATGATGACTGAGCCGTTTATGCGCGGCTCAGGCTCGCCGGCATGTATGGCTTTCGTTTCTATTCGTTTGAACTCCATGAATGACTCCTCAAAAAAGGCACAACAGGCTGCCAGTATGCTGATGCCTCGAAATTTTCATGCTTTCAGGGTGTCAACAATCTGGCAGCCAGTTGTACATCCAAAAGCCTGGTAGCGAGTTTTCAATTTCGTGATGCTTTTTCAGCGCGCATCTTTCGCTGCAAATCCCTGAGCGGACGAAATCCGATTCGCTTCACTTCGAGCGAATCGAGTATCGCGCGAATCTCCTTGTCGGAAGTGAACAGGCGATGCTCTTCGGCCCGCTCCTGCCATGAGTTCGTGATGTGTTTCATCTCATCGCCCGCGAGAGCGGCGTGGATGTAAAGCTCGGTCACTCCCGGCTTCAGAGCCTTGAGTTGACGTTTCCAGTAATCGGCGACCGATTCGCCCTTGTTTCGGTCTCCATGAATGAGGAAGTCAGGGCAAAGCACGCCGTCGGCTTCGAGTTGTTTTCTGAGGTTTTCGCCGCCTCGCGCGGCAAGCACATCCTGCGAAGCCATCCTCAGCGGCAGATCGAATTCTCTGGCCAGTCGCCGGTACACTTCATAATAAGTCAGATTGTATTGAAGAGTTCCCATGTGCGAATCCAGATGAGTGACATCGATTCCGGCGGCGAGAGCTTTTTGAATCTGCGCCCGCGCTTCGATGTACGCCTGTTCGGGAGTCGAGTGCGAGTAAACGTTCATGATGTCGGGCCAGAGATAGCCCTGCGGATCGACCAGCCCCGGCACATCCGTTTTGCTTGCCACCGGCCCCCATTTGTAGGTTTTCCATTCCGATGTGTGAGTGAGGTGAAGACCGAAATCCGACTGCGGATGAGACCGCGCGTAAGCCGCCACTTCAAGGAACCAGGGACAGGGAACCATGATAGTTCCGGTGGTCATCAATCCGTTCTCCATCGCGTCGATGGTCGCGGCCACCGATGCGTGGCTCATCCCCACATCATCTCCGTTGACTATCAGTATTCGGTCGGTCGCTTTGAATCCGAGGCGTTCGGCAAGCGTGGCAGGCGCAGCGTTGTTCCTATTCATAGAGACAGACTCTGATGCCAGAAGCGGCGACAGCGTGACGATGAAAAGCAGGGTCAGCAGTTTTTTCATCCTTCGATCTCCTTCCGGGTTTCAAATCATAACGTCTCTTCAAAGGACGTGCCAGCAGGTCTCTACCGCTCGCCGCGATGTTTTGCTATTCTTCCGGCGACGAAATGTTCCTGCTCAAGAAACCATCCAGTGATGAGGTTGACCGTTTCATCGCCTCACAACGCGATCAGCCGTTCTCTTACCCCGATGTCGGAGCCACGTTGGTTTCTGCGCCTTCCTGCTACGCTGTCGATCATAATCGGGTCGCGGTCGGTCGCGGGCAGGAAGCTTTCAAACGCGCAGTCGAAGCCGTTCGATGCTGGAAAATGTTCGCCCTCGACTGGATCGATCTCTGCCCGCCAAACGCGCCAATCGAGCGCGGGACGACTGTCGCGGTCGTAGCCCGTCATCTTGGATTCTTTTCGCTCAACGCCTGCCGCATCGTCTCGGTCTTAGATGAAGCGCGGCGTTTTGGATTCACCTACGGGACATTGCCTGAGCACGCCGAGCGCGGCGAAGAGCGATTCACTGTAGAATGCGATATCGAAAATGATACGGTCTGGTACGACATACTGGCTTTCTCGCGCCCGAATCATTTTCTCGCAAAAGCCGGTTATCCGATCACCCGAAGACTGCAAAGGAAGTTCGCTGAAGACTCCAAAAGAGCGATGATCGAAGCTGTTCGTTATTGAAGATGCGCCGATGAAAATCTCTGCAGGCCGTCTCTGGTCGGCCCTGATTGGAAAGCTATTCGGATTCAAAGATCGACATCACTCCCATCAGGGGCGGACACAGAGTCCCGCCCCGACAGAAGTTTCAATCCGTCTTCGACCTGGAGTTTCGCAGTCCAGAAACCAGCGTGCGCCAGTTCTCCGACATTCGACGGCGCTCCTTCTCATCGTAGAAGCCAAATGCCAAAAGGATGAACGGAAACGAAAGCGCGCATAAAACTTTTCCGGCTATCGAGAGCAGCAGCATCGTGGTTCGGGCCGGGTCTTCGTAATCGTAACCGCGAATGTCGCCTCGCAGATAATCCACAGTGTAGAAAACGCCGATCATAGCCCCGCCCGCCATCGCAATTGTGAAAACCCGCTTCCATTCATAACGGACTTTATAAAACAAGTTCGAGGCCCAGAATCTCAGGCCGCAATAAACCAGATAAGAAACGATGGTAGAAACCGTCGCGCCCATGACTCGAAAGCGAGGTATGAGCAGAAAATTCAAAGCTACGTTGAAGGCCAGCGCAGTGAAGATGACCACCGGCGCGAATATCGTCCGCTTTTTGATGGTGATGCCGATGTTGAGCACGCGCGAGGCGCTGTCGAGCACCGCAGACATCGCCAGCAGTGGAAGTATGGCGGCAACAGGCCAGTATCCGCGCGTGCTGTATAAAAATAATCCGTCGCCGCCGATTGCCGCCACTCCCAGCGCAAGCGTCATGCTGACGAGCACGATGTAAGTCAGCACGCGCGAGTAGTATTCTTCGGCCCGCTCGTCTTTCATCACCGAAAAGCGCATCACCGTCCACACCTGGCCAAACGGCATGACGGCCAGCGCAGTCACGGCTGAGACCAGAGTGTTGGCCAGGGCGTAGATTCCAACTTCGACATCGCGTGTGTATTTTTCGAGAAAGAACCGGTCGATCATCATAAACAGAGTCGAGCCGATCTGATTGAAGATCAACGGCCAGCCGAACGACAGCATCTCGCGCAGTTCCGATGAGGAAAAACTCAGACTCAACTCGCGCCTCACTGCGATGAAAAAAATCGCCGCCTCGAACGCAGTTCCTATCAGCCGTCCGAGCAGCACGTTTTCAACCGACGCATCCACCCTTATGACCAGATAGATAATCACGCCGACCTGAACCAGAAAAGCGATAACGCCGAGCGCGGAATAGCGCGCCGATTTGAAATTCGCTCTGAGTATCGAACCGGGTATCGTCGTTATCACCTCGAAGAACCCGGTGATGAAAACCAGTTGGAGAAACCTCGCCCGCCCGGTGTGGCCGAAAAAAACCAGAGGCGACAACTGCGGAGCGAGCAGGTATAAAAGCGAAGTGACCAGCGTTGCGGTGATGAGCAGAAAGAGGAGAGACGAGCCGACTATGCGACGGCGCGCGGCGGGGTCCTGGGTTTCGTAGTAGTGGCGAAAGAAAGCCTGATCGAGCCCGCACTTCATCACGATGACTGTCACCGTGAGGACGATGGAGAGCAGAGCAAGCACCCCGTATTCATTGGGTCGGAGCAGGCGGACGTAGACAGGCACGAGCACGAGGGTGAAGGCATTGTTGACCAGGCTGCCGAGGCTGAAGACGAGCGTGTGAAGGATAGTCTTTTTTATAGATGAATAGATCGTGGCGCTACTTCCTCCGGCGTCTCCTGATCTCGATCGCAGAAAATGCGACGATCACCGCCAGCAATGACGCAAGGCTGACGTAGACAGATGCTTTCAGCCTTGCGGGCGCGAACTCGAATACTACCACATGCTCTCCAGCAGGAACTTTGACGGCTCGCATCGCGCAGTTGGCTTTCCTTATTTCCGCCGTCGCGCCATCGATGGTCGCTCGCCATCCCGGATAGTAGTTGTCGCTCAACACAAGCATGCTTTCCGTTTTGCTTTCGGTTTTGATGATGACTCGGTTTCTGCGGTCTTCGATAATTGTCGCGCGGTCTGACTCTGACCAAGAACCATGCGCACCCCTATCATAATAATCACCTGCGCGCTCGATGACGACGACTCTTTTCGGATCGAAACCATCTTTCAACATCAGGCTGATGGCCTCGGCTTGCGAGTCTACCTCTGCGCTGTCGCCGACCAGAAACGCGCGAGGCAAAGCCGATTCGATTTCATAAACCGACAATCCCTCGGCGCTTGCGATGAAGCGATAGCCTGCTGGGGCGGGCTGCGACCGATGAGTGAGCAGATAGCGCACGCCGAGCAAATCCAGAAATTTCGAGCGGCTCTGCTCGAAGACTACGTGGCTGAGGTAAGGCTGAGGCTCGACTAAAGAGGCATAATCGCGATACCAGCGCGGGAACTGCTGATTCTTGCCCGATACCGAAGAGATTCGATAAGGCAGCAGCGTGTTAGGCGGCGCGATGATTTTCAAATCTCTCGAATCCGCTTTGCGATTCGTGTCCATGTCGGCAGGCGCGACAATCACGCGGCCCGGCGGGAGCGAACTGAGAAGATCGGTCATCTGAGTGCGGGGAAACACGCGCGAAGCGTCGAATGAAGGATTGAACTGTCGGGCGTGCCAGAACAAATCCGCGACAATGAGCGCGATCATCGCGGCGAACAGGAATTCGCGTCTGAGCTTTCCTGATTTGAAAAGGGCGACGAGCGCGATTATTACGGCGATGAAAACGAGCGGCAGAAGAATATCCAGGTTCGGCGGGAGGAATTGCTCTGAAAGAACGCTTGCCGCGCGCCGAAGAAAGTTTATCTTTCCTCTTCCCTCCGTATCAGAAGCGAAGCCGGTCTGTCGAAATATGATCGAAGCGACCACGCCAATAGCGACGAGAGAAATCGCGGCTGTGAAAAATTTTCTTGTGTGTTTGAAAAACGATTCGAGCGATTCTCGTTTTGCTTCGAGAAAAGAATCCATGCCGAGCCCCGCGAGAGCGGACAGAGCGAAAAGGAAAAGCGCGCCTGCGCGAACGGTTACGCGGATGACCTGAAGGACGGGGATGAATCGCGTGACGTAAACATAAAGCGGAGTGGCCATCATCAGCAGTAAGGCGATGCCTGCGAGCAGCAGCAAAAAGGATATGCGAAAGCGTCGCTCGGCGTCTTCGATCCGTTTTCGGCAATATGAATAAAGGCAGAATCCGACCATCGCCAGCCCGGCTATGCCGATGTAAAGAATATGATCGTGCGACACGTTGATGGCCGTAAAGAGATTGAGCGTTTTGACATCGTCCGCTTCGCCCAACAGATTGGGAAAAACCATCGTCAGCAGATACCACGGCGGCAGATAGATGTAGCCTATTTCGGTCGGAACTATTTTGCGATTCGAATGCGAGAGCAGTTCCATCACCGGCAGCCATTGAGTCGCTGAGAGAGCAAACCCAACGGCGAGAGTCGTCGTCATCAAAGCGAGCGGCTGACGCGAGCGACGGCGAAAGGCGAACAGGAGATAGTAGAGCGCGACTGCGCCGACGTAATAGATTTGATTCTGCATCCACCCGCAGAAGAACTGAGCCGCAAGGCAAACTCCGGCCAGCATCGCATAGCGATAGCTGCGACGAGTGGCGGCGCGATCCGCAAATAAAATGATCAGAGGAAGCCACGCCAATCCGCCCCACCATCCGAGTCCCGTGAGATGGAACATCGAATGAGACGAAAACGCGAAGATGAGCGCGCCCGCAAGCGAGCCTTCCGCGCCTGCGCCGATGCAGATTAAAAACGTGTACATCAAAACTGCGGCAAGCATCAGTTCCGCGATTCGAGCGAGCGAATATCCTGTCGGCGGGTCGAAGAAATAATAAAAGATTAGAAAGGGTGAAAAGATTTTCGTCACGCCGTCGGCATAGATCGGATGGCCGGCCATCGTGTAGGGATTCCAGAGCGGGAGTTCCCGGTCGCGGTATGCTTCGACTATGAAATACTCTCTCGTGGCGTAAGTGTCAGTGAGGTCGCGGCGGTTATAGGGATGATTTGAGACTTCTCCGGTCGCGTATCCCCATGGAAGCTGATTGTCGAGCGTGGCGACATCGATCAAAGTTTCGCCGAGAAAGAAGACCCGCCAGAACATGGCGGCCATAGCGACGAGAATGAAAGCGATGTTGAAAAGATGACTGCGAAATCGCGACGATTGCGCGGCGTTGTTTTCATCGGCTTGGATGTGATTGAGAGAGTGATTCATCGATTGGCGAATTAAAGATATCCCAAAGCGCGCAGTTTCTCTTCGATCAACTTTTCTTCTTTTTCGCTCAGTCTGCCCGCCTCCGAACTGGTTTCGCTCGCGGTTGAATCGATCCGCACAGGGTTCGATGCGAGAAATTCTTTCGCGCAGATTTCTTCTATCACTCTGCCGTCAAGTTCCGCTGGCACATTCAGTTTCGCTAAATACAAAACCGTCGGCACGAGATCGTAAACCGTTGGAGTGATCCGACACTCGCCGCGATGAATATGCGGCCCTTTGCAAATCAAAATTCCTTCGGGGCGATGATCGCCGCTCCACCAGTAGCCGCGAGCGCGAACCTCATCAGGCGGCTCTCCCAGGTTGGCTTTCGGGTTCCAGTAAATGTAAAGATCGCTCGCCCTCTCAGCGTAAGGCCCGAAATAAACTTCATCACGTCGAACGACTCTTTCGACGACTCTTTCGCCTTTTGCGTCTGTCCACTCATTCAACTCATCGATCAGGCCAGAGCAAACGCTTTCATAATCAGCGGCAGCGACTGCGCCTTCAGCGTTGCGGCCCGCAAGGTTGATGTTTATCACGTGACGGCCCGGCTCGGTGTAGGCTGTGGTTTTCGACCAGTCAATCGATGAATAAAAAGAATCCTTCTCAGCAGCCTGCAACTTTTTGACGCGCTCATCTCCGAGTTTCGCTTTGACCTTCTCCCTGACCGAAGCGGGCAGAAGTCTCCGAGCAACGTCCTTGCCCGTTTTCATCAGCGACGCGCGGGTTTGTTTCGACGACTTGCGCGACATAAGGCCGCGGTCTTCGAGCCACTCGCCCAGATGATAAGATGCGCCGGTGTGCGGCCCCATGCCGTGATCTGAAATGATGAAGATGTGCGCCCGCTCGTCAACGCGGGCGATCAGGTTTCCAACGGCTTGGTCGAGCGCGCGATAAATCGAGAGCAGCGAATCGCGGAAGAGCAGGTCTGGGTGAAAATCGCTCGTCATATACTTCCACAGGTTATGTCCTCCCCAGTCGCTTGCAGTGTAGACGGTCATAAAAAAATCCGTCGGTCGCCTGTCGAGCAGATATTCAGCCGCGCTGGTCTGAATATCGATCAGACGAGTCCATGCGGCGATGGCCTCATCGATGCGCCCGGCTCTCATCAGGTCTCCCAGACTGGTCGGGGCGAAGTTGTATTCAGGAAACCTGTCGAAGATATCAGCGCGAAGCTCCGGAGGCTGAAAAGCGCGATCATCGAGCCAGGGCGCGTCAAGCCCGCTTATCATAAATCCGCCCTCCAATCGATCAGCCGGGTAAGTCATCGGCACGTTGAGAAAGCCCGCGCTCAGTCTGCGCTGCGCGAGATGAGCGCCGATGGTTTCTCCCTTGCGGTCGCCGCCATTGAAAAAAACCTGTCCTCCTGTTGCAAAATCGCGATCAGAAAAAACGAAGAGTCCGTGCCTGCCGGGATTGAGGCCCGTGAGAATAGAAGTCCACGCCGACGCGCTGTGCATATTCGGAGTCGAAAGCAATCGCGCGTGCGCGCCTTCGTTCATCAATCGGGCGATCGCAGGCAGATGTCCCGCTTCCGCCCACGGATTGATCAAATCCATAGTCGCCGCGTCGAGTCCGATGATTAAGATACGAGGCTTCATGGTTATGCCGGGGAGCAGGGGAGCGGGGGAGCGGGGGAGAAAATAAAATACGAAGGCCAATCTCCGCTGCACCCTAGCATCCCTGCACCCCTGCTCAAATCTCCTCTGCTCACTTCCCTACTCGATATACCCGAGCGCGCGCATCCGCTCGCGGATTTGCTCTTCTTCGCCTGGCTGATAAATCGATTCGGGCTTTTGATTCGCACCTGATTGACGATATGAAGTGCCTAGTCGAGTCGGTGATATTGATTCGGCGAAGAGTTCTTCGAGGCAGCGACCATCCATATCCTCAGTTAGCGCGCAGCCGAGCGAGTGAAGAGCAGTGGGGGCGATGTCGCGCAGGTTCGGTTGCCTGTTAAATGTCGCGCCGCTTTTTATCCCGCGACCCCACGCTATGAGTATACCGTCGCGCGAGTGTGTGCCTGTGGTCGAGTCTGCCGGGACTATCGCCTCGCCGTAGCTCGGTCGCTCGTTGTAGACATAATTGTCGCTGCGCGGGATCATCACCAGGTCGGGAAGTCGCTCTGAAAATTTTCCGTTGAATGCTTCCTTCCGGCCCATCACCTTTTCAAACGCGGGCTTGCCGTCGAATGGAGATATGAGATGGAGGAGAGCATCGCGCGTAGAAGTGACGACTTCATCGTAACGGTTTTCGGGGACGCAGCCTTCGCTTTCGCGTCCCTGGAGATTGACCCACACCCCCTTGTCCTGCGCGAAGAATGCCTGAGTATTCGCCCAATCGATTTCATCGAGGAATGCGCTGCCGTAGGCGACTTTGCGGTCCAACACATTGCCGCCGCCTTCGCGGGCGAAGAGTCTTCTCGATATTTTTTCTTTCAACGAGCGGGCGCGCGCGCGGCTGCGACGAAGCGCAGGCGATTTGAAGGCGAGCAGTCCCGCGTGAGAGAGAACCTCGTTGACCCGGATTTCATAAAGCTCGGAGCAGAACCCGTGATCTGAAACTATGAGGACTCGCGCTTGGGCGGGAAGCCTCTCGATGAGTCGTTCGATAGCACTGTCGAGTTGTCGGTAAGTTTCGCGGATGAAGTCACGAAATTCTTTTGGAGCGCGCTGGTCATGTCGCGGATGAGTTTCATCCATGTCGGCCCAGAAGTCGTGCTGCGCGCGGTCGAGCACGCTGAAGACCACCATCAGGAAATCCCAGTCCCCGCGATCCATCAGCCATTGAACTGCCCGCTCATGCATTCGAGTCGCGTGACGAAACTCTGC
>CAZPQE010000072.1:4294-18068 GCA_964588615.1 uncultured Clostridia bacterium | reverse complement strand
GCAAAGCCCATGGTCTTATGATCCTTTCTCTTGAGTCTCACTTTCAATTGTGCCCTCTGTTTCCAGCACTTTTGCCTTATGGAATCGTCAGCCTGAAAGTGCGCGTCGATTCCACGCCCGAACCGCTCCGCCCGATGAAGACAAGCTGATGCGTGCCTGCAATGGCGCTGTCTCTTATCTTCAATTTGATCGATACGCTGGCTTCGGTCGTCGTCATCGCGCTGCCCGGTTTCACCTTCACTCCGATGGCCGAGCCGCTCGGAGGCGTGATGGTCACCGCGCCGGTGAATCCGCCGACCCGATCTATGTTGACCGTGACTCTGACTTTGCTTCCCCGCGCTCCGGTCGCCGATTCGGGCGAAAGCCTCAGAGCGAACTCGCGCTGAAAGGAAACCTTCGCCAGAAAAGCGTCGCCGAATCCTCCGTTGAAAGTCAGGTCAGGGCCGACGGTGACGGGAAACGTCGATTGATTGGATTCGGTGTCTCCAACTACATAAGCGTCGCCCGCAGAATCCAACGCGATGCCGCCGAAAAATCCTGAGTCGAGAGATGAGCCGCCGATGTAGCCGCAGTAGTCGAGGGCCGTGCCTCCGGCATTGACTCTGGCGACGAACACATCGCAATCGCCGTTGTGCGTGAGGTCAGGGCCTTCGACGACCGGGAAACTCGATTGAGTCGAAAGCGTGTCGCCTACGACGTGCGCTCTGCCTGACGAATCTACGGCCACGTCGCCGCCGAAGTCGTCATCCGTTCCCCCGACGTAACCGCAGTAGGCGAGGCTCGCGCCCGTCGCGCTGACTTTGGCCACGAACACATCGCTGTCGCCGCCGTTGTAAGTCAGGTCGGGGCCGACGGCGACCGGGAAAGTCGCCTGTGTCGAGTCGGTTTCTCCGACCACGAAGGCGCTGCCCGAAGAATCTACGGCCACGCCGCCGTTGAAATCCATATCATCGCTTGCGCCGCCGATGTAGCCGCAATAGATCAGGCCCGCGCCCGTCGCGCTGACTTTGGCTATGAAAGCGTCGCTGTCGCCGTTGAAGGTGAGATCAGGTCCGACAGAGACGGGAAACGATGTCTGAGTCGATTCGGTGTTGCCTGCGACGTAGGCATTGCCCTCAGAATCTACGGCTATCGCGTCGCCCCGATCGCCGAGGCTGCCGCCGATGTAACCGCAGTAGATCAGGCCCGCGCCCGACGCGCTGACTTTGGCAACGAAAGCATCGCGGTCTACTATATTGCCGTTGAAGGTGAGATCAGGTCCGACAGAGACGGGAAACGATGTCTGAGTCGACATCGTGGTTCCTGTCACATAAGCGTTGCCGACGGAATCGACCGACACATCGTTGCCGAAGTCTTCGCTCACTCCTCCTATGTAGCCGCAGTAAACGAGCGCCGTCCCTGAAGCATTGACTTTGGCGACGAAAGCGTCGCGGTCTACGATGTTGCCGTTGAAGGTCAGGTCGGGCCCGACGACGACCGGAAAGGTGGTTTCATTCGAAAGCGTCTCGCCTGAGATGTAGAGGTTGTTGGATGAATCGAGAGCCAGCCCGCCGCCGAAATCTCCGCGCGCCCCTCCGATATAGCCGCAGTAGAGGAGCGTGGTTCCTGAAGGATTGATCTTGGCCACGAAAACATCGGTGTCGCCGTTGAAGGTAAGATCAGGCCCTACTGTGACTGGAAAAGTCGGCTCGATGGAAACCGTGTCGCCGAGGATGTAGGCGTTGCCTGATGAATCGACCGCTATGTCGAATCCTTCATCGAAGGCCGCGCCGCCGACGTACCCGCAGTAGACCAGCACCACCGGGTCTATCACAAGCTTTCTTGCGCGATCATATTCGCTCAGGTTGAAGCCGTAAACATAGCGGCCCGCTTCCGCCGCCAGTTCATAGCTGGAAGCTACTTCGACTCTCTCTCTTTCGATATCCTGATAAGAGACGGGGCGGTCATCTCGCAACTGGCCCGCGCAGGTTTTGACCTCAAGCGCGCCCTCGGCATCGATGCTCACCGATTCGGCTCCTCGCCAGGCCAGTTTTATGAGCGAAGGGTCGGCTCCCGGCTCGACCTCGAAGGTGTACTTGAGCCGGCCCTGAGTCCCGGCGTAGACGAGATCGATTCCGGGCCAGAGGTCTTCATAAACTATCTCGCTGTAAGTCGGCACAGCCGTCTTCCACTCCGATGATGAGCCTTTGAAATAATTCACCGCTGCCGATGAGCGGCTTCTCCCCTGCGGGCGCGCATCCTTGCGGGCGGCGACGAAATCGAGTTTGAGGGTGCAACGCTTCATCGTGTTTTCGGAATGCCTGTCGTAAGAGGCCGGTCGAAGGTCGGGCGCGTTTTCGATCAGAGTGAGGGTGACGCCCTGTGAATTGAAATAGAGAGTCGCGCCCCGGCTCTGAGCGTAATAATCGACGCGGCTGTCGGCCTGCCCCTGGTTTTCGATGAAAGAGAGCGGAAGCGCGTCGTAAGCCTGACGGATCGCGGCTCTGGTCAAGGGATCGGGGGAAACAGGAGCCGACGGTTTTTCGTGATGGCTTCGCAGAGCGAAGAAGGAGATCAGCAACAGGAGCGAAAGAAAGACGAGGCATTTCGAGGGTTTCGAGAGATTTCTCATCGCGATGTTTCTCCTTTACCTGCGAGTTATTCTTTTCGAAGCGTGGCGGCGATTTTTTCGGGCTTGCCTTCGGTGACTTTGATGTCCTTTTGAAAAAATCTGTAGCCGGGTTTTTCGAGATGGACGGTGTAGTTGCCTGGGGCGACATTCTCGATAATCACCGGGGTGACGCCTCGCGGCTGAGGAGGGCCTGCGCCTGCTTCCTCGATTTCTATGAGTATGACTCGCGCGCCCGGCGGGTTGGATGTCACTTCTATGCTGCCGACAGCTTTGGGGGCTTCTGTCTGCGCAGGCCCGGTCGTTTCGGTCGCTTTGGTCTTTTCTTCAGCCGGATGATGAATGCAGGATGAAACGAGCGAGACGGCAATCAGGATCATCCAACTGCGGAACGTTTTGCTCATGGTTTTTTCCTCTCAATTCGACAGCACAGAATTTAATTCAACCCGTCGCCTTTTTGCAAAGTTGATGTTCCACCATTAGGCAACTCCGCGCTTTGACAGCTACTCGCGACAGGACTAACATGGGAGCCAAACCGGGGGCGCTGGAAGATTTTCGACAGGTGAAATAATTCGTTCTACTGGACTCGCGTCCAGGCAGTCATCGGGTCTTGGAGTTGAAGGTCTCGCGGCCAGGTATTATGAAGAATCATCAGGGCGCGCGTGATCGTACCAGACATGTTCAGGGCATAGCGGCACGCCCTGGTTTCTGCCAAATGAACGTGTCGGCCACGGCTGAGGGTCGTGGCCAAAGGAGGGCTTCGACATGAAAAATCGCATCAAGTGGTTGTTAGTCGGTCTTGGAATCACGTTCGGGCTTCAGGTGCTCATCTCGCTGATCTTCACAGGCATCGCCTTCAGCGCCGCGCGCAGCGAGTCGGGGACTCAGGAAGAGTCCATCTCTGTGTTGATCTTAGGATTCACGATCGGGTCGTTCCTGGTCGGAGGATTCGTCATCGGCTGGCTGGAAGAATCGATTCGCGTAACTGATGGCCTGATCGTCGCGGTTGCGACCCTCATTCTGAGCGCGCTCATCTACATCAGCCTGCCTCATGGCAACAAGGGTCAGTTCGTGACCGGCATCTATCTGGGCGGCGGAGCCGATCAGTTTCTTCTGACAGGCAGAGGCGCAATCTTCGCCGCTCTGGCGCTGGTGGCGGCGGCGGCAGGATCATATCTCGGAGGGCGAGTGAGCGCGCCGCAGGAAAGCGCGCTCGACCGCGTGGCCGTGCTGCTGGGGTTGATAGGCGCAATCGTGGGTCCGTTCGTGCTGCTGGCCGTCGGCGGCAACGAGTCGGCTTCCAATCAACCCAATCTCCCGTGGTATTTTCTGGTCATCGTGCTGGTGGTGCTTCTGCTGATAGTGGCCGCAGGGTTCGTGATGTTCACCCGAGAATCCCACTACGAGGAAGAAATATCGATCAGCCCCGACCGAAGGCTTGAGCATTGAGGGTCACTTTCTGCCGCCTCTGCGCGGTTGCTGACCGATGACCTCCGTCAGTTTGGAGGCTATTTCCGTCGCCGACTGGAATCGTTCGGCGGGAGATTTTTTGAGCGCGCGCTCGATCATGTCCGTGAGCTTTTCAGGAGCGTCCCGGCGATGCTTCCTGACAGATGAGGGCGCGCGCTTGCTTATCGCCTCGATGGTCTGAAAATAAGTCTCGCCCTCGAACGGCAGCCTGCCTGTGGTCATTTCATAGAGCACGACTCCGAGCGAGAAAATATCCGACAGGTGCGTGACCTCCGATTTGCCGGTGGCCTGCTCAGGCGACATGTAGCTCACGGTCCCGAGCAGCACGCCCGATTCCGTGAGCCGCGTCTTGCTCACCGCGCGGCCCGTGACCGGCAGCGGCTTGGCGAGGCCGAAGTCGAGCACCTTCACCTTTCCCTTGCGCGTGAGCATGATGTTCGAAGACTTGATGTCGCGGTGAACTACTCCGCGCTCATGGGCCTCGGCCAGCGCGTCAGCAACCTGTCGCCCCACATCGAAAATCGTCTCGAAATCCAGCGGGCCGCTCGCTATTCGATCCGAAAGGGTCTGCCCCTCGACATACTCCATCACGATGTAGGGATTTCCGGCGGCTTCGCCTATCTCGTAGATCGTGGCAATGTTGGGATGATTGAGTTGCGAGGCCATGCGCGCTTCTCTGACGAACCGCTGCTTCATCGTTTCATCCTCGACGTACTTCGAGGCGAGCACCTTGATGGCCACCGTCCGCTGAAGGTCGGTGTCTGTGGCCTCAAAGATTTCGCCCATGCCTCCTGCCCCCAGCGAGCGGCGTATGTGAAATCGGCCTATGTGCCCGTCGGGCTCTATCAATGGGGGCGCGGCGACTTTTTCGGTCCTGCCGTCGTGAACCGCCTGCGCCAGCCGGTCCGCCTCTCGAAGCTCGGTGGTGATTCGACGGGGGTGCGAGATGACGATTGAAAACAGCGATGAAAATATTCGCCCTCCCCGATCGTCTTCGATGAAGTAGCCCGCGCGCTTGAGGTCTTCATAGATGTGCGAATGCTCTTTTGCGACCTGGCCATCCTGATTGAAATCCCGGATGACCTGACGCTGGCCCTCGCCCAGGTGATCCCATATAAAACGGAACTGCCCTTTGGCTTCATCCAGAAAAATCGCCTCGACCTCTTCTCTGTTGAGCTTGCCATCGTTTTCCAGAAGGTGATCGAAGTAGGCCGAGCAGGCTATCTGCAAAAAGTAAGGGAAGTGACCGCTTATCTCCATTATCCTTCGCGCGTAGCCTTCGAGCGGCAGCCCCGCTTCCATTGACGGGCGGGTTATCAACTCCAGAGATTCCCTGCGGGTGAAGGCGCGCAGGAAAACATTGGTGAAGATGTTAAAGAAAGGCGAGTCGGCTATGAGTTGAGTGTGGCAGAGCTCCTGAAGGTCGCGCGCCGAGCTTGTCACATAAGCCACATCGTAGTTGTTGGCTATCGAGCGGAGGAAGGAATAGAACTCAAGATCGAAAGCCCGATTGGCGGTGATGGCGTCGAACTCATCGAACAGCACGATGAGTTTTCGCCCGTCGCGGCGGAAGTTTTCGAGCATCCCGCGAATGGAATCGAAACCGGGGTCGAGTTTTTCAAGCGACGGGTCGCGGATTTCAGCGGCCAGAAGAGCCAGGAGTTCCTTGAAAAATTCCTTGAGCGAGAGGCGGCGCTTCTGTTGAAGATCGATGAAGACGAAAGCGTAATCGGCGGGTCGGTCGAGGAAGCGAGAGCGGACTTCGGCGTCGTTGATGAATCGGAGCAGGGAAGATTTGCCTATGCGACGTTCGCCGACGACCGAGATCGATTGCGGGCGCGATGCGCCGATGCGCGAAAATATCTTGGACACTTCGCGCCCGCGCCCTAGGAACTGTCGCGGGTCTTTTATCGCCACTCGATTCAAAAAAGGGTTGCTGCGCATTTCTCTTTTTCTTTCCGCATCGCTTGCTTTCCGAGGTCGGGCGTCGCAAATCCCGGCTTGATGATGAGCGCCTCGTCGATTTCGTTTCGCAGAGATTCGCTTGAGCCGACGTGATAAAAATGGCCGCACACTCTCGTCTCCAGCCCCGACCAGAACTCAGCGATGTGAGTATTTTTCCGATATCTGTTTTCCACCCACATCGAAAGCGCGAAGCCACAGGGAAGTTTTCTCGCGCCCGCTGCCAGCCTCCCAGCCTGCGCCTCATCCCACGAGTTGTAATAGTCGGTGTGCCTGCCGATGTAAGGCGGATCGAGATAAACAAAGTCGCCCGGCGTGGCTTCGCAAAGCAATTCATCCCACCGCGCTGCTCGAAATTCCCAGTCCCGATTTCGAAGCAGCTTCGAAACCCAGCCGACCTGATTGACGATCTTTGTGATGTAAGCCTTCGTGAACCGCTGCGGCTTGTGACCGAACGGCACGTTGAATCGTCCGACCCTGTTGAATCGCATCACTCCATTGAAGCAGGAGCGATTCAAGAACAGAAAGTCGAGTGATGAGCCTTCGCTGTTGAATCTCTCTCGAACCTCGTAGTAATAATCGGCTCCGCGAGCGGCAAGCTTTTCTCCTTCCATCCGGAGAAATTCGCGCACGCTCGATTGATCTGTTTCGCCGCGTTGAATGGCTCTGTAAAAATTTATGATGTGCGGGTTGGTATCCGAGAGGAGCGCGCGCTCAGGAGCCAGATTCAATGCGACGACTCCTGAACCGAGGAACGGTTCGATCCATCGCCCGTCTTCAGTGTCCCACCTGATGCTGTTGAAGATGAACGGTACGAGTCTGGTCTTGATGCCCTGACATTTGATGGGCGGAACTTTCACGTGTCCGATATTAAAGGGAAGACTTCTCATCATCGATTTCTCTGTAGTCCTTTCTTATATTCAAAATAGCTTGCTAGGTTATTATAAGGCGGCTTCTCCATATCAACAGCACGAGCCATATCCTGGGTGAGGTAATACATCCAGTAATCCTGAAAGACACCCTCACCAAGCGAAGCAAAAGGCCCATTTCCATTTACTAACTCTGCAACTGTAGTGACAGCGCCTATATTCTTTGTATTGCCGCTCCCTGGGCGATCACTCGCTATTCGGTATTTCGGCTGAACGAAGAAGTCAAGATTTTTTATTACAGAAGGTATTTCCTCAAGCTCATCTACTGTGTGCGATTTGAACTGATCGCTCTTTGATTCTGATCGAGAATAAATGACACGTAAAACAAAGTGACCGGAATGCTCTTGATAGGGGAAGGTGATGTTTTTGGTTGAGGCTCGATTGCGAAAATAGCCGGTGAACGCGCCTAAAGTCATCGTGTTAGCCTTATCAGCGGTGACGCGATAAGTGCTTTTTAAGTCCAAGGCAAATTTATACCCGACTTGGTCTATGAATGTCATATCTGGGTAGTGGTTTTGCTCGCTCGAAAGAACTAATTTGAAATCGTGTTTGTCGGCAAAAGCCAAAAGATGAGGAAAAAGCGTCAACTCGACGAGCTTTGATATTACCTTCGTGTCATTAGATATTGTATGCACGTTTCTGAAGACATCGATGAAGCCTTTGACTACCCACTCGCCTGTCTCAGTTGAAATAACCTTCTCGTTATTGAAGTTTTGAACCTCTCCTCGTAGCAATGCCAGAAAGTCTGCTGCCGCCTTTTTTGATGTCATAATTTTATGTTCAACCTCTGTTCAATTCATCCGCAAACCAATTTCAAAATTCGCTCAAGCTGCCGCGCTGCGGCATTATGAGTTTAGCCCGGCCTTTCAAGGCCGGGTTCGCTCAAGCCTAATCCTTCGCGTCGCGTCAGCGACGATTGAGTCATCCCCATAGGAACCGCTCGTCGTATTCAACTCCATGTCTCTTGAGCAGCTCCAGATATTCCTCCTGAAATGTTCTCCTCCGATGATGCTCGCGCTGATTTTGTATGTAACGGACGACCTCCGCCAAATTCGACTTGCTGACGGTGAATGCTCCATAGCCATCCTGCCAGGCAAAGCCGCGTAAAGCAGGGAACTCTTCGTGAATCCATTTCGAGGAATCGCTCTTGAGGAATTGAGCGATCTGGCTGGGCGAAAGCGTCGGCGGGGCTGTGACAAGCGCGTGAATATGATCCTCAATGCCGCCGACTTGCAGAGCAGTCATCTTGTGCGCTCGCGCAATACCGCCAATGTATGACCAGACTCGCTGTTCGATTTCCTGAGGTATATGCTTCACGCGGTTCTTGGTGCTGAAGACGACGTGATAATGAAGCGAGGTGTAGGTGTTTGCCATCGCCCCCTCCAGGTCTTTATTCAATCGTCGCTGACGCAACGCGGTTGATAATGGCACGCGCTGACCCGGCCTTGAAAGACCGGGCTAAATTCAATGCGCCGCTACGCGGCGAAGAATACGCTTTCAATCACGCGGCGAAGCACACACTCTCATCACGCTTTCAACTTGGGGTAAACTGCACTCGGGCGAAACCTGCCTGAATATAATTCGTGCAACTCAAAATACTATAATGTCCTCACCTCCTTGACCACTTGCCAGATGGAGTGCGAGCGGCGAATCCACAATCTGAATAAATCTATCTTGAAGCGAAAGCCGTCGGTCGCGTCTTTGTCGAGCAACTCGCGGCGGAACATCTCTTCGAGCGTCAGCCGGATGGTGTTCTCAGAGAGATTGACCGGATACTCGTTCATCCTCACCGATGAGCGAAGCTCGCGGGCTGTGGCATAACTCGCTCCGTCTTTGAGCACCTCGGCCAGCAGCGACAGCACCAGCTTCTCATCGTCGGAAAGCACGTCCCACGTGTAGATCATCTGCGGAAGAGGATTGTCGACTATATCGGCGATGACATGCTGAAGATCGGCCACCGTCATCCAGTTCCGCTCATGCTCGTTGAGATAATCGACCGTGTTCTGGCAGAGTACCTGCGTGTAAAACGGCTGGCCCGCAGTCAGGCGGTAGATCATATCGACTGCCCCGCGACCGTAGACGACCCTCTCGGCCACAGGCTCGGTGACAAGCCGGTAAGTATCCTTCTCGGACAGGAAACCTACTTTGCGAAACAGCGAGCGGCGCAACAATTCGCGCCAGTACTTGCGGTCGCGCTCTTCGAGTCGGCGCGAACCGGTGAAGATCAACGACAGCCGCTCCTTGTTGTCCATCAGCCCGGCAAGGAAGGTGAACAACTCGGATGACAGCTTTCCTTCATCGACTTTGGATTCCATCAACTCGTACTCATCGACGAGTATGAGCAGCGTGCGCTGGCCTATGGCCGAAAGCGCCTCGTCGAGAAAATCGAGGAACACCGGGTAAGGATTTCGCCCGTCGAACGAAGGCACGCTCAAAAGAGATTTCGCCTCTCGCGCTCCAGGCGCGCTGACTGCGGTTGCAGCTTCATTGACGCCTGCTCTTGATGCGGCTTCGGCTATCTGCCTCGATACGCGGGCGAAGAACTCGGAGTCTGTTGCGATGACCATCTCCTGCATATCGACGAAGACCGGAATGAATCGTTCTCCCAGCCGACCGTTGTGTACCTGATAGAGGATCGAGCTTTTGCCGACTCTTCGTTCGCCGCAGAAAACTATTATCACCCCCTGGCTCGCGCCTTCCAGTTTCGTGCGCACGTAACGGAAATCATCTTCGCGGCCATAGAACATTTTCTCCGTCCGTATGGGGTTGCCCACGATGTAGGGATTAGGCTCTACGGGGACGTAAGATCGAAGCTCTTTGGGCAATACGTATTCCCGTTCGCGCCGGGCGTGAGCCACCAAAGCGGCTGCCACAGCCAGTCCCAGGATCGCAATGACGATCGTGTAGAACCACCATCGCTTCCACACCGGCGAGCCCACTCGAAACGACAGCGCGGCGGCGGGCGAGGATGCGCCATAGAGATCGCGGCTGATGGCCACCACCTCGAAGCTGTATTCTCCCTCATCCAAATCGCTCCTGGTCACCTCGCGTTCATAACCCTGATCCATTGGCAGCAATTCCCATCGCTCCTCGCTCTGACCCGCGCGTATGCGATAGAGGTAGCGCACCTGCCCCGTGAGGCTTGCGGCGTTGAACTGAAAAATCAAGCGATGGCGTCCATAGGGAACACTCTGAGATTCGGAAGAAGACGCGCTCTCGGTTTTGCCATCGATTCGGAGCCAGACCCTGGCGCGCGGCTCCACGCGAACAGGCAGATGGCGTATTACCCCTTTTGCGGTCGCTATCCAGATTCTCCCTTCGGCGTCTTCCGAGATGCAGTTGACGCGGCCTCCGGCAAGCCCGTGCCCTTCGACCGAGTAAGCAGTCGATAAAGTGTGCCCGCCCACAAGCGTGAACTTCTTGATCTGCCCGTCATCGGCTCCCACCCAGAGATAGTCGTCTCTATCGACGAAGAGCGCGCTTGCAGGCTCTCCATCGAAGGTGGTGAAGGCTGACCGATTGCGCGCCGTTTCGTTCAATACCTGAACCCCCGCGCGAGTCGCAACCAGCAATCTGCCTTTGAAGCGAGCTATCCATCGGGTGTCGTTATCGGGTAGCCCGCGCGCGGCATCTATGAGTTCGCTCTCGCCTGTCGCAAGCGCGTATCTGATAACTCCGCGAGATGTGGCAAACCAGATTATCGAATCCGCGTCGGCAAACATGTATCGGACATCGTACCCGGCCAGTCCATTGAGCGAGCGCAGCGCGCCGTCGCGGAAGAGGCTCGCGCCGCGCGAGGTGGCAAACAGCAGCGCCGCGCCGTCTTCTATCGAAGCAGCCCAGTGAACATTATTGGAAGCCAGCCCGTTGCTTTCGTTGAACTGGGTGAGCGTCTGCCCGCTCAATCGAACCACTCCCTGATCGGTCGCAAACCACGCCGCCCCCGTCCGGTCGAACGCAATCGAACGAACGTCGGTCGAAGCGCGAAAACCTTCGACCGGAACGAATCGCTCTTCTTCGATCTTCGACACGCCGGAAGAAGTCGCAACCCATAGTCTTCCGGCATTCGTTTGAGTTGATGACAAATTGGGTTCTTCTATGACTGCGCGCGCATCGTTATCGGGCAGGCCCCGGCTGGTGGTGAAATTGACGAAGCTGTAAAAATCCGTTCTCACCGCGCCGTTGTCAGTAGCAGCCCAGATATTGCCTTCGCGGTCGGTAAGCAGAGCGGCAACGCGGTCGCCTTCCAGAGGGCCTATGCGCTGATACTCCTTGCGCGCGGGATCGTAGAGCGCCGCTCCGCCTGACGCCAGAGCGAACCACATGCGTCCGCTTCGATCCTGGCTCATCGAAACAGCAGCCGTGTCATCGGCTGCCGACTTGATCGGGCTCTCCGTCGCTGAGAGTTTGCCCATGCCCGCGCTGCTGACCCTGTAGCCATCAAAGCAAAACGCTCCTCTGCTTGTCGTAAACCACACCTTGTTCGAACCATCGACGAAGACCGAGTGAATTTCCATCAAACCGGCAGGATCGAAACCAGGAATCGCGCGCTGCTGCGCGGCGGGATTTGAGGCGGTCGCCGCGCCTGTTGACTGAAGGAACTGCTGAAAACTCTTCGCCTGATTGCCTTCGATCATGGCCAGCCCGGCTGAGGTGGCAACCCATAGTCTTCCGCTTCGGTCTTCGGCGCTGCCTCTCACATCGTTTGATGGAAGCCCTTGCGCAGTATCGAAAGGAGTGAAAGTCCGTCCGTCGAATTTGAAAAGGGCGGTCGCCGTCGACACCCACACATTGCCTGCCGAATCGACCCGGAGGTGTCGGACATCGATCCCATTGAGCACGGCCCCGACATCCGATCCGTCTTTCGAAATTCGCCGCGCGCCTCTGGCTGTCGCCAGCCAGATCGTCCCATTGAGGTCTTCGGCTATCGAGCGGATGTTTTCGCCCGCAATCTTTTCATAGGGCGAGCCGGCGACGGCTGACGATTTGAACTCCGAGCCGTTGAACCGAGCGACTCCCTTGTCAGTCCCAAGCCAAATCCACCCCTCGGAGTCCTGAAAAACTGACTGCACTGTTTTCGAGGGGAGGTTGGGAACGCTGTAGCGAAAGGCGGCTTTTTGATTGATCGGGATGATAGGCGCGACCTGAAGGCGCAGGGGAAATTCTGTGGTTATCCCGGTGGAGATGAAAACCTCGCTGCGATACTCGTCATAGCCGGGAAGCGCGGCGGCGATTTGATAAGAGCCCGGAGAGAGCCTGCCGAAATATGCGTCTCCGGTTTCGTCGGTCGCCGCGCGAACAGTTTCCGTCGCCCCGCTCTCTTTCGACGACAACGCCACGATGGCCCCCCTGAGCGGCTGGTTGTTGGCGTCGAACACGGCGACGTGCAGAGAAGACGGGGTGAGTTTTATCTGCTGGTTGAGCGTGTCTTCGGGCTTGGTGATCGTCAGGCTGAGTCTGACTTTGCGAAACCGGGCGGCCTCTGCTGTGAGCGTATATTGAGCGGGCTTGAGGTTCTTGAATTCGAACTTGCCATCGGGCTTCGTGAACAGCGAAGCGGAAAAATCCGCCGAAGAAAGCGAGACCTTGACATCGGCTACCGGCGCTCCCTTGTCGTCTTGTATCGCGCCGCTGATAGTTCCTCCCTCCGCCTGGGAAAGGCGAGCGGTTGCGCCGGCGCACAACATCGAAGCGAGGAGAACGACCCACCACAGGATCGGATTTGCGCCGCGCCTACGAAAACAGGTTTGTATTTTTGCGAACACTTTTCACATCAGCGGCGAAGTTGCCGGCCCGATCAGGGTCGAGTATACACTTGGCGGCAAACGGCTATCAAGAAACCGCCCGACCGTAAATCTTGACAATCGTCAAACGGCCCATTTAGACTCGAACCAGCCTCAAGCAAAATGGTTCTTTTCGTTCGGCGCGTTTTTTTAAGGGGTCGCTGACACATTGAAAGTCCTGGACACAGGGCGCAGGCCATGTTATCGACTAGAGCAGCGCCTACGCCGATAGTCCTTGTTCTTCAATTTTCATCCCGATGTCGGATTCCCGGAGGACCGAATGGACCTTGAACGTCAGGCGAAATTCAAAATCCCGCGCGTCCCTGTCCCCAAGCAAGACCCCGGTCTTAGAATTCATAACTGGAACGAAGTCTTTCAGGGCTACTCTCCCGAATCAGCCATGGTCGAAGCGTCGCGTTGTCTGCAATGCGAGCATCAGCCCTGCACCTACGCCTGTCCCCTGGGCAATGACATTCCGGCGGCGCTGTGGTTGATCGAGCACGGAGACTTCATCGGGGCGTCCAACAAGTTCCGCGAAACCAGCAATGAGCCTGAAATCTGCGGAAGAATCTGCCCCCAGGAAAAACTCTGCGAAGGAGCTTGTGTCGTCGGCTACAAATATCCGCCGGTCTACATCGGAAAGCTCGAATCATTCTGCACCGACTATCAGCGGCGGACTCAGGGGTATCCGACGCGAGAGATGATGCCAGCCTCCGGCATGCGGGCGGCTATCGTCGGCGCAGGCCCGGCAGGGCTGACCGTCGCTGAAGAACTCGCCGTTCGCGGGCATCATTGCGTAATCTTCGACGCATGGCCTCGCCCTGGCGGGTTGCTGATCTACGGCATTCCCAACTTCAAGCTCGAAAAGCCGGTCGTCTATGACTACCTCGATTACCTCGAAGGAATGGGCGTGGAGTTCGTCTGCAACGTGCGAGTCGGCGCAGGGTTCACCGTCGATAAGTTATTCGACAGAGAAGGCTTCGACGCCGTTTTTCTGGGCTATGGCGCTCCGGTCGGCGGCA
>CAZPQE010000072.1:0-4284 GCA_964588615.1 uncultured Clostridia bacterium | reverse complement strand
GCCAGAGCGTTGGCGACGACGCCGTTGTGGTCGGCGGCAAGATCGAAATAGAGGGCGAACACCTCAAGAATGTCTATCAGGCGACTGAATACCTTGTCCGGGGCAACCTTTCTTTCGAAGACCTGCCTGAGAGGTTGCGCGCGCTGCCTCACGTCGGCAAACACACGGTCATCGTCGGAGGCGGCGATACTTCGATGGATTGCGTGAGGACTGCAAAGCGGCTCGCGCCCGATTCCGAGGTGACGTTGGTTTATCGCCGCACGGAAAACGAGATGCAGGGCCGCGCCGAAGAGCGCGCCCATGCCCGCGAGGAAGGAGTCTCATTCAATTACCTCACGACTCCAACCCGGTTCTTCGAGGATGATGAAGGCAGAGTCGCAGGAATGGAGCTTGTGCGGATGGAACTCGGCCCGCCCGATAATTCGGGCCGTCGGAGGCCGATGGTGAAAAAAGGCTCGGAGTTTTCCATAGAGTGCGACACAGTTGTGCTGGCCATCGGGTACTGGCCCGATCCCGAAATCGGCGAAACGACTCCGGGGATCGAAACCCATAAATGGGGGCTGGTCAAAGTCGAAACCGAAGAAACAGGGCGGACGACGCGGGACGGAGTTTTTGCCGCAGGCGACAATGTGCGCGGCGCTGACCTGGTGGTCACGGCAGTCGCCGCAGCGCGCAAGGCCGCTCTTGCTATGGACGAATACCTCAACAACAAACTCGAAAAGCGATCCGCTCTGGAAAAGGCTATGGCTGAGCCGAGTTCGGATTCACTCGATGAAATCGATGAGGTAGCCGCAGACTGAATCAGAGTTTGCGAGCTTCTACCAGATATTTTTCCGCTTCCGCTATCATGAAAGGCCCGAAATTGGGCTTACCCTCCTTCGCCTTCGAGAGGATCGTCTGCGCAGTTCGGGTCAGATTGGCCCGGTCTTTAATCCCCATATATATCCGCAGCAAATATCGCGCGAACGTCTGATTGTCCGGGTATCTGGAATGAAGTTCGCGCGTCAGAGAGAGGGCTTCTTCGAATCGGTTTTCATTCAGAGTGAACACCTCAATCAGGGCAAGCCTGGCATCGATGGTCGTGAGACTGCCTTTCTGCGCGGCGATTGTAATGTAGTCGATCCCTCGCCTCCGGTCGCCTGTCGGCAGTGACCTCGCTCCCAGCATGCTGATGGCAACTTTTCCCAAAGGCGAATCGGTCAGAAGCCCGGTTCGGTAATATATGCTTCCTGCGGTGAAATAGGCATCTGAGAGATCGGGGGCCAGCTTTATGAGTTCTTCGAGATAATCCTGAGCTGCGCGGGCCGCGCGGGCTGCCGGTATCGCATTATTCTGAAAGACGTTCAATCGAGAGCGCATCGAATAAGCCGAACCGAGATAGTAAAGAGCTTCGATCTCGTCTTCCTTCGATTTGTCGGCCCGCGACCTCATCGCTTCCGCTTTGCTTATGGTCGCGTCGAGCAGGGCATTGATCTGCTGGTCGAAAACACGCTTTCCTGTTTCGAGCCTTCCATCGACGTAAGATTTCCAGGTGAGGGCCACCGCCTGATAGAAATCGCAGGGACACTCCGGGTATTTCATCGACAGATCGCTGAAGCGGTTGAGCGCCTCGTCATAATCGCCTCTGAAAATCAGTTCGTTTGACTGTAGAATTTCCTTTCGCAGAGCCTCGCTTTTTTTTTCCTGGGCTGAGGCTGCATTCGACAAGAGGGCGGCCATCGTAATAATGAGAACGAACCGACTGGCGTAGATCATCGTTGTGCTCTCCGAGGCGATTTTTTTGCAGATGTCATTTTACTACTTTTCAAGCTGTTGGCTATCGGGGTGAGCGCGGGCAGCGCAAACTGATTTCCGCCGAGCGTTCAACTTTTACTGCTTCGAAATCAGGAGTGGATAATGAAAAGAGTTTTGATTGTGGCTCTGGCGGTCGTTATTGGATTTGTCAGTCAGTCTTCAGCCGGCGAATTGTCGGCACAAAAAGTCATTGATCGTTACAGAAAAGCGACGGGCGGGGGCGCTCTCAAACGCATCAAGAGCACGGTGATAACTGGCGCGCTCAAAACTGTTGATGGAGTCGAGGGCCGGTTCTCACTCCGGGCAACCTGGCCTGATCGAATTCGCCTGGACATCGAGGCCGGCAGCCTGCGAGTCACCGAGTGCTACAACGGGAAATCGGCCTGGAGGATCGATACTCGCGGGCTTCGCACATTGCTCGGGCAGGAGGCCAGAAGGCTCCGTCTTCTGACTCTTCTCACCAACAGCCGCCTCGCTGATATTTCAAAGAACAGAATTATCGCGCACCCTCCCGTTAAAACCTCAATCGATGGTCGAGAAGCCAACTCTATCGAGTTCGTCAAAGACGAGGCGCGCGTGAAGCTTTTTTTCGACGCGGCAAGCAGTCTGATAGTCAAACAAGAGCAAATCACATCCGAGGGTCTGGAGGAAATGTTTTTCAGCAACCACCGCCCTATCGATGGTGTGATGGAGGCTTTTTCGATCAAGATCAAGAGCGGAGCCGGTGAACTTCAAATCTCCGTCGAACGCATAGAGCACAATCGTGCGGCTGACGAAACGGCTTTCAGATTTCCGCGAGTGGAAGGCTCGCGACCTCTGCCTGATATCGAAGCGTTGATGAAGACTGTCGTCGCTAATCAGGAAAAGGTCGAGGAGATGGTCGATCATTTCACTTTCCGGCTGACTGAGGTCGAGATGAAACTCGACGGAGGCGGAAAGGTCAAGGAAACGGAAACCAGAGTCTACGAAGTGACCCCTATCGGCAAACGGACGGTCGAGCGACTCATCAGCATCAACGGTCGGGAGTTGTCAGCGCAGGAAAAAGAGAAAGAGGACCGCCGAATACAGAAGGAAGTGGAACGAATCATCAGGGAAAAAGAAAAGGCTCTGGAAAAAAAAGAATCAGGACAAGGGGATGACCGCGATGAGGATCGAGTATCGATTCTGGATTTCCTTCGAATCAGTGAAGTGACCTCCGTCAGATGGGAAACCTTCAGGGGACATGAGGTCATTGCATTCGATTTCGAGCCGAGGAAAGGATTCAAGCCGCGCAATCGAGTCGAAAATATTGTGAGCAAACTCGCCGGAACCGTCTGGGTCGATGCAGCGGCTCGTCAGATAGCCCGCCTCGAAGCCAGACTCACTGATTCGTTCAAACTGGGCGGCGGTCTTCTGGCCTCCATAGCCCCCTCGACCGCTTTCATTTTCGAGCAGGAAAAGATAGACAATGAAATCTGGCTCCCCTCCTATGGCGAAGCGAATATTTCGGCGAGGGTACTCCTGTTTGCAAAGTTCAACAGGTATCTCGAAAGACGCTACAGCGATTATAAGAAGTACAAAATCGACAGCGAGTACGAAATCCAAAAGCTGCAGGAGGTCAAGAAGCCCGACCCGCGTTAGCCATCTCTTTCAGGGCGAAACATTGAATTTGTAACCTACACCCCAAACGGTCAGGACATAATTCGGTTTTTTGGGGTTCTCTTCTATTTTGGTTCTCAGCCTGTTCACATGCGGGTCTATGTTCCGCTTGTATCCCGCATAGTCGGTGCTCCAAATCACATTAAGGAGTTCCTGCCTCGAATACACTCGACCGGGATTGGATGCCAGGAGTTTGAGTATATTGAATTCGATCGGGGTCAGCACTACGTCCCCGCCTCTGAGTTTCACCGTATAGCGATCCAGATCGATTTCGAGGTCTCCGCATGTTATCAGGGAATGGTTCTGTGCCGGCTCTTCTATATTTGATCTTCTAAGCAAAGCCTGAATTCTCAACTCGAGTTCAACCGGATTGAAAGGCTTTGCCAGGTAATCATCGGCCCCGCGCGAGAACCCTGCAACTTTATCTTCTATCGCGTTCCTCTCGGTAAGCATGATGATGGGGATATCCATGCGGTTCTCTCTCAGGAGTTGGCACAATTTGAATCCTTCAATTCCCGGCATGACCACATCGAGGACTACAGCATCAAAGTCTCCTGATAGTCCGCGTTCAAGGCCCTGAATGCCGTCGATCGCCTCGGTCACTTTGTACCCTTTTTCAGTCAGGTATTGATAGACCATGTGGCGAATCGACTGATTGTCATCTACGACTAGAATTCGTTTCCTTTGAATCTCGCTCATTCCAGCACTAGAGCAAACGCATCGGCATGACTACATACCTGTAATCATACTTCTCCTCTCCGACCGGGCGAATCAACGCAGGGCTTTGTTCATCCTTCAATTCGACCACAATCTCGTTTGTGCCTACCACTCCGAGAAAATCCATGAGGTACT
>CAZPQE010000071.1:0-18090 GCA_964588615.1 uncultured Clostridia bacterium | reverse complement strand
GCGGGTCTTCGCTCCGTAGCTTTCGGTGTAGCCGCCCTGTCGGACGAGACAGATGTACCCGTGCTCGTGCGAATGGCGGGGAAGATCGAGATGAGGCGCGTGTATGGTTTCCGTCAGGGTGAAGTTTGCGACTTCGCGGCTTCGGATTACCTGCCCGTAGAAATGGCTCCGACACAGTTTCATAATTCCTCTCCTTGCCTGAAAGCTCAATGCTCGTAAACGACCTAAGAGCGCGGGTCGTTCCGAAAGATCGAATTTCCGGCTTGAAGAATGAGGTCAGAGCGGCTGGATTTCAAGAACAGTTCGAAGGGCAGTATTTCGGCTCGTCCGCGAAAACATCCATTGAGCGATGGTTCAGTCGGCAGCAGATTTGCAACCGCCGCCGACTGAAGGCCGTTCGCCTAGGGTTTGAGTTTGGCTATCTCGGTCTTGATCAAAGATGCTTCGACTGATTCCTGATCGATCTTCAATGCCTGGTCGAAACACGCGCGGGCTTTTTCCATCTGGCCCAGTCGCGCGTAAGCCTGACCCTGAGTGAGCAGAATCCGCTGACGCCCGAGATGCGAGAACATGTCGAACATCGGCCCCATCAATTGTCGAATCCGCTCCATAGCTTCGGCTGCCAGAGGAGCGGCGTTGAAGGAATCGGGCAGAAACAGGTAACTCGCCCCCGTAACCGAGAGCACCGCGCCGTGATTGGGGCTGAGTTGCTGCGCCCGCTTGAGCATCTCGAACGACTGACGAAAGAGAGCATCGCGCTCCGCCGCGTCTTTCGATTTCTGCGCTTTCAACCCGGCGAGCGCGCCGAGATAAGCGATCGACTCGGCGTCGTCTTTCTTCAACTCAAGGGCGTGTTCGAGCAGCTTTTGAGATTTGGCCGCCGAACTCCATCTTCCTTCGCCGAAGACCTGAAAGAAATATCCCTTGCCGAGTTTGCGGGTCAGACGAAAGTCATTGGGATTTGCAGCCACTTCTTTTTCGAGCGCGGCTATCTCTTCTTCAGCAGGCACGCGGCCCGCCACGAAGTCTTCAGCGAACTGTCCCGGTATGCGAGTCGTCTGGCTGCTGGCCTTCTTTTTGGCCGACCACGAGCCGCTGAATCCTCCGGCTTCCCACTTGCCGCCCATCTCGCTGCCCGTGCGCTTGCCGGGCAGATCGAAAGGATTGCCTTCATAGCTCGCTGAAAGAGTCACGTTGTCGCCTTCTACTTTGATGGGGGTGATGTTGATCGGGCCGGCGTCTTTGACTTCGGTTACGAGTTTGTCGCCTTCGCGTTTGATGATGAGCGTAAAGGGCAGAGTGCCCTGCCCGTCGGCTACTATCTGAGCGTCATAAGTTCCTTCGACTGACCCTGGGGTTGACGCGGGAGTCGTTTGAGCGGCGGTTTTCTTCATCGCGCTCCATGTGCCGTTAGCATCCGAGACGCTCCAATTGCCCGCAAGCTTCTGGCCGTCCAGCTTGCCGGTGATGGTCAAGTCCTGTCCATCGACTGTGGCGGCTATGGTGATCTTGTCTGCGTCGAGCGTGACGCTGTTGACCGTTATCGGCATGGGCGAATCTTTCACTTCGCACATCCACTTGCCGCCAGATTGTTTGAAGATCATGGTGAAGGTCACTGTTCCAATCTCGCCGCCGGTAGCGGTGACAGTGAACTCGCCTTCAAGCGGATGCGCCTGCTGGCGGGCAGTGATTGAAACCGCCAGCGCGCACATCATCGCGAAAGTCAAAACAATGAATCTCAAATTCCTTCCGGTCATTTTCTCCTCCTTGTTGTTCAGGTTGATCCTCAGATGATACCGCGCTTCCCCTTACGACAGACAGAGCGAAAAGGTTGCCTTTTTGCCCGCTCGCCCGCAAACCGGTTGTGCAGTTGCCCGCAGTGAAGTTAAAGTAAGGGCCTCAAACAGTCAGTTAGATCACTCAGGAGTCCTGCGCGTCGTTAAATGAGGGACTGATGTACAACAGGCTGGCAGCCTGTTGATGGTTTGAAACCATGAAAATCCAAGGCATCAGCAGGCTGGCAGCCTGCTGTACCTTTTCGGAGGAGACTGACGATGCGACACCCAGGCGCGTTTATCGTTTCAACAGTGTCTCTGACACTGCTGTCATTTTCGACCCTTTACCCCACATATGCGATTCAATCTGAGACGCGAAACCCTTCATTGCGAATCCAGGTCGTTCAGCGCGGGCCGGATCAATCTGCGGTCAGCGCGGTCAGAGACAGCCTGTTGAATCACCCCAATGTGAAGAAGTATCTCAAGGGTGCGCGAAACAGAATCCTGTCCTTCGAATTGATCGATGAAGAAAACAAATCCGTCGACTCTCAGCCACCATCGCGCTTCCGCGCCCTCATTTACGATTACACCCTCAATCTCGCGCTGAGGGTCGAAGGCGACTTTCAGGGGTCGGCTCCGCAGGCGCGGGTCGTCAAGGAGCAGCCTTCGATTTTCAATGAAGAAGAATTTGCCGAAGCCACGAGCATCCTCGCTCAGGATAAAACCTTTGGCCCGCTCGTCATAAAAAAGCGCGTGCAGGTCTTTCAACCCATGCCGCCGATTCTCGAAGGGTCAGCAGAGCGGGTGGTGATGATCGGCCTTCGCTCTCCCGTGCTCGAACTTGCGCCTGAAATAGTCGGCGTGAACATGGGACGAAAGACCCTCGTGCGATTCCCGAAAGGCGCTCCTGGGGGCGCTTTCGTGTCGGCTGCCGCCTGCGGGCCTCCGAATGCCAATCAAGGCACGACCTCGCGCGGTGTGGCAGGCGAATTCCAGGTAACAGTCACTCAGGGATCAGAAACACTCTGGAGTTTTCTGGCCGTCCGCCCCTCGGCTTCTTCGGGCACGCGCGGGTCGGGAGTCGAACTCCGGGATGTGAGGTATCGGGGCAAACTGGTGCTCAGGCGCGCTCACACTCCGATACTTAACGTGCAATACGACGGCAACCTCTGCGGCCCATATCGAGACTGGCAATGGCAGGAAGGCTTCCTCACCGCAAACGGGACGGATGTGGCTTCAGGCTTCCGCCTCTGTCAGCCTCCAGGCTGCACCGCCAAACCGCAGACCATACTCGACACCGGATCGGACTCAGGAAATTTTCTCGGAGTCGGCGCATACATCGACGGCAACAGCGCGGTGCTGGTGAGCGAGATGCAGGCGGGATGGTACAGGTATGTCAGCAGGTGGGAATTCAGCGCCGATGGCACAATGCTTCCAAGATTCGGATTCGGAGGCGTCAACAACTCCTGCGTGTGCAACGTGCATAATCATCACGTCTACTGGCGACTGGATTTCGACATAGAATCCGCTGACAGCAACGTGGTATTCGGCCCCGCGCTCCGCTGGTGGCCTTACCCTGTGGCGACAGAAACCCGGATCGTTCGCAGCAGCGCCGCCGACAACACGCTGCTGGTTCAGAACCGCGCGACCGGCGCGACCTACAAAATCATTCCGGGAGATGAAGACGGCATAGCCGACACATACGCGCGCGGCGACGTGTGGGTGCTGGCCTATAAATCGACCGAACTCGATGACGGTCACAACTCGACAAACACCAACACCGAGGCCGACCTCGATCAGTTCGTCAACGGGCAGGGAACAGCAGGCGGCGACATCGTTGTGTGGTACAGGGCCGGATTCAGGCACATCGAAAGCTCAAGCCTGTCTGCCGTCGACAGCCACACTCACATAGTCGGCCCGACGCTCGTTCCTGTGAGCGGATATTGAATCAAAAAGCGGACTGTTTGACGGTGTGAGTCTTCCCGGCTATCGTTACCGTCCCAGTCCTCGTCGTCCCCGTCGTGTTGACCGACACCGTGTAATTTACCGTCCCGTTCCCGCTCCCGCTCGACCCCGTCGTCACCGTTATCCAACCGGCGTTGCTCACCGCCGTCCACCCGCACCCACCGGGCGCCGTCACGCTCACGCTCGCGCTCCCTCCGCTCTTGCCCATCGTCCGGTTCCCTGGGTTTATCGCGTAGGTGCAATTCCCTCCCTCCGTCACTGTGAACGTCTGTCCAGCAATCGTCATCGTCCCGCTACGCGATCCCGGATCAGGGTTCACTGCCACCGTGTAGCTCACCGCTCCGCTTCCGCTCCCGCTCGACCCTGTCGTGATCGTCACCCAACTCTCATTGCTCACCGCCGTCCATTGGCATCCCGCCTGCGTCGTCACCGTTACATTCCCGCTCCCTCCGCTCGATGTGTAACTCTGACTCGTCGGCGCTATCGTGTAGCTGCATCCTCCGCTCACTCCTTCCTGTATCAGGGTGAAGCTCTGTCCTGCTATGGTCAAAGTCCCGCTTCTCGTCCCTCCGCTGTTTGCGCCAACTGTGTAGTTCACTACTCCGCTTCCGCTCCCGCTCCCTCCGCTCGTTATCACCGCCCAGCCCACGTTGCTCACAGCCGTCCATCCGCATCCTGCTGTCGCTGTCACGTTGACCGTGCCTCCTCCTCCGCTGGTCGTGAAATTCTGCCCTGAGGGTGAGATCGAATAACTGCAAGGGATTCCTGCCTGAATCACTGTGTGGACTTTGCTCCCGATTATTATCGCTCCACTCCTCGGAGAGGTGGATGGGTTTGCAGCTACCGCATACTTCAAGGTCTTGGGGCCCGGACCTGCTCCTCCAGATGTGATCGTTATCCAACCGGCCTGACTCTGCGCCGTCCAGTTGCACGAACTGGCCGCGCTCACGCTGACCGTTGAACTCTGAGACCCCGATGTCAGCGAACGACTCGATGGCGTGATCGAACTCACGCACGACGCTCCGGCCTGAGTGATGGTCAAGGTCTGTCCCGCTATCGTCATCGTCCCTGTGCGAATAGACGAAGTGGTGTTGACACCAACCGTGTAGTTGACCGTCCCGTTGCCTGTCCCGGCGGCTCCCGATGTTATGGTGATGAACGAGGCATTGCTCACAGCACTCCACCCGCACCCTGCTTGAGTTGTCACGCTGACCGATCCGCTCCCTCCTGTGGCTTCCACTACGTTGCTCGACGGCGAGATGGCAAACGAGCAGACAGGAGCCCCGCTCTGAGTGACGGTGAAAGTCTGTCCAGCTATGGTCATCGTCCCTGTGCGAGGGGTAGTGGTCGGATTGGCCGAGACCGTGTAGTTGACCGCTCCGTTGCCTGTCCCGGCGGCTCCTGATGTGATGGTGATGAACGAGGCGTTGCTCACAGCCGTCCAGGGACAGCCCGATGTGGCAGTGACGTTGACCGAGCTTGTTCCGCCGCTGAAAGCGAAGGTCTCAGAAGCGGGGTTGATAGAGTAGGAGCAGGGAGTTTGATTGACGGTGAAAGTGAGGCCAGCTATGGTCATCGTTCCTGTGCGCGGTGAAGCAGTGGTGTTGGGAGAGACCGAGTAGTTGACCACACCGTTGCCCGACCCCATAGAGCCTGAAGAGATGGTGATGAAGGAGTCGTTGCTTGTGGCAGTCCAACCGCAGCCAGAGGGAGCGGTGACGTTGAGGCTGCTCGATCCTCCTCCGGGGTTGAAGTTCTGGCTCGTCGGATTGATCGAATATGAGCACGATCCCGTATCGAGGATAGTGAAGTTCGCATTCGAAATATCGAAGAAGATATTTCCGACAGCTTCGACTTTCACGCGAGCCGAAGTCGTCAGGTTGTTGGGCGCGGTGACCGTATGCGAGCCATCGTTGGGCGTCGATGCTGCAAGCTCGATTGGAAAAGTGTTCCCGCCGTCGGTCGAAAGCGAAATCCTCACATTGGCAGCGTTGACCAGCCCGCTCGATGTACCTGCCACATTCCACATCACTGTCTGAGGCGTGCCGACAGCCCACGTGATCGAAGTGTCGGGCTGAGTTACGACGAAAGGTCCGCTGCCCCCATCGATTGTCACCGTCGTCGTCGCAGTGGCTACTCCTCCGCCGCCCGCGCGGTTGTCTCGCGCTGTCACCTGAAACGTCATGCTCCGCGAGATGGTCGGCAGCGATTCTCCGAAAGAAGAAATGTTGTTCAGAATATCCGACAGTTTTGGGAACGTCCGCGAAGGCTGGCTTTTCGGTAAGAACGACCGCAGTATGGGGCGGGCTTGTCCGTCGCTGTCTGTATCGGGCGGAGACGCCGCGCCAAGATCGTATTCCTCCCAGCAGTAAGTCAGCGAGTCGGGGTCTGCATCGCTTCCGCTTGCAACGAGCGTGAATGGAGTGCCTTTGGGTATGACGAAACTGGCGGGCGCGCTGACGACGGGAAGAGTGTTTCCGGTCGCGGTAGAGATGGCGCACGCGCCGCTGCTGCCGGAGATGAAAGCGATTATCTCCTGAAGGCTCCTGACATGAAAATAATCATCGCTGTTGGATTGCAAATTCTGCGAGCCGCATATCCCGGCGTAAGCCATTATGGTCGAGCCGCTGCCCGGTTCATAAGCGGCGACAGACGAGCGGTTGCCCGAACAACTCGAAGCCGTGCCGTTGAAAGTATGCCGCGCGCCAAACTGATGGCCCATCTCGTGGGCGACATAATCTACAGCAAAAGGGTCGCCCGTCGGAGCAGGCAGTCCGGTGACGCCGCGCGCTTTGTTGCCGTTGCTGCAAACCACGCCCAGCCCGGCGATGCCTCCTCCTCCGGTGCTGAACACATGGCCTATATCGTAGTTGGCCGACCCGATGACTGAATCGAGGTTGCTCTGATTCTGTCCGAGCATCGTTCCCCCGTCATTGTTCGTGTAGGGGTCGGTCGAAGAGTTGGTGTAAACGATCAGGTTGTTGTTGGCCACCAGAACCATGCGCGCCGCAACCTCGCGCTCATAGATTCCGTTGACCCGATTCATCGTGGTGTTGATCGCTGCAAGCCCCTGAGCGACGGTTCCGCCGAAAAACTGCGTGTACTCACCGGTCGCTGCGCACGCCAGTCGATACGTCCGCAGCATCGTCCCGTTGGACACAGCAGGAGAGAAACTCGCTCTGTCTTCCTGCGATTCCGCGTTCGCTTCCGAGAAGTAGCACTGAAATGGCTCGCCTTCTCTTCGATAATCGCGCTTGTAGTAGGTTATGTAATTCTCCGCGTCGCCTCTCGAATAAGGATCGATGTAGACCGTCCCGTTTTCGGTCAACACGATGGCGTGAAAGCCATCGGGCGTCGAGTCGAATCGCGTCGTGGAAGTCGGGTCATCGATTCCCTGCCCGCGATAGGATTTTATCTCCGGGAATTTCGCCGCAAGCTCCTCTTCCATGACAGGCGAATCCTCTATGCGAAACGCGGCAAGAGTCCCGTCGGGCATCGGCAGTGTCAAAATTACAGAGTCGTCTCTGGCCGACGGTGTGAATTCTTTCGGAGCCTGAGCCAACAGATTCGACAGCGCCGTCTGGTCGAGGCGGACGGTGCGATAAACCTGTGGGAAGATGACTCGCTGCCCGGCGCTGATCTCGCTTTCATCGATGAAGCGCCACACGCCCCCCGATGATTGACCGAGCGCGGGCTGAAAGAAAACCGAAGCTGCGGGGATCGCAATCGTGACGATTGCAAGCAGGCAGAAAACGAATGCTCTTCGAGCCGCAGAATTGAAAAAGGCGATAGGTTTATTGTTCATTCGTGATTTCACGCTTTCATAACAGAAGGCCCCGCGCTGGAATAGCGCAGGGCCGTTTCATATTTTCTCCACGATCAAAAAGCGGACTGTTTGACGGTGTGAGTCTTCCCGGCTATCGTTACCGTCCCAGTCCTCGTCGTCCCCGTCGTGTTGACCGACACCGTGTAATTTACCGTCCCGTTCCCGCTCCCGCTCGACCCCGTCGTCACCGTTATCCAACCGGCGTTGCTCACCGCCGTCCACCCGCACCCACCGGGCGCCGTCACGCTCACGCTCGCGCTCCCTCCGCTCTTGCCCATCGTCCGGTTCCCTGGGTTTATCGCGTAGGTGCAATTCCCTCCCTCCGTCACTGTGAACGTCTGTCCAGCAATCGTCATCGTCCCGCTACGCGATCCCGGATCAGGGTTCACTGCCACCGTGTAGCTCACCGCTCCGCTTCCGCTCCCGCTCGACCCTGTCGTGATCGTCACCCAACTCTCATTGCTCACCGCCGTCCATTGGCATCCCGCCTGCGTCGTCACCGTTACATTCCCGCTCCCTCCGCTCGATGTGTAACTCTGACTCGTCGGCGCTATCGTGTAGCTGCATCCTCCGCTCACTCCTTCCTGTATCAGGGTGAAGCTCTGTCCTGCTATGGTCAAAGTCCCGCTTCTCGTCCCTCCGCTGTTTGCGCCAACTGTGTAGTTCACTACTCCGCTTCCGCTCCCGCTCCCTCCGCTCGTTATCACCGCCCAGCCCACGTTGCTCACAGCCGTCCATCCGCATCCTGCTGTCGCTGTCACGTTGACCGTGCCTCCTCCTCCGCTGGTCGTGAAATTCTGCCCTGAGGGTGAGATCGAATAACTGCAAGGGATTCCTGCCTGAATCACTGTGTGGACTTTGCTCCCGATTATTATCGCTCCACTCCTCGGAGAGGTGGATGGGTTTGCAGCTACCGCATACTTCAAGGTCTTGGGGCCCGGACCTGCTCCTCCAGATGTGATCGTTATCCAACCGGCCTGACTCTGCGCCGTCCAGTTGCACGAACTGGCCGCGCTCACGCTGACCGTTGAACTCTGAGACCCCGATGTCAGCGAACGACTCGATGGCGTGATCGAACTCACGCACGACGCTCCGGCCTGAGTGATGGTCAAGGTCTGTCCCGCTATCGTCATCGTCCCTGTGCGAATAGACGAAGTGGTGTTGACACCAACCGTGTAGTTGACCGTCCCGTTGCCTGTCCCGGCGGCTCCCGATGTTATGGTGATGAACGAGGCATTGCTCACAGCACTCCACCCGCACCCTGCTTGAGTTGTCACGCTGACCGATCCGCTCCCTCCTGTGGCTTCCACTACGTTGCTCGACGGCGAGATGGCAAACGAGCAGACAGGAGCCCCGCTCTGAGTGACGGTGAAAGTCTGTCCAGCTATGGTCATCGTCCCTGTGCGAGGGGTAGTGGTCGGATTGGCCGAGACCGTGTAGTTGACCGCTCCGTTGCCTGTCCCGGCGGCTCCTGATGTGATGGTGATGAACGAGGCGTTGCTCACAGCCGTCCAGGGACAGCCCGATGTGGCAGTGACGTTGACCGAGCTTGTTCCGCCGCTGAAAGCGAAGGTCTCAGAAGCGGGGTTGATAGAGTAGGAGCAGGGAGTTTGATTGACGGTGAAAGTGAGGCCAGCTATGGTCATCGTTCCTGTGCGCGGTGAAGCAGTGGTGTTGGGAGAGACCGAGTAGTTGACCACACCGTTGCCCGACCCCATAGAGCCTGAAGAGATGGTGATGAAGGAGTCGTTGCTTGTGGCAGTCCAACCGCAGCCAGAGGGAGCGGTGACGTTGAGGCTGCTCGATCCTCCTCCGGGGTTGAAGTTCTGGCTCGTCGGATTGATCGAATATGAGCAGCCTCCGCTTATGGTGATCAATCCGTTGCCGGTTCTGCTCTGGCCGTCGGGGTTGGTTATGGTTACGTTCTGCGCGCCGTCTGTGGCCCCGACGGTCGAGAGGTTGAGCGTGACCGAAGTCGGGCTGTTGTAGGTGACGCTGTTGACGGTGATGTTGCCGCTCACGCCTGCGCCTATGCGACATGAGAAGCCCGCGCCGGGATCGAAGAATCCCGACCCGCTCACCTGCGCGCCGGTGATCGTCACGTTGACTGAGGATTGACCCGCCGCGATGGTCGGAGGATTTGCCGACACGGGAGTCGCAGGCGGCGGAGCGATGAGTTTGACCACGCGCACGCCATAAGAATTTGTTGCATCGCAGAACTCCTGAATCGTCCATATAGTCATGTCATCGCATGGGTCGAGGCTCGTATAAGAATAATCTCCCCATCGTCGCGCGCCGTTCGATGCTCCTGAATCTCCCGGAGGGTTATAGGCGGTCGCGCTCGCAGTGTAAAGCACAGGCGATTGCAGCGCGCCGAGAGGGTCGCCCGCGAGTCGGCCTGCTGTAGCTGCGTTTGCGAATTCACTGGTCCCCGCCGCGCTGCTGCCCATCGCCATGTGTCCCTGCCCTGAGACCATCACCGATGGAATCCAGTAATTGCGCTGATCGAAATCGTTGGCGGCTGTCGCAGCGAAGAGAGTGCCTGATTGAACTACACTGGGAGTTGCGGTGTTGAGTCCGGTGATTTCATACCAGCGCGATGCGTTGCGGGTTCGAGTGCCTGTCGTCGTGCCGGTGTTGTTGACTGAAATGTTGTGCGCAGTCCACAGGCTCCCGTTGCGAATGTGCGCGGCGAACAAACGATCATCGAGTCCGTCGAGGTTGCCCTGGCTTCCGCCGGTGTTCCCCTGATGACGAACCGTTATCGGAAAGGTCGTCGACGAAACTGTGATCGGAATGTTTGCTGACATCACCGGCGTCCCACCCGGATCGGTCACGCGGCGAACCATCAATGTTCCGAACGTGGCATTGTCGACTCCTATGAAATAACCTTCGGTCGCTGCCGGGTCATAGTTATCGACCCCCTGCGGCGTGTAGGGACCTGGCCCGGTGGTCGTTCCTGTGAGGTTGCGAAATGCGCTGACCACTATCGGGCCGCCGCTCAATACTGAACTCTTTCGTACGACGAAGGCAGTCGTTCCTCCGAAGTTGAGCAGAGGGCCGCAGAACTGATTGACTCCGATATAAAGCGCACTGGCATCGATTCCGAGAGTGGGATAATCCGCGAGGCATCCGGCGTCGCCTGCGGGCGCAACCGTGTCCTGTTGAAAAAAGTAGAAAGTCCAGACGGTCGATAAACTGATGGTCGCCGTGTCGCTCACGGCTATCAGCACACGATTGGGCGTTGAAACATTGATGATTAAAACGAACCAGCGGCCTGACAGGCGATCATAGCGCACGCGAGGATCGCTCGTTCCGAATCCGTTTCTGACCGAACTGAAAAAAGTGTTCATCGAAGCGTTGAGCGATCCCACAGCGCCGGTGTTTTTATCGAAGACTTTTATGCGGCCATTGACGCCGACCAGAAACTGAGTAGGCCCGACTGCGCCCATCGAGTCGGGAGGAAACGCGCCAGTCTCGGAGAGAGTCGCGCCTGTGAAACTGAGTCCGAGGGTTTGCGGATCTAATGGAGCCTCTGATACTTCGTTTTCATTTCGCGGAGGCCACTGAGGCGCATCGGGCGAGTTGGGATTCTGCGGAAGGTTCTTGCGATTGGGCCGAACCTTTTTAACTTCGGCTTCTTCGTCCTGCGGCGGGCGCGCGCTCAATCTTTCGCGCTCCATGATTTCGGCTGTGGTTTCCTCAACGCCCGCTTGTCCGACCCAGGAGATGCCGACCATCTCTCCGCGCCCGTCCTGCTGTCGCGCAGGAACGGGAGGGGAGGGTTTGCCTGCGGCAGCCCTGGCCGAAGGGCGACTTGCTGTGTCTTGAGCCAGGAGGTTGCCGGTGGCTGAAAGCGACAGGATTATGCAGATCGAAAATATGATCGTTTTTTTCAACGCACGATGAAATTTTGCGGGCATTGTTTCTCCACAATAACAACAGCTTGAGTAAATGTTATGCGCCGCGTCGAATCACCCTTCGGCGCGAAGGAGAGGCTGGCGCAGAGCAGATAACGTCCGACATCACCGGGCGCGCAAACGGCAATGGTCATCACCAGTTCATCAGATAACCAGTCCAGGATCATTTCGTCGCATCAATCGTTCCTTCAGCGCAATCTCCAGAATCGATCCTGCCGCGATTCCAACCCCGTAGCATAAGAGGTCACTCCACAAAAAACCATAGCCTAGAATGAGTCCTCCTGCCCTCGTGTGTCGGATTTGGTCCAGCCAGCCGGCATGGTATAGCTGGCTCAGTTCGATTGTGAAGGCAAAAAGCAATGCGGTAAGGGCGACGCGCAGTGTTGTCCATCTCGCAAACAACATTCCTATCCCCAGAAAGACCATAAGCGCCCAAAGAGTATCGCCTGCATAGCTGGCGATGAACTCCGGGAGCAGACGCGAGTATCTTCGTGAAGAGAGGCCGAGGATGGTCACGGCAATCGCGGCTATGAGGTATGAGATTCGACTCCTCTTCATTCCCATAAAGTATAGACTTCAAGAAAAAGAAGTTCGTAGTACCGCCTTCAGGCGGAAGCTGTGTCAGGTGAAACTTCCGGCTCAATCCGGGACGCGGCCTCGCGCAGGATGATATTCTCATAGTTCTCTTGTGTCAATTCTTCCCTTTTCCGGGCGTGAGAGTCGTCATAGAAAGAGACAGCCGCGTTGTGCCTGCCCGCTGACATCAGCTTCCGATTCACTGCCAGCGGAATATGCGCAATGCGACGGCGAAGCTCACGAGACCCCAGGCCGCGAGCATCGCCATCTGAGGCCAGACGGCGGCGAGACTTGCGCCTTCGTTCATCACCATTCGCAATCCGTCGTTGAGAGCCGTAAGCGGCAGCGCGCGGATGACAGGCTGAAGAGAATCCGGGAAGCGCGACGCAGAAAAGAATGTACCCGAAACCACCCACATCGGCAGCATCACCAGGTTCATCCACCCCGAAACGCCTTCTATAGTCTTTGGCCGCGCGGCCACCAGCAACCCTATGCCGGAGAAGGCCAGCGCGCCGATGAGCGAAATGATGGCAAGCCCCGGAAAAGAACCATGCACCGAGACGTTGAATATAAGCCATCCGAAAAGAATGACAGCAGCCACCTCGAAGCCGAGAAACGCAAGACGCGAGAACATGAACGAAAGCAGAAAGTGCGACCTTCTCATCGGAGTGGCCGCAAACCTCTTGAGCAGCTTGCGAGTCCGCGCCTGCACCACTACGAACCCCAGTCCCCACATTCCGCTTCCCATGAGGTTCAATCCGATCAGCCCCGGAATGAGAAAATCTATGTACCGCGCGCCCGGCTCAGTAAACGTCTCATCGCGCATCGCGCCAATGTCTTTGCGGCCAAGCGCGCGCTGCAAGGCGTCTCCGACCTTGAGGCGCGCTATCTGGCTGTCGGGTCGCGTGGGATCGAATCGAAACCCGAAATCCGAAGAGCCTTCGACAGGGGTGAGCACGAGCGCGACTTTTCCGACGCGCAATGCCTGATGAGCTTCTTCCGCCGTCATCAACTTCACGCTCAGGTCGGGCGACTCGGCAAGTGAGCTTGCGATGGAGGAAGCCGCAGGCGAGATATTTTCTACGGCGACCGGCGTCCGGTCGGGCGCGGTATTGCGAAACGCTATTCCGAGGGCGAAGGCCAGAAGCACCGGAAATACGAATACCCAGAAGAGCGCCTCCGGCTGACGCACGAATTCGCGGACGCGAGCCAGAGTAAGCTCCCAGAGCGGATTGTATCGTTCCTCTTCACTCTTTCGCTCTGATGCGCCAGCATCGATCACCACTTCTTCTTCCACTTCAGCCATCGCGCAACATCCTCCCTGTCAAGGCTACGAACACATCTTCGAGCGTGGCCTGATGAGTCGTCAGGCTCACAAGCTCCGCGCGTTGATTTTGTATTTCGGCGAGCAACGCTGTCAGCGCCGCGCCTGTCTCGGAGACGCTCAACTGATATCCTCCGTCTCTCTCATGCATGGCGCGCACGCCCGGCAAAGCAGAGAGCGTCGACGGACGAAAATCTCCCGCGACTGAAAACTCGATTATCTGATCCGCGCCAAGCGATTCGATCAACGCTGCGGGCGTCCCCTCGGCGATCATCTTTCCGTGATCCATTATGACCACGCGGTCGCACAATCGAGCCGCTTCTTCCATATAGTGAGTGGTCAGCAGTATGGTTCCGCCCGAAGCGCGGAAGTGAGAGATTATCTCCCATAGCTTGAGCCGCGCCTGCGGGTCGAGCCCTGTGGTTGGCTCGTCCAGAAATAAAAGATCAGGATCGCTCACCAGCGCGCAGGCTACGGCGAGGCGCTGACGCTGACCGCCTGAGAGTTTGCCGACCCGCCCGTTGCGTTTCTCATCAAGCTCGACAGCGCGGATGACTTCCTCGACGCTGCGCCCGCGCCGATAAAAACTGCGAAACAGCCGGACTGTCTCTTCGACGGTGAGGTTATCGGTGAATTGAGTTTCCTGAAGCTGCACGCCGAGGCGTTCGCGAAGGGCGTGATCGTCGCGTCCCCAGCGGTGGCCGAGTATCTCGACCTGGCCATCGTCAGCAGGGGTCAGTCCTTCGAGTATTTCAACAGTGGTGGTTTTGCCTGCGCCGTTCGGGCCGAGCAGTCCCAGGCATTCGCCCCGACGCACTTCGAGGTCGAGGCCATCGACTGCCGTGACATCAGAGTACCGCTTGACGACTCCCCGGCAGCGAAGCGCGACATTTGAATCGTTTGATTTTGCGTCACACTCATTCATAGTTTTTTCTGTGCAGGAGTTACGACCAGAATAATCAGCAGCCTTCACTCATCGCGCATCGGTATGCGGATTCCTTTCTCGCTGGCGGTGACAGAAGCCTCTTCATAGCCCGCATCGACGTGGCGGATGATGCCTGTGCCGGGATCGTTCGTCAGCACGCGATTGAGTCTCTTAGCTCCGTCTTCTGTTCCGTCGGCGACTGTCACCTGTCCCGCGTGAAGCGAATAGCCTATGCCTACGCCTCCGCCGTTATGAATCGAAACCCATGACGCGCCCGACGCGGTATTCAACAACGCATTGAGCAAAGGCCAGTCGGCTACGGCGTCCGATCCGTCAAGCATGCCTTCAGTCTCTCGATAAGGCGATGCTACGGATCCCGTGTCGAGATGATCGCGCCCGATGACTATCGGAGCTTCGAGCTTGCCTGCACGAACTAAGTCATTCATCGCTTCGCCAAATTCCGCGCGCTCTCCATAACCAAGCCACAGTATGCGCGCGGGCAATCCCTGAAACTTCACTCTCTCACGCGCAAGCCGCAGCCAGCGTTCAAGCACCGGATCATCTGGAAAAAGTTCGAGCGCGAGGTTGTCCGTCTTGTGAATGTCTTCAGCGTTGCCTGAAAGCGCGACCCAGCGAAACGGCCCACGCCCCTGACAAAACAAAGGGCGAATGTACTCAGGCACGAATCCAGGTATCTCGAACGCGTCTTCGACCCCCGACTGTCGGGCCTGCGCTCGAATGTTGTTTCCATAGTCGAAGGTGACCGCACCCATGCGTTTGAGATCGAGCATCGCCCGCACATGCGCGGCCATCGATTGCATCGAGCGGCGAATGTATTCATCAGGCTTTTCTCGTCTCAACTCTGCGGCTTCTTCCAGAGTCATCCCATTCGGAACGTAACCGTTCAAAGCATCGTGCGCGCTCGTCTGATCCGTAAGCACATCAGGCACGATGCCGCGTCGAGCAAGCTCAGGCAGAACGTCTGCGCAATTGCCGACAAGTCCGACCGACAGGGCTTCGCCTCTTGCGCGAGTTTCTTCGATCATTCTCAAAGCTTCGTCGAGGCTGTCGGCCCTCTGGTCGCAGTACCCGGTCTGTATTCTTTTTTCTATTCGTGCCGCGTCTACATCTATGCCGAGGAAGCACGCGCCGTTCATCGTGGCCGCCAGCGGTTGCGCTCCGCCCATCCCGCCCATCCCGCCTGAGGCGACGAGCCTGCCATCGAGAGAGCCTGAGAAGTGTTTATCTGCGGCGGCGGCGAAAGTTTCGAACGTGCCCTGTAGGATTCCCTGACTGCCGATGTAAATCCACGAGCCCGCCGTCATCTGCCCGTACATCATCAGCCCTGCGCGCTCCAATCGATGAAACTCATCCCAGTTCGACCAGTGGCCTACGAGGTTGGAATTTGCAATCAACACTCGCGGCGCGTATTCGTGCGTGCGAAATATGCCGACCGGCTTGCCTGACTGCACGAGCAGTGTTTCATCGTTTTCGAGTGCGCGCAGGCTGCGGACTATCGCGTCGAATGCCTGCCAGTTGCGGGCGGCTCGTCCCGCTCCGCCGTAGACGATCAGTTCATCGGGCCGTTCGGCAACATCAGGGTCGAGGTTGTTCATCAGCATTCGCAGGGCGGCTTCCTGATGCCATCCCTTGCATGAGATTTGGCTTCCGCGAGGCGCGCTTACTTTTCGTGGTTGGCTCATAGAAGACGCGATTTTAGCACAACGAAGCTTGCGCGAAGAACCTCGCCCGATATGAAAAATTGCATCAACTCGGTTCAAAAATCCCTGACCGTAGCGCTGGGCAACATCCTCTGTCCCTCGAAGAGACACTTCTGTCCACAAATGCCCCGGTCGGGGAATTGATTAGCCATATTCAGTTCAGTATTATCTTTCAAACGAGCCGGAATTTTCGGGAGCCCCATTCCCTTCAGGCTCGTTTAAGGCATTGAGCGGAAGAGGTGCTTATGCTTAGGACTGAGGTTTCTTTTCAGGACCGACGGCTGTTCCTGTACGTGCTCATGGGCATCATCCTGTGCGCTTATGACGCCGTAGCCACCATGCAGCACATCGGGCGAGGAGTGGCCACGGAAGGCAATCCCCTGATGGGCAGTCTGATCGAAGTTAATGCCGTAGTATTTTTTCTGGTCAAGATGTCGATGACTGCTGTAGGGCTTCTCATCTGCTATGGGTTTTCGCATCTGCGCACGGCCAGGATGGGCATTCATTTCGCCGTCGCCGTCTACTCCATACTCACCGTCTATCACGTGATGATAGCTTTGTTCGGATAGAGCCGATTTCGAAAAGGCGGAGGGCGGCGCGGTGGCCGCCCTCTGGTTTTGAATCCGCGTGGCTCTTTCTATTCAACCACCCAGGTATCGCCGCTGTTGATGAGTTTTTCCAGATCGCCCGGCCCCTGACGCGCGACAGCCGCTTTGATCTGCTCGTCCATCATCGCTTCGTAAGTCGGACGCTCGACATCGCGGAACACTCCCACCGGAACCGGATAATCCGGGTACTCCATCCGCGCCAGCATGTATGCCAGATAAGTGTCCGGCGCTTTTTCATTGTGCGCGATCAACTCCGCTTCGCTGTACTGATCGTCTAAAGAAACAACTTCCAGGTGCATATCGCTTCGCATGTGAATGCCGCGATTGCGCTCCTTGCCGAACACCAGAGGCTTTCCGTGTTCGAGCTCTATCATGCGGTCGTCTCTGACCCCGCGCTCGGTGAACATATCGAACGCGCCGTCGTTGAAGATGTTGCAGTTCTGATAGACCTCTACGAACGACACGCCCTTGTGGCGCATAGCCCGCTCGATGACCATTTGCAGATGCGCGGTGTGCGTATCTACTGACCTTGCGACGAAAGTGGCTTCGGCGGCCAGCGCGACTGAAAGCGGATTGAGCGGATAATCGATTACTCCGAAGGGAGTCGATTTGGTCTTCTTGCCGAACTCCGAAGTCGGCGAGTACTGCCCCTTGGTCAAACCATAAATCCGGTTGTTGAACAAAATGATGTTGATGTCCAGATTGCGTCGTATGGCGTGAATCAAGTGATTGCCGCCGATCGACAGAGCATCGCCGTCTCCGGTAATCACCCACACCGAAAGCTCAGGGTTGGAGGCCTTGATGCCGGTGGCGATTGCCGGGGCGCGACCGTGAATGGTGTGAAAGCCGTAGGTGTTCATGTAGTAGGGAAAGCGGCTCGAACACCCTATGCCGGAAACGAATACAGTGTTTTCGCGCTTAACTCCTAGTTCGGGCATGACTTTCTGAATCTGCGCCAGTATTGCGTAGTCGCCGCAGCCGGGACACCAGCGCACTTCCTGATCGGAGACGAAATCTTTTCTCGTCAGTTTCACAGGCGGCGTCTGCCCATTGCCGCCGTTGGTTTTGTCTATGTTTGCGCTCATTACTTTCTCCTAGAAAAAGGTACAGCAGGCTGCCAGCCTGTTGTTTCTCAAATTTTCATGCCTTCAGGCCAACAGGCTGGCAGCCTGTTCTACATCAACATCTTCTCTGATTATCAATCTTCGTATACCTCTTCCATCCGGGCCAGCAGCTCGCTGATCTTGAACGGCTTGCCTTTGACCTTGGGATAGGAAATCGCAGGCACGAGGTATTTGGCGCGAAGCAAGAGGGCAAGCTGTCCGAGGTTGAGCTCAGGAACCAGCACGCGGTCGAACCTTCCCAGCAGTCTTTCCAGATTACTGGGGAACGGGTTGAGATAGCGCAGGTGAACCGATGACACCCGCCTGCCGCGCCGCTGCATCTCCTC
>CAZPQE010000070.1:0-18110 GCA_964588615.1 uncultured Clostridia bacterium | reverse complement strand
GATCATTCTCGTCGCTGGCACTCAGGTCTCGAAGTACGGCGACATAATTGCCGAAAAGACCGGGATGGGCAGGACGTGGATAGGAGTCATACTGGTCGCTTCAGTCACCTCGCTGCCTGAACTCATCACGGGAATAAGTTCGGTCACTCTGTTCGATCTTCCAAACATCGCCGCCGGAGATGTCCTGGGCAGTTGCATGTTCAATATCTTGATACTCGCTCTGCTCGATGTCTTCGACGGCTCTTCGCCTCTTACGACCAAAGCTCATCCGGGTCAGGTATTGACGGCGGCCTTCGGCGCGCTTTTGTTGAGCATGGTCAGCGTTTGCATTTTCCTCGACTCGCGGATACCGGCTCTCGGATGGGTCGGAGTTCCGAGCATCGCTTTTCTTGGGATTTATCTGCTGGCCGTAAGGATGGTGTTCAAGTACGAGAAAAAACGAATAGCCGCGGCCATCTCTCAACTGGCCGAAGAAGCCCAATATGAGCGCGTCACGAAAGCGAAAGCCTATACGATGTACGCTCTCAACGCGGTGGTGATAGTAGCGGCGGCCTCGTACCTGCCGCACGTGGGGGAAAAAATCGCTGAGATGACCGGGCTTGGCCGCACTTTCGTCGGGAGCATCTTCATCGCGCTCTCGACCTCGCTGCCTGAAATAGTGACTTCAGTGGCCGCGCTGCGCATAGGAGCCGTCGATATGGTCTTCGGCAACGTGCTGGGCAGCAATCTTTTCAACCTCGCAATACTTGCAATCGATGACGCTTTCTACACGAAGGGGCCGATTCTTTCCGCCGTCTCGAACAGCCACGCCATCACCGCCAATGCCGCAATAGTTTTGACCGCCATCGCGGTCATCGGTCTGAGCTACAGAAGCGAAAAGAAGAGATTCCTCCTCGGCTGGGATTCGATGAGCATTCTGGCCGTCTACGCTCTGGCGACATATCTCCTTTATCTCGCGAGGTGAAATCGGCGTGCTTGATTTCATCTCGTTGACAACCCCTGACTGAGTTTGTAGATTGACCCTTGCCGTTTTCACCAGCATTGCCGTCAACGTGCAGCATGGTTTAGAGTGCTTGATTTGACCGGCCAGGGGGCCGACGATACATTAGACATGATTAGCAGCGCGTTTTTCCGAATCAGAGGATGTACAACCGTGTGCCAGCCTGTTGACACGCGGAAAGCATGAAAAGCTGGAAGATCAGCAGGCTGGCCGACAATTGTGCCTTGACGTACAACAGGCTGCCAGCCTGTTGAAGACCTGAAGGCATGAACATTTGAAGCATCAGCAGGCTGGCAGCCTACTGTACGAGGATAAGACATGAGCATCGAAACCCTGCTGGGCGAAAATATCATCACCGCCAGACTGACCGACGTGGCGAACTGGGCGCGCAAGAACTCTCTCTGGCCCATGCCATTTGGCACGGCCTGCTGCGCCATAGAATATATGGCCGTCGTCTCGGCTCACTACGATGTGGCTCGCTTCGGCGCTGAAGTCGTGCGCTTCTCTCCCCGCCAGTCCGATCTGATGATGGTGATGGGAACGGTCACGGACAAAATGGTTCCGGTGATGAAAAAAATCTACGACCAGATGTCCGAACCAAAGTGGGTCATCTCCATGGGCGCGTGCGCTACGTCAGGCGGATTTTATCGCGCTTATCACGTCGTTCAGGGCATAGACGAATTCATCCCCGTAGATGTCTACATACCCGGATGCCCCCCTTCGCCCGAAGCCGTGCTTCAGGCCATCTTGATGATTCAAAAACTCGTCGAGAAGGAGACCGAAATCGATGCCAACGCGCGGCGCGACCTGCGCGAAAAACTTCTCCACGAATTCACCACCTCTTCGCCCAAGCCTCTGCTTATGGCAGGCGATCAGGCCAGAGAAGCGCAACGACTCGTTCAAATCACACGCGAACCTGCCGCGCCCGAAAACCCGATCTCGGCTCTGCTCAAAAGTAAATTCAAAGACGAACTGATGGACGAAGATGATTTTCGCGGCGATCTCACTGTTACGGTAAAACCTGATCGCATAAAAGAAATCTGCGAAGCTCTCAAGACCGACACGGCGACCAAACTCAACATGCTATCGACCATCACGGGACTGGATTATCTCGGCTATCCCGGCAAGACGAGCGACGAGCGATTCAGCGTCGTCTATCATCTCTATTCCGTAGATCACGGCCACCGGGTTCGCATCAAAGCGCCGCTTGCGGAATCCGAGGCCGAGATAGAATCGGTTTCGTCTATTTGGAAAACGGCCAACTGGTGGGAGCGCGAAACCTACGATATGTTCGGCATACGCTTTCGCCATCATCCCGATCTGCGCCGCATACTCTGCCACGAGGAATTTCAAGGCCACGCGCTTCTCAAGGATCACGAGCCGGGTCTTCGCACTGTGCTTTCGCGCGATTACAAACTGCCGCTCGAATACATAACCGAATGGCGCGAGCATGAAAGGCCGGATCGTTTGAGCGGTCAGCCGACGATCATCAACATAGGCCCGTCGCATCCGGCCACGCACGGCACGCTGCGCATAGTCGCCCGCCTCGACGGAGAAATCATCACCGATGCCGATGTAGAGATAGGCTACCTGCATCGCTGCTTCGAAAAGATGGCCGAGACTCATCAGTGGAATCAGGTCATCCCCTACACAGACCGGCTCAATTATATGTCGTCGTTTCTCAACAACGTCGGCTATGTGTGCGCGGTCGAAAAGCTCCTCGGCATAGAAGTCCCCAAGCGCGTGCAATACATTCGCGTCATACTCGGCGAGTTGTCGCGAATAATGGATCACATGGTCTGCATAGGCACGAATCTCGTAGACCTTGGCGCGATAACGAATTTCTGGTGGAGCTTCGAGCCGAGAGAAGAAATCTACGACCTGCTGGAGATGACGGCAGGCGTGCGGATGATGGTCTCTTATGTACGGGTCGGAGGGCTGGCCTCCGATCTTCCCGATGAGTTCGTGCCGCGCTGCCGCGAAGTCCTCAAGCGCATCCCCCGATACATCGATGACCTGCATCGCCTGAACACTCACAATCGCTTGTTCAAACAGCGCGCCGTAGGAGTGACTGCCATAAGCGCCGAGGATGCCATCGACTGGGGATTCACCGGACCGATGCTTCGCGCCGCCGGAGTCGCTTACGACATACGTCAGAATCATCCTTATTCGAGCTACGAGGATTTCGACTTCGAAGTGCCGGTAGGCTCGCGCGGCGATCTCTATGATCGCTACCTGGTGCGCATGGAAGAGATGCGCCAGAGTTTGCGGATAATCCATCAGGCGTTGGAGAACCTGCCCGAAGGCCCCTTTCAGATAGATGACCGCAGGATCACGCTTCCGCCCAAGCTCGGAGTCTATGGCAACATCGAAGACCTGATGAATCATTTCAAACTTCAGATGCACGGCATCCAGGCCCCGCCGGGCGAAGTCTACGGCTACACCGAAGCGGGAAACGGCGAGCTCGGTTTTTACATAGTCTCTGACGGCTCGATGCGCCCGTGGAGAGTGCATGCGCGCGGGCCGTGCTTCCCGATCTTTTCGGCCTATCCGAAAATGATCGAAGGCGGATTGATCGCCGACGCCGTCGCCGCGTTGGGCAGCTACAACATTGTCGCAGGAGAGCTTGATCGATGAAGGAACTGAGCGAAGAGGGCAAGCGACGCCTGGAAACCATTCTGAGCCATTACACCGAGAAGCGATGCGCGCTCGTCCCCGTTCTTGCGCTTGCGCAGCGCGAGTTCGGATGGATTTCTCAGGAGGTGGCCGAATACGTCGGAGAACTGATGGGCTATCCGGCTTCGGACGTTTTGAGCGTGGCGTCATTTTATTCACTTCTGCATCTTGAGCCGGTCGGCACATATCACCTCGAAGTGTGCCGCAATGTGAGTTGCTGGCTCAATGGCGCCTACCCCTGTATAGACGAAGTGAAGCGTCAGCTTGGTGTCGAAGCCAAAGAAGTGACCGAAGACGGCAGATTCAGTTGGAACACCACCGAATGCCTCGCTTCGTGCGGGACGGCTCCGGCCATGCAGGTCGGCGATCGTTATTATGAAAACCTCACGCCTCAGCGCGTCAGAGAAATAATCGAAGAGTTGAAGAACGAGTGATGTAGGGGCAACTCTCTGTGGTCGCTCCAGTCTGGCAGTTATAGCGTTATGCGCATGGATGAACAGGTTGATTACGGCACAAGCGAGACCTTCTCATTAACACCGCGATTGATCGCGGTGAAGGGCAAGGGTCTTGAATCAAAAACTGTTTTTTTCCGCCCACGCAGATATTCTCGAAAGTATCTGCGTGCTTGACGGCAAATCGAAGGATCAAAGTTCAGCAGAGGGAAACTGTTAAAACAGTTCATGGATTTTGAGTCGCCTTATTCACCGCGATCAATCGCGGTGTTAATGAGAGAGCTACCTGTTCATTCAACTGAAAGCTGCTGCGAAACATTTCAAGCTATTGAAGGAATCAGTCGAATGACCAAAGTATTGCTTGCAAACATAGACGCGCCCGATCAGAAGAAATTGGAGAAGTATCGCCAGCGCGGCGGCTACAGCGCGCTCGAAAAAACTTTGAAGATGGAGCAATCCGCCGTCATCGAGGAAGTCAAATCGAGCGGCCTTCGCGGGCGCGGCGGCGCGGGCTTTCCGACAGGGATGAAGTGGAGCTTTGTTCCCCGCAACACCGGCAAGCCCACATTCCTGCTCTGCAACGCCGATGAAAGCGAGCCGGGCACTTTCAAAGATCGTTTGCTTTTGGAGCGCGATCCGCATCTTTTGATAGAAGGCATGGCGATTGCGGCTTACGCGCTCGACTGCCACCTGTCTTACATCTACATGCGCGGCGAGTTCGGCTTCCTCACTGAAACCGTAGAAACGGCTCTGGGAGAGGCATACAAGGCGGGGCTGCTCGGCCCGTCGGTGATGGGGCGGGATTATGCGCTCGATATTCATCTTCATCTCGGACAGGGGGCTTACATCTGCGGCGAAGAGACTTCATTGATAGAATCACTCGAAGGCTATCGCGGCTATCCGCGCATCAAGCCTCCCTTTCCGGCAGTTTCAGGATTTCTGGCTTCGCCCACAGTGGTCAACAATGTCGAAACTCTCGCCTCGCTGCCCTGGATTATGAACAACGGCGGCGCAGCTTATGCTCAGATGGGGACTGAAAAGAGCAAGGGGACGAAGCTGTTTTCCGTGTCGGGGCATGTGAACAAGCCGGGCGTCTATGAAGTGGAACTTGGCTACGGGCTGATGGATTTCATAGGCAATGAAGCTGGAGGGGTGAGAGAAGGACACACGCTGAAAGCGGTTATACCGGGCGGCTCATCGGTTCCGGTTCTCACAGCGGCAGAATGTGAAGGCGTCCTTCTGGATTACGAATCGCTGTTGAAAGCCGGGACGATGCTCGGATCAGGCGGGATGATCGTGTTTGACGAGACGGTCAGGATGCCTGAAGCGCTTTCGGTCATCGCTGATTTTTACGCGCACGAATCGTGCGGGCAATGCACTCCCTGCCGTGAAGGCACGGGCTGGGCGTCGAAGGTCTTGCGCAACATCGTGGCCGGAAATGGCAAGAAGTCGGACATCGATCTGCTGCTCAGGATAGCCGACATGATGGAAGGCAAAACGATCTGCCCGCTGGCGGACGCCGACGTGATGCCAATAAGAAGTTTCGTGACGAAATTCAGAAGCGAGTTTGAAGCGTTGTGTCGGTAAAAGGCATGATGAAGGAGTGAAACGAAGTGGAGACATCTTCGGATTTCAAAATGGACAAGACGGCTTTCTCTGTCGCATCGCTGTCAGACGCGGATGATGAGAAGGCATACTGGCTTTCCAAGACGCCGCAGGAGCGACTGCGCGCTATAGAACAGATAAGGCAGACTCTTTATGGCTACACCCTTGCTGCCGCCGGACTTCAAAGAGTTTTTGAGATTGCTCGACTGGAACGAAGTTGAGCGTAAGTTTCATCTGGAAAATTGAACGATGCCAAAATTCATACTCAACGATCAGGAGATCGAAGCCAAACCCGGCCAGACCATCATTCAGGCCGCGCAGGATCACGGGATCGCTATCCCGCATTACTGCTATCACCCCGACCTGCCCATTGACGGCAACTGCCGCATGTGTCTGGTCGAGGTCGAAAAGATGCCAAAGCTCACGCCCTCCTGCGCGACCGTAGTCAGCGAAGGCATGGTGGTGCGCACAAACAACGAGCGAGTCAAAGAGGCCGTGCGCGGCGTGCTGCAATTCCTGCTCATCAATCATCCCGTAGACTGCCCGGTGTGCGATCAGGCGGGCGAGTGCCGATTGCAGGATTACTACATGGTCTACGGCCTGCACACCAGCCAGATTCCCATCGACTTGAAAGTTCACAAGCGCAAGGTCGTCGACCTCGGAAAGATGGTCGTCCTCGATCAGGAGCGATGCGTTCTCTGCTCGCGCTGCATTCGATTCTTCGATCACGTCACAGGGACGGGCGAGATGCAGTTCTTCGGGCGAGGGGATCACACCTGCATTGGCACGTTCGAAGACCGGCCTCTCGATAATCCTTATTCGGGAAACGTCGTCGACATCTGTCCCGTCGGCGCGCTTACGTCGCGCGATTTCCGGTTCAAGTCCCGCGTGTGGTTCCTTGACAGCAGGGATTCGATTTGTGTGGGATGTTCCACAGGCTGCAACGCGAGAGTCGATCATCGCAACGGAACCATCTACCGCGTGATTGCGCGCCGCAACGCAGAAGTAAATCGAAGCTGGATGTGCGACGAAGGGCGGCTCTCGTTTCATCGCATCCGAGAAGGCGAGCGAGTGCTCAGGCCCAAGATCAAAAGCGTGGATGGTATGCAGGCTCCGGTGACGTGGGAAGAAGCCACACGCTCGATTGATTCCCGTCTCAAAGAGATTGCCGGAGAAAACGGCGCATCGTCGATTCTCGGCTTTGCGTCGGCTTCGGCCACCAACGAGGCTCTCTATCTTTTCAAGCGATATCTCGGAGAGCAGATAGGCCGGGCGCAACTGGAATTCCGGCTCGACGGCGAAGACCGCAAAGTGGCGGAGAGAGAAGACGAAATCCTGCGCCGCCTCGACAAACATCCGAACACTGCGGGCGCAATCAAACTCGGATTTGCGAGCAACCCGACAGGCGGAATCGCCGCCGCCATAGAAGCTGCTCGCGCCGGGAAGATCAAGGCCGGAGTGGTGATTTATTTCAAGCCGCTGGTTGCCAGACCAGAAGATGCCGAGACCGAGGCGCGCCTGTCCGATCTGATCGATGCGCTCGAATACTCGGTCGTGCTTGCGGCCCACTCTGCCGACTGGCAGCAGAAAGCAAACGTGCTGTTGCCGGTCGCGGCCTGGACTGAGGAAGACGGAACATACACTAACTTCGAGGGCCGCGTTCAGTTCGCAGGCAAAGCGATAGATGCGCAGGGCGATGCGATGCCCGCGTGGGAAGTCTTCGCCGCTCTGATTTATGCGGGCGGAGAGAGCCGTTTGTGGCTCTCGGTCGAAGAAGTGTTTCAGAGCATGGCCGAAAGCGAGCAGGCGTTTCGCGGCCTGACGATAGAGCAGGCGATGAAGTCGGAAGCCTTAGCCTCAGAGTAAAACTTATGAAGCGACCAGCAAAAACCATAAATGTTTCCGAGATAGCCGAGCGCGAGACCTCGCTGGCCAAAGAAGTGCTCGCTCCCCTGGCCGGTATGGGTTTGACTCTGACACGCATGATGCAGAACGTGACGGGCAGAATCAGCCCGACCATAAGCTACCCGGAAGAGCGTCGCTCTTATTCGGATCGTTATCGAGGCGCGCACATACTGACGGCGCGCGAAGATGGAAGCCCGCGCTGCGTGGCCTGTTTTATGTGCGCGACCGCCTGCCCTGCCGATTGCATATACATCGAGCCGGGCGAGCATGCGGACCCGAACATCGAAAAGTTTCCGCAGCGATTCGAAATCGACATGCTGCGCTGCGTCTTCTGCGGATTCTGCGTCGATGCCTGCCCGGAAGAAGCGATCATCATGAGCCGGGAGACTGAAATCTGCGCCTACAGCCGCGACGAAACCGTCTGGGGCATAAAGCGATTGATGCAAAGGCCGGAACTTGCCGAATTCGGCCTGGGGTATCGCCCGAATGCGCAGCTTGTGGATTCGCGCCTTGCGTTCGTGCCGAAAGAAAAACTGCGCCGAGAGATGGCCGGTCGCGTGACGCTCAAGGAAGAAGCTGAAGTGATACCTCACATCACCTTCGATCCGAGAGAGCAGAGTGAAGGGTGAAGGGGAGCAGGGGTGATCGATATACTGGCCGCTGACCACTGACCACTGACCACTGATCGCTATTGACTGTTTTCGGCAAATCGGCGAAAGTTTTATCGCTTTAGGCATCAATAATCCCTGTTGGTAAAAGTTCTGAAAGGAGGCAAGAGTTTAGATGACTTATGTGATTGCGGAGCCCTGCATAGGGACGAAAGACACCGCCTGTGTGGACGTTTGCCCGGTCGATTGCATACACCCGCGCAAGGATGAGGATGCGTTCGAGGGGGCGGAGATGCTCTACATCCATCCCGACGAGTGCATCGATTGCGGCGCGTGCGAGCCTGCCTGCCCGGTTCAGGCCATCTTCACCGAAGACGATGTGCCTGAGCAGTGGAGGCACTTCATCGAGATCAATGCCAATTACTACAAATGAGCCAGACGGGGTAAGGAAGTTTGACGTTCGTAATATGTGAACCCTGCATTGGCACCAAAGAGCTTGCCTGCGTCGATGTATGCCCTGTCGATTGCATACAGGGCGGGGCAAACGAGCCGCAGATGTACATCGATCCTGCGGCCTGCACCGACTGCGGAGCTTGCGAGCCGGTTTGCCCGGTGTCGGCGATTTTTTATGAGGCCGATGTACCCGCCAAATGGGAGAGCTTCATCCGTAAGAATTCGGACTTCTTCTCATAGCGGGCCGAAGGGTGAGGGGTTGTCGGTCTGACATAGAGCATTATTTTCGAGGCCGTCGCTGAAGAGATTCGGCGACGGCTTTCTGTTCAGGGGCATGAATGTTTAGGTGAACGCAGGGCCTATCGCTGAGACACATCAAACCAGCGACGCCTGTAGGCAAGACGCGCCGGTTCATCCAGGAAAGTGAGCATATTGAAAGGCGTTACAGCATAGACCTCGCCATTATCTTCCCTTTTCCAGTTAGAGTGAAAAGTTGTGTTAATTGACACAGGAAACCGGTTGCCCGGCAGCGTGCCAGCGACCTGGAGGCGAATCTCATCCTGGTCAATCTCGCCTGCGACTTGGACTGCGCTTCGCCCGACTGAAATTTTCCCGCGTTCGAGCGCGCTGCGAATCGCCATCCACATCTGCCTTATCGAACTCCCCTGATAACTCCGGGTAGGGCGGATCGCTTCCAACGGCTCGCCCCTGTCTCCAACTGCCCGCTCTATGATTTCAAGCTTTGGAAATTCCAGGCGCGCTGAAACGACTTTCTGAAACAGTCGTGACTGGCTCGATATCAGGATCAGCATCCTATCCTGAGAGAACCCGCGCAACACTTCAAAGGCAGCTTCTTCATCGTCGAATTCATAAGCATCGATTACAAGAGCGCCGAATCCGTCGAGGTCATAGAGTCGGTCTATCTTCGTTTCAGGCGAGCGCGCAAGCAGCACGTCGAACCATCCGCTGGCGAACTGCTCTTCTGCCAGCCTGATGAAACTCAGTTCATTGCTGTATCGCTGTTTGAGGCTGAAACCACTGACCACCAGCGCAGGCTTGTAATCGAGGACTCGCACGCGCGGCAGTGGATCGTTTCGAAATTCGAAGATGCTCCACGATTCGAAATCGCGCCGCGCGCCGATGGCTGCTTCCTGCGCCAGCCGGTCTTTCATCTCCGCAGTGCGAATCACGAGATAACGGACGCCCAGCAGATGCGCCCGCTCCAGATGAACTGAGAGCGGCTGCGATGCGAAATCCGTGTCGTCGGCAAGCAGGGAACTTATGCCGAAACTGTCCGGGTACTGCGAGAAAGCGTTCACTGTCGGAAGATTGAAGAGCGCGTTTGGAGAGGCTTCGTGGAAGACCGTGCTGAGGGTTTGGTTTCCCTGAGCGCCGAGGAAAGAATTGATCGCCCGCGCGTCGAAGCTGACTTCGGTCGAGGCGGGGTTTATCACTTCGACCAGATAGCGCCCGTCGCGGCGCTCGCGGGCGAAGGCAAGAATTCCATCGACATCCGATTTCCCGCTTGCCGGGTAGAAAGCGTAAGCCCATCGCGGGCCGGGAGACGTGAGGGCAAGAAAGATGATAACGACTATTGCGACGATTGCAGTGTATCGAACTCGTCTGAGAGTGATCGGTTGATTTGATGAAGTGAGTTCGCCGATCAGTTTAGCGAAGCCGCGAAATATCGAAGCCAGTGACTGCCCTATCGGCACGGCGAGCAGGAAGTTTAAAGTCGTCAAAAACCTCGACGACTGAAGCGGGAACCAGCGCGGCGCAATCGTCGAAGCGAATATGATCCCAATGATGAGCGCCAGACACCCCCCCAGGAAAGGCCACATGGCGCGCGTCGGTCGCCTGAGCCAGAGCGCGATGCCGACGATAGCGACCGCATACCATACCCATAGCGCGGGCGAGATGAGTTTGTCGAATTCGATTACGTAAGGCCGCGTCACGAGGTAATCGTATTGAGAAAGCATTGGCGCGACCCAAAAGAGAGTGAGCATTGCTGCCAGGACAGGCGTGGCCAGATGAGCGACCAAAGCGCGCCGCTCTTCTTTTCGTTGCGCGAGATCCTTTGTGCGAAGGCAGCGAACCGTGTCTGTGACGAGCGTCGCCGATATGAGGACGGCGGCAGTGACAGCGTTGAAGAAGTTTGCCAGAAGGGTGAGCGCAAGCAGCAGGGCGGCGAGAGTGAACCTGCGGCGGCTGATCGAAGCGTTGAGGTAGACGACATACCATAAGACGAGCAGGACGAAGCCCAGAGGCTGGGTGTAGAGTCCGATCTGAAACGTGCTGAAATAATCGAGTCCTGACGGGAAGAAGGGAAGGAAGCGCGAGTCTGCCATTAGAGCCGTGGCTGCCAGAGCCGCCCCGGTGGCGGCGAGTCTGCTGCGGTCGGATGTTGCCCAACTCAGCATCCACACGGCGGCGGGCAGCAAGAGCACGGGCAGGGCCACGACGATCTTGAAAGCGGCATTGAAGGAAAAGAGACCGGTGTGGTGAATGAGAGCGACGCACCAGTAGAAAAGCGGCGGATAGAAATTCGGGAAGGGCATTCCGCCGAAATAAGCGTGAGTCCAGCCGAAGGTGTCAGGGAAGATGGTCTGATCGTAGATTCGAGCGATGGCGTAATGCCCGGTCCCGTCCCATGCGCGAGGTCGTCCCCCCTGCCAGATTTCGAGCCAGAGTTTGTGGCTCAGAGTTAAGGGAATTGTGGTAACGGCCATTAGCAGGAGAAGGATTTGCGTCCAGACACTTTGGATGAAGGGGATATGTGATCTCTTATGCTGCATCGCAGGATTTGATAAAGCAGTATCTATAGACTCATTTACAGGCAGGACGCTTCGAGTATGCGCCCTGCTGCGTCTTACATTGACATTTGAGGTTTTCGGCTTGGAATGGATAGCTTCGTCCTCAGTGGATGTTTTCTTGTCGGCCAGCCGTAGCGCATGCTCAGGAAAATAGTACTAGCTTATGCCAAGATATCTTTAATTCTACGGTGATACTTGCGACTCGCTTAGCTTGGAGGCATCTGCTTCACCGGGCGACGACCTGAATATCGACAGCAACCTTCTTACTGTCCAAGCGAAGAGAAATACAACGATAGCGAGTATTGCAATATCCAGCCAATTAGCTTCATAGAAGCCCGCCGTAATCGGTTTTGTAATCGTTTCTCTTTCTGCCTCGTTAAGCTGCGTATTTCGGCGAACGTGAACAGTGATTTCGCAACCGTGAACACTGATTTCGGCGGACACAGACAGACGCACAAGCTAACTGGTTGCGGCAGTTGCAGGTGTTCCCGCCGAGCGAAATTGGTGTTCACGCAAAAACGAAATTGGTGTTCACGATGAGCGAAATATGCATTAAGCTGTTGGAGGAACTTTAAGGATTGCATCAACCAGAAAACGTATTCCCCCAATACCCATATCACTCGTGTTTTACCAATTTGAAGCGGCCAGATGCAAGCGCCTGCATGACACTCCGAACGCGCGCGCATGCCCTATTCATGCGGGTTTCTACGCTTTGATGGCGTCATGGATGTGCTTGCACCTGTCCCTTATAATACGTTACGCCGACCGCAGACGGCGTAACGACGCGTTGAGCCGCTCGCCCGGAGAACGCGTCGGCGCACAGCGAATCGTTGTGCGAAGTCTGCGGAGAACACGCGTGTACACAATATCAAGAGCGCCGAGGCTGCGAAAAACAAGCGGCGGCGTAACTTGAAGGTTGGAGCCGACTCGCCCGACCGGAAGGGTCCTGCCTCGCGAGCAGCACCGGGCGAGCGGCTCAACGCGTCGTTAGACCGCTTGTAGAGAAGCCTTGTGATTTGTCCTTTGCTTCAAAATGATTCTGACTTGGCAAATAACCAAGAGTATGGCTGTTACCAGAATGACTATATGCCACCAGTGAGCACCGTAGAAAATGTTATTGAGTCCTGTTGTCAGGTCAAGCTCTTCTACGTTTGCTGAACTCTTTAGCCTGAATGTTTTCAGGTACCAGACGAAATATTCAAACAGAAGATAAAAGGGCATAAGTGCTGAAATGATCATGTGGCTTACTCCACGCAACCATAGCAGTAGAGCAATCAAAAGCATTATTCCTGCGGCAATGTGAATTTCTGCTGATGTTCTGTCAAAAGGGTTATATTGCGATGCCACAACCCAGCTTATGAATTCTGCAAGCAGATAGATGAGGCCAAATAGTATCAAGGCTACCTTAGTTCCTTTGCGAGACCAAACAGCGATACCTCCAAGTATCAAGGCGAGCGTAAGTCTTATATCTCTCTGCTGTGGATCAGGACTAATATCAACAGCCCAACCTGCTTGTGCCGCAGATTCGAGCGTCTTTTGAAGTTCAACTTCGCTGATGATAATCCAGCATATTGTAGCCGCAGCGACCAGAAGGGTTACTACTGAAACCGTTTTGTTTTCTGTTTCTAGTCTCATGCTTTCTCTGCCCCGTTGTGTATCAGCGGTCTAACTATGGCATTACAGCGGTTCGCATTTGAACGAAGAGACAATAATGTCAATATACCTGTAGATCGCTCTGTGCTATTGAATCGCTCTACTCGTTCGTCTGCGAACCGCTGTAGAGTCAGACAAATGCTCTCCTTCTTCCAGATGTAGGTGTAGTCGATAGACACTACCTATGCACCACCAGCAGGTATGCTCGGTATTATCAGTATTACGTTCATCGCTCTCAATAGTGTACATACTCAAAAGTGACGGGTGGTAGCATCTGATTGCGCGAAAATGTCGGCAAATACTGGCCAAAATGCAATTCATGGCTCCAAGACAATTTGGCTGCGGGTCCGAGGTAATATCCACTAAAAACTGGCGAATTACTGGCATTTTGTATCTCTCAAACATGCTCACCCGTCACTTTTGAGTACATAGGATTGAAGCAAGCCAAATGATGTACTTTTCCGACTCAGGAATGAGGAGCAGACCTCTGTTGAGTTTTTCTATCAATCTCCCGTAAAGCATTTTCAACAGCCTACTTTCCTCAAGTACCCCTTTGCCGTTGCTCCAAAATGCATATTCTGAAGAAGCGAAATGGATTCATTGAATACAACTCCTTCGTTGACAGGGCGTTCCGTACCAATCCCGGTTCATTACGGAGGAGTTGGCGCTTCACCACACTCCTTCATAACGGCTTTGTACTTGGCTCCAAGATGATCAAGATCCTGTGCTCCCCTCCCTCCAGATACTACATCGGGAAATCCGAGCGCCTTTTGCCAAAGGCTTGGAGGAACGGGAGGATATCCCCCAGCGTGGATAAGTTCGTGAGACAGTACTTCTTTCAGGTTATTATAACCGCCGTCAGTCGTATCAGTACCGAGAAACATTCTAGGCCTCGGATCAGGTATTACGTTATTAGGTGCTGTAGAAAATAAAGCTGCGGGTGAAGTAGTGGTTATAGCGTCTTTAATAGTCCCCTGTGCGCGGGCTTGGTTCAGTGCCGTTTGTGTTAGACCAAGCTGCTGGGCACTATATCCCGATTGTTGTGTAAGGAAGAAGGCTGGTCCTATAACCAACCCGGTGCTTAGAAGAGCCTTGAGGTCGATACCCAAAGCTGTAAAGGCATCCAGGCACTTCTGAAGCTTGAGAAATCCGTACAATATGCCTTCTATCTCAGGCCTACGCGATGTGACAGACTTATATTTCGCGTCGCCGAGATAGGTTATATTTATAATTGTTTGGTTCTGTTGCGACATCAACGCTAATAGAGCCAAAAAACTGATTGAACTGGTTGGTAAACTGGTTTCTCCCGAATCAGTACCGGAATTCCAATTCGGATTCAGCCTGTGACTGGGATTGCCATTGTATCCTCCCAATACTGGCGGTCCTCCCCGCCTTCTCCCTCCCGTGTTGCGATTTGTCGCTGCAATTGGCCCGCATCCTCCCGGCGGACATGGCACTGCCGCTCCTGACCTCAGAAGCCGCAGCGCCATGCTGCACGGCGCTGGAAGCCCGTCTATCCTGCATCCCATTCCGGGGTCCTGCGGGTCTCCATAGAATCCTATCGCGCTTGGCGGCGGCTGTGTCGCGCTAAATCCAGTCTTCACTCCAAGTGGATCCAACTCCACACGGCTCGATTCTCCTCCCGTGCTGTTGGTCATCCTCACGCTGGTCGTCGCCGGATCAACGTGGTCATACAAGGTCTGGCTACCCTCCTGCTTGGCCAGCTTCCGCCCGCCTGCGTAAATGTAGCCTCGCACCTTCTGCCCGCTCACGTTGACCTCGCTTACTACCTGCCCTCCGATCACACTGCTTCTGACATACCACGTCGTAACCCCTCCCTCTTCCCACTTCACCCGCTGGTCGTCTCCGTCATATCCGACATTCGCATTCATTCCTCCCCCCTGCCCTATGGGGTCGTCGCCGTTATACTCGAATACGGTCGCGCTCGATTCTATCGGAAGCTTTCTGGAAGCCAGTCGCCCATGCCCATCATAAGCCAGGGTCGTCTCCTGATACACCCCGCTCGTCAAGACCGTCCTCGATTAAGTCTTATCACAACTATGTCTTCCTTATTGGGGTCTGGGCTATAACGTATATATTCTTCCCCTTCGTAAGTACGAACAAAAGATGAGCGAATGTATCCACTCCGACGTGGAAAAATGCCTTCCACCGACCTCTCAATTTCCTCCTGTCGTTTCTCCAATTCGTCCGGGGGCATTGAGGGAAACAAGCGAACAGGTTTTCTATACAAATTAATAGCGCGCTGTAGCATCTCCTTGTCGCTATACATTGTTATTTCTAGTGTAGTTGGGTCGGTGTATTTCGTCGCCAATTTAGTCAAAATATCCTTGATGTCGTCAGGGCTTAGGACTTGAGTGTCTACAAATACAAACACGTTCCGTCTTGAGCGACCGGCCTCTGTTTTGACCGAATCTAGAGCGAGTCTGAGAGGGACACGATATGATTTGATTTGCTCCCATTTACTAAATTCGTCTTCCTGACGATTTTCATTATATGGTCCAGCAAATGTAGTCCACTGTAGCATTGATGGTAACACTATGCTCAATAGCAGGACGTAGAGATGGCTCTTTATTTGTCGCATGCTTTTCTCACCTTTACTTCTCTGGTTGAACGCGCGTTGTAGCACAGTTACTATTAAGAAACTGAAGTATCAACTTGGCAGCAGCAAAATGGTCATTAATTTGACTCTCATCGAAAGGACTGTCATCGCTCCTCTTCAACCCTAGTCTGTTAGCAACTGCCACATGGCTTTGACCAGTGACCAAATGTAGCGTTTCGTGAACGAATGTCTGGTTTTTTATACCCTCAGATTGCTTACTGTAAAAAAAGCTTAAAAGCACTGTTTGAGCAGCATGACTTGATATAGCGTAATAGCTGTCCTGCCCCGGACCAAGTTCAGTGCCAATAACTTTCCTCTGGGCCTCTGGACTATGGTCGCTAAATCCAATCTGGCCGTAAGTCATGCTCAGATAATTGGCATTATTAGGGTTTGTAAGTTCGACAAATGTGGCTGTTCTGGCTTTCTCTAAAACAGAGGAAAGCAAACCTTTTGCAATGAACCATTCACGACAGTTTGGATTTTGATTAAAGAATTCACTGGCTCTTCCTCTTTCTATATTTATTTGCGGTTGCAGCACTTGGCCAGCCAACGCTAATAGAGCCAAAAAATTGATTGAACTGCTTGGCAAACCGGCCCCTCCCGAATCAGGGCCGGAATTCGGTATTGGCCTGGGATTGCCATTGTATCCTCCCAATACCGGCGGCCCCCACCTGAATCTCCCTCCTCCTATGTATCGCGCTCCAATAGGCAAGAATCCTGAATATCCGTCTCCAAACGCTCGGAATACTGCAAGCTGGTCTCTTCCCGTGTTGGCATTGGACACTCTGCGCGGCCCGCATCCTCCCGGCGGACATTGCACTGCCGCCCCGCTTCTGAGCAACCGCAGCACCATGCTACACGGCGCTGGATGCCCGTCTAGCGAACATCCCATCCCAGGATTCTGCGGGTCTCCATAGAATCCTATCGCGCTTGGCGGCGGCTGTGTCGCGCTAAATCCAGTCTTCACTCCAAGTGGATCCAACTCCACACGGCTCGATTCTCCTCCCGTGCTGTTGGTCATCCTCACGCTGGTCGTCGCCGGATCAACGTGGTCATACAAGGTCTGGCTACCCTCCTGCTTGGCCAGCTTCCGCCCGCCTGCGTAAATGTAGCCTCGCACCTTCTGCCCGCTCACGTTGACCTCGCTTACTACCTGCCCTCCGATCACACTGCTTCTGACATACCACGTCGTAACCCCTCCCTCTTCCCACTTCACCCGCTGGTCGTCTCCGTCATATCCGACATTCGCATTCATTCCTCCCCCCTGCCCTATGGGGTTTATCTTCTTCATCCTCCCCCCGGCGTCATAAGTGTAGTCCTGCGTGTCGTTCAACTTGAGATTCCCCGCTTCGTCATACACCCACAACTGATTTCGATCATTCACATAACTCGCAGTGTAGCTGATCGTCGTTTGCTGATTGCGCCCCCCTCTGCTCGTGAGATTGCTGAACACATCATAGCTGTAAGTCTGTCGATACGGCCCGGTCAGCGTCGTCCCGCCTCGCGCTTCCTCTCCGCTCTTTCCTTCTGTCACCCGCCCTGCGTGGTCGTAGCTGAAACTTCGATCCAGCGTGCTGTTGGTTTGTGTCAGGTCTCGCGCGAAATTGATCCTCCCGTCTGCGTTATAGGTATACTCGCTTCCCATTCGAATCGTCGCGCTCTGATACAACTCGTATCTGGATACCTGCAACCGGGTATTGAATGAGTTGGTCATCACCAGGTTGTTGCCGAACACCAGCCGCCTCAGCGCGCCCCACGCTCGATATTTCATCCCCGATGCATAGTTGGTCGCTCCTTGTGTCACATTGAGCAATTCCCCCGCTTCGTTGTACCCATAGCTGATCGTCACGCCGAACGGGTCTCTGATGCTGGTCAGTTGTCCCGCAAGATTGTAGGTGTAAACAAGCTTGAAGGATCCCGTCACCCCGCTGAACTGCCGCGTCTCGTTCTCCAGACGGCTCCACGTGTTATAGGAGTAATCCGTCCGGCCCTGCTGGTCGGTCATCCACAAACGATTCCCGGCCTGGTCATATCCGAACGCTACGGGGTCCACGCTCGGTATCGCATTCAGCCCTTGATCCATATCCAGCGCGCTTGCAGGCTTCGTGTATGTTATCCCCGTCACCAGCTTCCTCCCGTTGTAGCTGTACGTCATTGTTGCCCCTCGCGGGTCGGTCACTCGATACGATGTATCATCCGCATTATATTCGAACTGTGTCGCGCTTGTCTCTATCGGAGCCTTGCGAGTAGCCAGCCGTCCGTGCCCGTCGTAAGTAACCACTGTGTCCTGATAGACGCTGCTTGCCGTAGTCCCTTGATATTGGC
>CAZPQE010000069.1:0-18142 GCA_964588615.1 uncultured Clostridia bacterium | reverse complement strand
GATGAAGGGATCGCCGGTCAGCCGCGCGCTGATTACAAAATGCGGCGTCAAAGACTGATGGAACAGATCAAGGATGGAATCGTCGTTCTGGTGGGAGCGCGCGAAGAAGACCTCGGCGAAGTCGGTCGCTTTCGTCAGAAGAATGATTTTATGTACCTGACCGGCGTCGAAATACCCGCGTCTTTCCTTCTGCTCATACCCGAAGGTCTGGCCAAAGAAAAACCTGCTCAGGAAATTCTCTTCATTCCGCCGCGCAACCCCAATCAGGAACGATGGACCGGCCCCAAGATCGGCCCCGGAAAAGAAGCCGAGCAGAAGTTCGGCTTTCAGGAAGTCGCAAGCTCGAAAACCTTCACTGATCGTTTGCGCGCCCTGCTGTCTTCTCTGCCTTTCAAATCCGAAACCGCTCCGGCAAAACTCTACACCATAGTCGCTCGCGGAACGAACGCGCTCACTGTCCGAGAAAAGGAATTCATCGAGCAGGTCAATCAGATAGCCCCCGGACTTCAGATAGTCGATGTCTCTTCGCGGATCGCCGAGATGCGAAAGATCAAAACCGCCGCCGAGACCGCTCTGCTTCAGAAAGCAATCGATATAACGGGCGAGGGTCAGCGCGATGCGGCGATGGCGATCCGACCGGGCGCGTATGAATACGAAGCGCAGGCGGCGCTCGAATACGCTTTTGCGCGCAACGGCGCAGAGCGAACGGGCTTCCCGTCGATAGTCGGTTCGGGCTTCAACTCGACCGTGCTTCATTACAATGAGAATCGAAAGAAGATCGAAGCGGGCGATCTGGTCGTCGTCGACATCGGGGCCGAATACAGTTATTACACCGCCGACATCACCCGCACCTATCCGGCATCGGGCAAATTCACCCTGCGACAGCGCGAGATATATCAACTCGTCCTTGACGCGCAGCGCGCAGCCGAAAAAGCTTACAAACCGGGCGTGACCCTGGGCTATCTGCAACAGGTGGCAAAAGAGGTGATGCGTCAAAGCCCGCTGCGCGACCGGGCGGGCAATACGCTTGATCGATATTTCATTCACGGCCTGGGCCACTGGCTCGGAATGGATGTTCACGATGTTGGAAACTACGGGCCTCTGCCCACAGGCTCGGTCTTCACCATCGAGCCGGGAATATACATACCTGATGAAAAACTCGGCGTGAGGATCGAAGACGACTACCTTGTGACTGAAAAAGGGCTGGTGAAGATGAGCGGGAAGATTGCGAGCGAAGCCGACGAGATAGAACGGCTGATGTCTGAGAGGCAGTCGAGACCGGCTTCACCGAAACGATAACTGATCAAGATGGCAAGACCGCGCTGGTTGGATTAGTATTTAGCCTCCTGCATATCTCCACTCAGGAGGCGCCCGATGGCACAACTTGATATAAACGGGAAACGTGTTCGCGTTGAGGCTGATTTGGACCGCAGCCTTCTCACTGTTTTGCGCGATGACCTCGACCTGACTGGAAGCAAGTATGGTTGTGGCGAAGGTCAATGCGGAGCCTGCACGGTGCTCATCGATGGCGCGGCTGCGCGTTCCTGCATAACTCCGCTTCGCGCCGCTCTGGGAAAGAAAATCACAACCATCGAAGGACTGGAAAAAAACGGTCGCCTGCATCCGCTTCAGGAAGCTTTCCTGGAAACAGAAGCCCTGCAATGCGGTTACTGCACTTCGGGGATGATTATGTCGGGCATCTCTCTGCTGAGAAAAAATCCCAGCCCGTCGAGAGAAGAAATCCTCCGACACATGGAAGGCAACCTCTGTCGCTGCGGAGTCTATCTGCGCATCGTCGCCGCCCTGGAAAAAGCGACCCGGACGATGAAGGAGGCGGGAAAATGAAAGAGACGGATCCGGCTATCGAACCCGAACGCTATGAACTCTTCTCCGCGCCCGCATACATCTTCGAAGTAGACCGGCGCGAATTTTTCAAGACGCTGGGCGGAGGACTCGCAATCGCGCTCATACTCAAAGACACGATTGCGCAGGAATCCGGCGGTCGCGGCCCTCGCCAGCAGATGCCGCAGGAAATAGGCGCGTGGCTGCGCATCGCAAAAGACAACACCGTTACCGTCTACACCGGCAAAGTGGAGATCGGCCAGAATATAAGAACCTCGCTGGCCCAGGCCGTCTCCGACGAACTTCGAACCCCGCTTCGACAGGTGAAACTCGTCCTGGGCGATACCGATCTGACGCCGTTCGACATGGGAACCTTCGGCAGCCTCACCACTCCCGTGATGTCGTCGCAGCTTCGCAAAGCATCAGCCGCAGCGCGAGAGTTTTTAATCGATCTCGCCGCCGAATCGATGAAGGCAGACCGCGCGCAGCTTACGGTCGCTGACGGCAAAATCGCGCACGCGGCGACAGGCCGCTCGATGACCTTTGGCCAGATAATAGGCGATCAGAAAATCACGAAAGCCATCGCTGCCAACATCTCGACCGCGCCGGCTGATCGCTGGACGGTCGCGGGCCGCAACGCGCCGAAAACCGATGGCCGCGCCTTTGTCACCGGCAAACATCTCTACACTTCCGACATCAGGCTCGAAGCTATGCTCTATGGAAAAGTGCTGCGCCCTCCGGCGATGGGCGCAACTCTTGCTTCGATTGATGTGAAAGAAGCCGAGTCCGTCCCCGCAGTGACGGTCGCGCGCGACGGTGATTTCATAGGGGTCGCCGCGCCCTCCGCGCGCGAAGCCGAACGCGCCCTGTCGTTGATCCGCGCCGAATGGAAACTTGCGCCGCAGCCATCACGAAAAGAGATTTTCGATCACCTCAAAAAACATGTCGTAAAGGCGACCGGCAGATCAGCCGAGCCTTTCCGTCGAGGCAATATCGAAGAGGGCTTTGCCGTTGCTGATAAAAAGATCGAGGCTTCCTACACGGCTCACTACATCGCTCATGTTCCGCTTGAGCCGCGCGCCGCTGTTGCAGAATGGAAAGGCGACAAACTTACTGTGTGGACGGGGACGCAGCGGCCTTTCGGCGTCCGCGCGGAGCTTGCCCAGGCGTTTCGAGTTGCGGAATCTCAGGTGAGGGTCATCGTCCCCGACACCGGCTCGGCCTACGGAGGCAAGCACACAGGGGAAACGGCTGTCGAAGCGGCGCGGCTTGCTCGCGCTGCCGCGCGTCCGGTCAAGCTCGTGTGGACTCGCGAAGAAGAATTCACCTGGGCATACTTTCGCCCCGCAGGCGTGATCGAAATCGCAAGCGGCGTTTCAAAAGACGGGACGATAACCGCATGGGAATTTCACAACTACAACTCAGGCGGGTCGGCCATTCGTCCGCTTTACGATATAGCCAGTCAGAAGATCGAATTTCACCCTTGCGATTCGCCTCTTCGTCAGGGTTCGTATCGCGCTCTGGCCGCCACTGCCAATCACTTCGCGCGAGAGATGCACATCGATGAACTCGCTCGCAGCGTCGGGATCGACCCGCTTGAGTTTCGTTACAGGAACCTCAAGGACGCGCGTCTGCGCGCAGTGCTTGCGGCTGCGGCTGAAGCGTTCGGCTGGGGAAAGAAAAAAGCTTCTTCTGGTCAGGGGTTCGGCATCGCCGGAGGGTTCGAGAAGGGCAGCTACGTTGCGATGTGCGCTGAGGTCGCGGTTTCAAACGGCGCAGTGAAAGTCACGCGGGTGGTGGCCGCCTTCGAATGCGGAGCGGTGGTCAATCCCGATGGGCTGAAGAATCAGATCGAAGGCTCTATAGTGATGGGATTGGGCGGCGCGCTGTTCGAGGCAATCGATTTCGAGAACGGAAAGATCATCAACAATCGGCTTTCGCGTTATCGCGTCCCGCGATTTGGCGATACGCCAATGATAGAAACTGTGCTTCTGGATCGAAAGGATTTGCCTTCGTCGGGCGCGGGCGAAACTCCGATAGTCGCGCTCGCCCCCGCAGTGGGAAGCGCGATCTTCGACGCGACGGGCGTCCGCTTGCGCTCGCTTCCGATGACGCCCGGCGGATTGAAGGTTTGAATCTCTCCGCGCGCTTTCTCAGTTACCGCGGCTGCGAAGCATGCGCCAGATGAGCAGGAGGATGATCGATCCGGCGATTGAAAGCAGCAATCCGGGCCGCACGTAGGTTTCGCGCCCTTTGAACAACTGCTCACCGAGCCATCCTCCGAGGAAGCTCCCGCCTATGCCGAGAAGCGAAGTGGCCAGGCATCCCATCCTGTCGCGCCCTGGAGTGAGCAACCGCGCTATCGCGCCTATGATGAGTCCCACCACGAGCCAGCCGAGTATCGCTCTTATCATCGCGCCCTCCCGCAAGACTGAAAAAGTCCTTCGATATTAGTCATCGCCGCCGAGAAGTGTCAACGCGGGGTTATGCGCCCTGTCGCTTGAGGTACATGCGGGCGGAGGTGGTGCGGATGACATCGGGGATATTTTTGTTCGTCGATAGCGCCCGCAGGTCGCGGGTCAAAATCCTGTTGAGGAATCCGAGGGTGGTGGCTATGGGGGTGCGCGGATTGCGCACCAGATTGTGAATGACGGTGTAAGATCGGGTCCAGGCGCGATTCATTCCTATCTGCCGCAGAACGTCTTCGGGGACGGTCTTGATCGAGGAGATGCTTTCGACTTCCATGTCCGTAATGCGCGGATTGCGAAGGACTGCGCCGGCGATCAATCGATTGGGGTCGCGGACCAATATCATGCGGGCCTCGCGCGTGCCCTTGAGCGCCAGCATCACCCTATCCTTGACGCTCATCAGCGCGATGCGCTGATAGACCGGCATGCGGTCGGGAGGTATCTGGCCCAGATCGGCCTCGGCATCGGTGAGTATCTCTTCGATGTCGAGTCGCTCTTCAGGCTCCGGCTCGACGATATCGAAGGGGCCGAACTCCATCTCATATTCGGCGACTACCGAATCGTCCACGCCCTCTTCGATCAATCCGAGTTGTATTAGGTCTTCGAGGCTCGAAACCGTGACCGTATCGCGCTGGGCTTCCTGGGCGGCGCGCTCGGCTTCTTCGCGGACTTTCTGTTCCTGAGCTACCATCTGCGCGCCGAATTCTTTTTCGAAGAACTCCTCACGCACTTCTTTCACGCGGCGTTCGGCTTCGGGAGTGCGCGCGGGGTTGGCCAGAATGGAATCGATTATTTCCGGGGCGCGGATAAGCGCCTGCTGATTGAGGGCGATGGCTTCGATTATGGTCGGCTGATTGCTGCGGGCCGCTATGTGAGCCAGCGCGCCTGCCGGAGTCGAGCGATTGAAGACGACCGCTTCGACTATCTCGCGCGAGGATTTGGTCCACACGCACAGGAATCCGAGCACTTCGGGCGGGGCTGCGTTATCTCCGGCAAGGGCGACGAAGGATTCGGGCTTGAGTGTTTCGATAGTGGCATAAGAAGCCGTGCGCACCCCCTCGTCTTCGTCGTTCGACAGCAGGACGAGGACTTCGAGCAACTCTTCGTTCGGGAGCGGAAGCATTCCCTTAGCCGCAGCCATCTTGGCCGGGCGCGGAGCCGCGCCGGTTTTTATAGATTCTACAATCGGGTTCGCGATAGTTGATTACCTCCAAACCGATTCCGATTCTGGCTGAGGGAGGCGGTATATCCGGGGCTTCATAGTGACCGCCACTTTACTACAAACCGGTGAGGGTTTCAATTGTTAGTTTTTAGCCGCAGGTTCACTGCGCGCTGGTCGGACGGCGCGCCGGGGCGATGAATTTCACTTCGCTCGAATCGCTCAGAAGTCTGGTCACGGTGTAGCCGGTGAATTGTTTGCCGTCGTATTCGAACTCATAAATTCCCTGCTGCTGCGGGGCAAGCTCGGCGGGCTTCAACGCCAGGGTGCGGGTCTCCTGCGGAGCGCCATCCCCGCGTTCGAGCGTCACCTCGACGGCAAGTCCGGTCATCGTCTCTCCAGAGATGTTATAAACCGCGCCTTTGGCTTTGACCAGGTTCTTGTTGGCTTCAGGCGTCGCTGAAAATATCTGCGCCCTCGGACGATCCGGTTGCTGCGCCGGCCTGGCGGTTTCAGTCTGACTGCTGCCGCGAATGCGGGCTACGAGCGAATCGACTTTTTCGTGAACCCAGGACGATTTGTAGTAGGCGAAAACGGAGCCTGCGATAAGCGCGATGACTGCGATCAGAGTGACAGTGCCCCAGATTCCTCCGCCCCCGTTAGTCTGCTTGCCATAGCTCGCAAGGCTGCTGATACTGGTTTCCGCATCCGAGCGCGCAGACGCGCCGAGCGTCTCGCCTGACGATTCTTCAGGCAGTCCGGGAATCGATGCCGGCTTTCCCGCAGCCACCTCGACCTGTTGAGGTTGAGGCAAAGGCGCTTCCATTTTCGTACTGACGGGTTCGACATGGGGACGAGCAAGCGGTCGGGTTTCAGGAACCTGATCGCGCGGTATGATGATCTCGATGCTCGGAGGCTCGAAAGGCTCGCGCCCCATTCTCAGCGCCCCGGTCGTCGGGCGCTGCTCGACGCGCGCAGCCTGCTCAGTCTTGCGCTCAAGCTCGGCCCACACTTCATCATCGAACACTGCCGCTTCTTCAGCCGCAGGAGCCGTCATCAACGGTTCGACCTCTCGCGGCTCAGGCTTGATGGGAGGCAGCGGATCGGTGGCGTATGCATCTACGGGTTCGGAGACCTCAGCCGCCGGAGCCGATTCGATTAGTGGAGCCTCAGCCGCCGGAGCCGCCTCGACGCTTGAAACTTCAGCCGCCGGAGCCGATGGGTCGATCTTCGCAGGAGGCTCGATCACCTGGGGTTGGGGCGCGAGGATTTCTTCTTCGACCAGCGCAGGCTCGGCTTCGACAATCGGCTCCTGGCTCTCAGGCGCGGGCTGGTCATCGAACAGCTTGCGGCGCTGCGCGTTCCAGTCCGCTTCCGCTTCCTGATCGCTTCTGCCGATGCGCCTCAAAAAATATATGAGCATCGAGAGACCAGCCACGAAAACGACGATGGCGACCGTCCACACGAGCCACGAAATGCGGCGAGGCTCCTGAGATTGAATGAGCAGTAAATAAATCAAAAGCATGTTCACCTCATTTCTCTGCTGATGCGGCGCTCGACGCTCCGACAATCGACCGCAGCGCATCGAGCAGGATCGTCTCTTCGCTGCTTTCGACCGTGCGCAGGTCGATCAACACTCGGTCTCTTTCTGTCCGAACGATGATCGGGGGAGAATGCCTGCGCAGTCGCTCTTCTATCGAGGCGGCAGAAATCATCTCGCTTTCGATGGCGATGAGCGCGGTCGCAAGTCTGATCTCCGGGGCCGACCCTCCGCCTATGACCGATTCCCCTTCTTCGATGCCCGCCGTCAGGCAACTGATTTGATTTATCGCTTCCGTCACCTTCAACGCGCGTCTCTCAACCTCGTCGCGCGTGGCGGCCATCGAGCGGATGACCGGGATTTCCGACTGCGCAAGCCCGCGCTCATAAACCCTGAAAGTGGCTTCCAGAGCCGAATAGGTCAGCTTATCGACTCTGAGCGCGCGCATCAGCGGATTCTTCTTCACCCGATCAACTATCGCTTTTCGACCGGCGATGATTCCAGCCTGCGGCCCGCCCAGCATCTTGTCACCGCTGAAAGAGACGACCGATATGCCTGCGCGCAGCGAGTGCGCGACCACCGGCTCGTCCCGGACGCCGAAGGGCGACAGATCGATCAGGCATCCCGATCCGAGGTCTTCGAAGGAAGGAATCAGCGCGCGATCGGCAAGCTCGACTATTTCTTCGAGGGCGGGACGGTGAGTGAAGCCGACTATGCGGTAATTCGAGGGGTGGACTCGAAGAATGAGGCGAGTGTTTTCATTTATCGCGCGCTCGTAGTCTTCGATGCGCGTGCGATTGGTCGTTCCGACTTCGCGGAGGCGCGCGCCGCTTTTCTCCATCACATCGGGTATGCGGAAGCTGCCGCCGATTTCTATCAACTCGCCGCGAGAGACTATCACCTCTCCGCCTTCGGCAATCGAGTTTAAGACGAGCAGGACGGCAGCGGCGTTGTTGTTGGCGACGACCGAAGATTCGCTCTCAACGAGGCGGGAGAGCAATTCCTGGCAGTGAGATTCGCGCTTGCCGCGTTCGCCGCGTTCGAGGTCGTATTCGAGATTCGAATATCCTCGGGCGACTTCTCCCATCGCGTCAATGGCCGCGCGAGATAGCGGCGCGCGTCCCAGGTTGGTGTGCAGTATGACGCCTGTGGCATTGACCACGCGGCGGAGCGACGGACGGGCCAGGCGCTCGGCGCGCACAAGGAGCCGTCTCTCGATTTCTGCGGTGATGTCGCTGGCCATTGGTCCGTTGTCAGTCGTCTCTTCCGCCTCCGGCAACTGACCACTGACCGCTGACCACTGACCACTGACTATTTCCTGTCGAACTTCGTCGGTGATTTCGCGCAGGAGGTCGCGGGCGCGGTCGCGTCCGAGGGCGGCGGCGGCCTGCTCGGCGGCCTGAGTTGCCAGCAGTCGGTCTATCGAAGGCAGCGATCTGAGAAGTCTGTTGACCATTATGATTTTGATTGACACTGCTCCGGTGTCTGGCTTAGATTTTAGGGCATAAGCCCCAAGTTATCCACACATCCCGGATTGAGAATTTTATGGAACAGAAGTCAGAGAATCCAATAGATCAGGAGCTTGAGCGGCTCGAAGTCGAAATGCGCCGATTGAAGATCGAGTATGACATTTACTTCAGCGGGGGAACGGTTCGTCCGCCTCTCGACACCAAGGGGCGGGTTGAGACCACTATCAAGCGGCTTTATGACGTGCGGGGGATGTCGTTCGGCCAGCGATTCCGCTACAACGGGCTGGTCGCCCGCTACAACGTGTTGCGCGAGATGATTCGTCGTCAGATTACCGATCACGAAGAGACCGGGCGGCCTCCGACGGCTGAAGCGGCGGCGGCATTGCGCAATCACGTCACCACCATTCGCTGCAACGACCCGCGCCAGCAGCCCGAAAGAGTCAACGAGATTTATAACCAGTTGATAATCGCCAAGCGCGACTGCGGAGAGCGGGTTGAGGGATTGACCCTGGAGGTGTTTTCGAAATTCCTGACCGCTCGCGCCAACCAGATAAAACGCGACCTCGAATCCGAAGACATCGCTTTCGTGGTGGGAGTCGAGGGAGGCAAAGTCAAATTCACCGCCCGCCCAGTTGACAACGATGAAAACTGATCCGTCGAGTCAGTAGCTCCGTTCCCAGCCCTGTGCATAGCCAGGGAAAGATCATTGATCGCTGTCAGCCCGGCGGTTTCTCAACACGCAGCAGCGGAGGCGGGGACGATCAGTTCAGATTCGACCTTGCGACAAACAGGTTCGCTCAACCGGGATGAGCGACGGGATTGGCGAGCGGCGCTAAACCAGTTTGCGATCTTCATTTGGAGAGGAAGGCTTTTGAGATCGATCAATGGTCTCTCTTTTTGGGATAGACCCTCTCCTTGAATCTGTGGCAATCGATCTCGATCCCGCTTATCGAAAACATCGCCCTCTCGCACACATAGAACTCCTGCGGCAGAAGACGGTAAGCCGCCGAGGTGATCAGAATTTCGCTTTTTCCGGCCAGGTCTTCGCCCAGCTTCGAAGCCAGATTCATCTCCGATCCGAATATATCTTCGCTGCCAACGATCAAAGTCTCGCCGTAGCCTATGCCCACGCTGCCGAAGATATCGCGCCCGGTCGGGACTACGCTGTTGACTGCATCGAATGCGCGAAAGATGTCGAGGGCGGCTTCGACCGCTTTGGCCGGTTCGTCGAAAATGGCCCACAGGTTGTCGGCCTCGCGCTTGATGACCACCCCGTCGTTGGCCGTGACGGCGGGGCGGGCGGCTTCTTCCATCTGCTGGATCATCGCCAGGTAGTGAATGATTCCCAATTGCCGGGTCAGGCGCGAAAACCCGCACATATCGAGAGCCATTATGGCCACCTGCCGCTCGAAGGCATTGCGCACGAGGCGGTCGATTTCTTCCGCGCGATCAGGGTACTGATTGCGCTCGGACAGGAGACGGGCCAGAAGATCGCGTCCGGGCTGGCTTGAAAGTTCGAGGATGGATTTCATCGAGACCTCCTCCCGCAAACGCCCCGGAGACCGGCTGCCGAAGCGCGAGAAGCCGCTTTTGCCTTTTTATTTTTTCCCTATGAACTCGCGGATGTAGCTGTTCACCAGCGCAGGCTTTTCGTGTATGACCCAGTGAGTTCCGTCTGCTATGCGTTTGATTGTAAGATCAGGCACATACTTGTCGAGCCCTTCGAGGTTGCCCGTCAGCAGCGCGGTGTCCTTCTCTCCCCAGATGACCAGGGTCGGCACTTTCACCGTCATCGATGAAAGCTCGCCGGCGAAGTTCCTCGATTCCTTGTCGCCTTCCGAAGGCGGCCCGACGCGGGCGGCGCGATAATAATTCAGCCCGCCGGTGAGCGCGCCCGGCTGAGACCAGGCTTCGATGTATGCCTTCTTGTCTTCTTCGGTGAAATTACCCTGCTTGAGTCCTTCGCCCAGAACGGCCTGAACCAGAGCCGCATAATTATTGGCCGAAAGAATCTGCTCGGCCTGCGGGCTGCGGAACATCAGCAAGAAAGAGGAGGCTTTCTGCTGGGCCGGGTTGTCGCGCAGTTCGCGTTGAAACACAGCCGGGTGCGGCGCGTTGATGATGATGAGACGTTCGAGCCAGTCGGGATGATAGAGCGCGAAGGCCCAGGCGACGGCTCCGCCCCAGTCGTGAGCCACGAGCGTGAATTTCCGATGTCCGAGTTTTTCGGCCAGCGCGCGCAAATCTTCGACCAGGTATTTGACCTGATACTGATCGACCTCGGCAGGCTTGGAAGACAGGTTATAGCCGCGCATACCAGGGGCGACCGCCATAAAGTCTTTGCCGAATTCCGAGAGTTGATCCTTCCACTCGTACCAGAACTCAGGAAAGCCGTGAACGAACATCACCAGCCTGCCTTTGCCCGAAGAGGCGTAATGCAGGCGGACGCCGTTTACTTCAGCGTAGTCGTGTTTGAACATCTCGGTTTTCTCTTTCTGTTTTGCGGGAGATGGTTTCTGTCGAGCCTGCGCGCAGATGAGCGCGAGCGCGCAGATGACGAGGAAAGCGAGCAGAGGCAAACGGTCTTTTTTCATGACTGATCTCCTGTGATTGCGCCGGTCATTTTTTCGCTGTCGGGTGGAGATACTCCTGCGACGGGCCTTCGTAAATTGCGAAGCACCGCTGGCAGCGATGAAGCGTATTGCCCGGAGCGGCCTTTTGCAGGGCGTCTGTCGGAGCCAGATGCCACTGCTTGAGGTGGCCGGTGCATTTCTGGCCCTTCTCATCCTTGACGGTGCAGACGGTCTGCCCGGTGAGCAGCGGCAGATACTCGCCTGTGGTTTCGGTTGCCGGTTGAATCTCACGCGACTTAATGTCGGACAGCCCGACTTCGCTCATAGAAGAACACCTCCGGGGTTTGATTTCGAGAGACGTATATTATGGCAAGCGCGGGAAGCGGTCAATGAGCGGGCATCAGTGCGGTCATTGCAGTCCCTGCAACCAGTTTTCGAAGGCCATCAGGATTTCGTATTGATCTTCCTTCTGACTGCGATTGAGGAATTCCGTCAGCACGCGGCTCGACAACATCGGCAGAGCCAGGCTCGACTCTGACTCGACGTATTGCCCTTCTTGCAAGAGGTGAATGGTCAGGGCGTGTTCGTCGTATCGCCAGAGTTCAGGCACGCCGAGAGCGGCATAGATGGGGAACTTGGATAGCGAGTCGTGATGCACATCGACTTCGACAACGATGTCGGGCGGAGGGTCTTTGCTGAAATCGATTCGCTGATTCTTGCCGATCCGATCTGCGCTCTGAACGTAGAAGCAGGCGTCAGGCTCCGAGCCTCTATCCCTGCGCTGCTTCTTCATAGTGGCTGAACCGAAGAAGAGAATCTTGATCCGGAGTCTGATACTCAACAAATCAACCAGTCTTTCAATGATCTTCGTGTAGCTTTCGTGCTCAGGTGAAAGAGTCATGATTTGCAGCCTCCCCTGATCGTAGCTGATGCGCAAACCGGCGGCCTCGCCTACTGAGTCAATCAATTCCTCGTAGTCATCCCAACTGACGTTATGCAACAGGAGCGCGCTGTCGGGCGGCAGCTTTTCGACGAGTTCGAGATAATTGACGGTCGGAGTTTGAGTACTCATCGGTTTTCTCCCTGCAAGATCGAGATGCGCTGATTGTATCACACCTGAGCGATTCTACCGGCTTGCATTCGAATCAGTCCGGCCTCATCAGACAGCCATCATCCCTGCAATCCCTGCAACCAGTTTTCGAAGGCCATCAGGATTTCGTATTGATCTTCCTTCTGACTGCGATTGAGGAATTCCGTCAGCACGCGGCTCGACAACATCGGCAGAGCCAGGCTCGACTCTGACTCGACGTATTGCCCTTCTTGCAAGAGGTGAATGGTCAGGGCGTGTTCGTCGTATCGCCAGAGTTCAGGCACGCCGAGAGCGGCATAGATGGGGAACTTGGATAGCGAGTCGTGATGCACATCGACTTCGACAACGATGTCGGGCGGAGGGTCTTTGCTGAAATCGATTCGCTGATTCTTGCCGATCCGATCTGCGCTCTGAACGTAGAAGCAGGCGTCAGGCTCCGAGCCTCTATCCCTGCGCTGCTTCTTCATAGTGGCTGAACCGAAGAAGAGAATCTTGATCCGGAGTCTGATACTCAACAAATCAACCAGTCTTTCAATGATCTTCGTGTAGCTTTCGTGCTCAGGTGAAAGAGTCATGATTTGCAGCCTCCCCTGATCGTAGCTGATGCGCAAACCGGCGGCCTCGCCTACTGAGTCAATCAATTCCTCGTAGTCATCCCAACTGACGTTATGCAACAGGAGCGCGCTGTCGGGCGGCAGCTTTTCGACGAGTTCGAGATAATTGACGGTCGGAGTTTGAGTACTCATCGGTTTTCTCCCTGCAAGATCGAGATGCGCTGATTGTATCACACCTGAGCGATTATGGAGGCTCAGGCGAAATTCTCCTCTTTGAAATCGCGTATAAGGACGACATCGCTGGTATCGACGCCGCGAGCGCAAAGAAGCTGTTTGCCATCGCGCGACCAGTCAATAAAGGAAACCAGTAAGGTGATGGATAAACTCGACTGGCTCTACGCCTCCGCCTACCCGGCGAGATAAGGACGGAGCCGCTCTCTCATCTCGTCAGGCAGAGGCGTGGATTTGAAGGTCGAGCGCGAAACGCAGGCGAGCACTATGTGGCCTTCAGCGACCATTTCAGCTTCGCCTTTTTTGACGACTTCAAAGCGCAGCGTGAGCGAGCGAGAGCCGAAGCGCGCCACATAAGCCGAGACTTCGATCAGGTCGTCGAGCAGAAGCGGCTTGCGGAAATCGAAATGTATCTGCACCCTCGGCAGCCAGATGTCGAGACGGTCGAATGCGTCCGAATAAGAAAGCCCCACTGCGCGAAAAAGCTCCGTTTCGGCTATCTCGAAAAAGCGCAGAAACTGGCCATAGTAAATGATCCCAGCCCGGTCTGTGTCAGACCAGCGGATGTGTTCTTCGATGGTGAACTTCCTGTGCATAACTCATCCGGGCCTAATCAACTTCATAAGACTCTACGCCGATGATTTCATACAGCGAAGACGCCTGAGCCCTGGATACCTGTTTGACCGGGACTTCGATCACCCGCGCCGTAGTTAAGCGACCGCGCTGTCGAATGGCGATCAAATCTCCCGCGCGAACTTCCCGCGCGCTCTTTGCCCGCGCCCCATTGACGCGGACTGCTCCTGCCTGACACATCTCCTGAGCAAGCGAGCGTCGCGGAACCAGGCGACTGACTTTGAGGAAAAGGTCGAGGCGCATCCGTTTCGAAAGGGTGAAGAGTGAAGAGTGAAAGAATCCTTTTCACCCTTCACTCTTCACTCTTCCCTTCATTCTTCATCTGCGCGGTCTCATAGCCTTTGGTGATTTTGATGAATGCTTCTTCGCGCAGTCGTTTGAGGTATTTCTTGCGGGCTTCTTCGGCCCGCTCTTCGACCAGACGACCGGCTATGAAGTTCTGAACCCGGTTATCTTCATAAGGGATGGCAGCAGATGGCTTGTGCTCATCCAGGCGGACGATCTGATAGCCTTCCTGCGATCTTATAGGCTCGGTGATTTCTCCAACTTTGATGTTGGCTATGGCCGCTTCGATCTCTTCTTTCAGCTCGCGGTCGGCCTTCGGAACCCCTATCTTATAAACGCCCATCTTGCCGTTCTGCGCGCGCGACCCCCGGTTTGCAGCCGAGTACTTCTGAACCGCTGCTGAAAAATCCATCCCGGCGCGAACTTCGGCGACTATCCTTCGGGCGCGCTGCTCGACTTCTGTTGCGGTGTAGCCTTCGAGCGGCAGGAATATCTCTGACAGCGTCACCTCGCCCGGAGTCATGAACACCTGTTTGTTCTTCTCGTAAAAATCGCGCCGGTCGGTGTCTCTCAGGCTTTGAAAGATCGGGCGATAGACCTCCTGTTGAATTACGTACCGATGCTGAATCTGCTTTCGCAGAGTGGCCCTGGCTCCGTCCGGGTCGATGCCCTGCTGACGCAGCGCCTTCTCGAAATCCAGCACGTTCTGAAAATTGTTCCTTTTGGCAATGGCCGCCATCTCCTGATTGACCTCGGCCTCGACATCGATTCCGAGCTCTTTGGCTTTCTGCTCCAGCAGCAGGTCATCGATCATAAGGTCGAGCACTGTGGGTTTGAGGCGGGCGAATTCCTCCTGGAAGTGGGCCTGACTCTTTCCCTGTTGCTGAATCTGGCGGGCAAGCTCGGCCTTGAAATCCTCGACCGCCACCAGATAATCGCCGCGCGTTATTATGTCATTGTTGACGCGAGCCACTATCTCGTTTACCAGTTCCGGCTCCTGAGCCAGAACCACAGTCGAGATAATCAGCGTCGCGATAAGGGCCTTGAGCGCAAACTTCATAAAATCACCTCAGAGGAAAAATCCAGAATCCGGGGTCTTGAGTCGAGAGTCTGGCGTCTGCGATCAGTCGAAAACTCTCGACTCCAGACTCTTGACTTTGATTCAGGGCTGGTCATCGAGGCTCAATTATGCCTCAGCCGTCCGGTGTAAGTGAAGCCCAGCGCGGACTGGTCTTTTATGACGATGCGGGCTGAAGCGATCAATCGATCGTGGGTCTCATCTACGGCCTGCTGATTGCGGCGGGCGAGGAGTTCCTCGACCAGTTGCGCGCGACGCTCATCGATCTGCGGGCGGCGCTCTCCTTCCTGACGTGGCTGGATGCGTCGTTCGAGCAGGAAGAAATGAAAGCCGAAGCCGGATTCGATGACCGGGCTTATATCGCCGGGGCGAAGAGGCTCTATGGCTTTTTCGAGAAAATCCGGTAGGCTGCCTTCCTCGTAGCGGGCAAGCCCTCCCTGTTCGGAGTTGGGCGCGTCTGATCGCTGTCGGGCAAGGGCGGCGAAATCCTTGTGGCCTTCGGTCACTTCTCGTCGCAGTGCTTCTGCTTCCTGGCGCGAGCGGACTCTAATCTCGCGGACATAGAAGCCGGGTCGTTCGTCGAGGCGGGCTTCGTTCTGGGCAATATGGTTTTGAATCTCTTCGCTCGAAACCCGCACGTCGCGCAGCACGACCTGGCGATAATATTTTTCGATCAGCAGGTCGTTTGCCAGTTCCTCACGAGTTTCGGCTGAGGCGGCTGCGGATTTCATCTGAGGATTTTCCTGAACGAGTTGATCCATCTCTCCACCGGCGAGCGCGATGCCCGCTCGCCCGGCCTCTTCGAGCACGAGTCGGCGAATGATGTATTCGTCGAGCATCTGAGAGCGAATAGAGTCGAGCATTGAGGCATCGTTGAATTCGCCCATCTTGAGCGCGAGAAATCGCTCGAACTCGGCGCGGCTGATCTCGCGCCCGTTGATGGAGGCTATGGCAGGCGAGCTATTGGCGCTGCGACAGGCGGCCAGCGTCGTCATCGCTATCAGGATTATCGCGATTCGTTTCATCGATCTTATCGCAGGCGACCGAGCAGTTCTTTCACTTCGACAAATACCTGCGCGTCCATCTGGCCGTTCAATTTAAGCTTCAACACTCCTGCGGGCGTGAATGCCGCGCTGCCTGAAGAAACAAGCTCTATCAACTTTTCAGGATCTACACGAGCCTGCTCGCTGAATTTCACCGCCAGCCGATCCTGCTCCCGGTCGATGGAAATCACCCCCAGCCGCGAAGACTCGCGCCGCAAGCGCGCATATTCGAAGAGGTTTTCAACCGATTCGGGTATCGGCCCGTAGCGATCCGCAATCTCATCGTGAATATCGGAAAGCTCCCGGTCGCTCTCAGCCGATGAGATGCGCTTGTAAGTCCTCAGCCGCTGGCTCACATCGTAGACATATTCTTCAGGTATGCGAATATCGACGCCCAGATTGATCGTCGTCGATACTTCGTCCTCTATCGGCTCACCCTTCATCTCCCGCACCGCGCGTTCCAGCATCCGGGTGTAGAGATCGAACCCCACCGAATCGATGTGGCCTGACTGCTCGGCTCCGAGAAAATTTCCCGCGCCTCGAAGCTCAAGGTCGAGGGCGGCTATTCGGAATCCTGCGCCCAGGTCGGAAAACTCCCGAATGGCCGCAAGCCTCCTGCGCGCTATCGGAGTCAGTTCTTCTTCCGACGGAATGAGCAGATAAGCGTAGGCCCGGCGATTGGAGCGGCCCACCCGCCCGCGAAGCTGGTACAGTTGCGAAAGGCCGTAGCGGTCAGCGCGATTGATGACTATCGTGTTAGCCAGCGGAATGTCTATTCCGTTTTCTATGATCGTCGTCGAAACCAGAACGTCGAGTTCGTGGCGGATGAATTTCAACACCACGTCTTCGAGTTGCTTCTCGCTCATCTGCCCATGTCCCACGCCTATGCGCGCCTGCGGGACCAATCGACTTACAAGATCAGCTATGGCGTGAATGGTTTCGACGCGGTTGTGAACGAAGAACACTTGGCCTCCGCGTTGAAGCTCAAGCTCGATAGCCGAGCGACAGACGCTTTCGGAAAACTGAACGACGTGAGTCTGAATGGCCAGGCGGTCGCGCGGTGGAGTCTCGATGACCGACATGTCTCTGAGGCCCGCAAGCGACATATTGAGCGTGCGCGGAATGGGAGTTGCCGACATCGCAATGACATCGACCTTCTTCCTCAGATGCTTGATCCTCTCTTTGTGAGCCACGCCGAATCGCTGCTCTTCATCGACGACGAGCAATCCCAGGTCTTTGAAGGAGATGTCTCGCGAAAGCAAACGGTGAGTGCCGACTATGATATCGATTGAGCCGGATTCGACCGACTTGATTATTTCCTTCTGCTCTCTGGCCGCCCTGAAGCGCGAGAGCATCTCCACGCGGACGGGGAAGGCACCGAACCGCTGCTGAAATGTCTTGTAGTGCTGATAAACCAGAACGGTCGTGGGAGCGAGAACGGCCACCTGCTTTCCTTCCATAACGGCCTTGAAAGCGGCTCTCATAGCCACTTCCGTCTTTCCGTAGCCGACATCGCCCACGATAAGGCGATCCATCGGCTGCTGATTTTCCATGTCCGATTTCACATCCTCGATGGCCGACGACTGATCGGCGGTCAGTTCGTATTCGAATGCGTCTTCGAATTCTTTCTGCCATGGAGTGTCCGAACCATAAGCGTGACCGATGACCAGTTTGCGCTCGGCATAGAGACGCAGAAGCTCTTGGGCCATGTCGCGCATCGCGCGCTTGACCCGCGCTTTGGTTTTGGCCCAGCCCTGGCCGCCCAGGCGATCAAGCTGCGGAGCGTGTCCCTCGCCCGCCGAGTATCTTTGAACCAGGTCGAGGCGTTCGACCGGCACGTAGAGTTTTCCGCCGTCGGCATAAGCCAGCAGCATGAACTCGCGCACAGTCGCCCGCGCCCGCTCGATGCCTGCGGCGACATTGCCCGTAGGCCCGCCAGCGGCGGCTATCTGTTTGAGTCCCTGAAACTGGCCGATGCCGTGATCGATGTGAACGACGTAATCGCCCGCTTTCAGGTCTCCGAGGTCTGAGAGGAAAGCGGCGGCGCGGCGCTGCTTTCGCGGAGGCGGGTGCTCGCGCTGAAACTCGCCGAACAGGTCGCGGTCGGTCATCACGCTCAGAGCCGCAGCCGTAAGCGCGAAACCGTTGCCCGGTTTTCCCACAGTGACCACTCGCGG
>CAZPQE010000068.1:6573-18175 GCA_964588615.1 uncultured Clostridia bacterium | reverse complement strand
GTCGAATCGGCGCGACGATTTGGCTGGTATCAGCGAAGCACCGGCATCAATCCGTTTATGACCGAAGGCAAGAAGACCGCCGCGCTCGAAATCGCCGAACAACTCGGATGGCAAACGCCCGACAAAGTTTTCGTGAGCGCAGGCGACGGCTGCATCATCGGGGGACTCTGGAAAGGGTTCAGCGATTTTCATCGATTGGGATTGATAGATCGCCTGCCGCAGATGATCGCAGTTCAGGCCGAGGGCGCGTCGGCGATAGTAGACGCGGCAATGGGCGACGGAGTAGTGCGCGCTGCGGCAGCACGAACCATCGCCGATTCGATCAACGTAGGACGACCGCGCGACGCCGCAAAAGCGATTCGGGCTATTCGAGAGTCCGGCGGCTCAGGGGTGAAAGTGAGTGATGAAGAAATACTTTCTGCCATCAGCGAGCTTGCGCGCTCGACGGGAGTGTTCGCCGAGCCAGCCGCCGCCGCCGCATTCGCAGGATTCGTGAAGATGAGTGCCAGCGGAATGATGAAGAGCGATGAGCGCGTATTGCTGGTTCTTACGGGCAATGGGTTGAAAGACATTGACGCCGCGCGCCGGGCAGTCGGCGCGCCTCTCAGAATCGGCCCGGACATCGAAGAGCTTGCCGCAATCCTGCAGGGCGATGAAGTATAATGAGAGCCAGATCAGAGATTTCCTGAAATGACGGGAAGCGATTATGAGCGCAGCCATTCCATTGTTAACCTTGACCATTGATGAATATCTCGAAAGCGAGAAGGCCAGCCCTGTGCGTCACGAATACATCGGCGGCCAGGTCTACTCGATGGCCGGAGCAAGCACCGCGCACAATCTGATTGCGGGAAACATATTCGCTCGTCTTCGCGCGCGCACGCGCGGCGGGCCGTGTCGAGTATTCATGTCGGATATGAAGCTGAGGATAGAAGCGGCGAATTCGTTTTACTATCCAGACGTATTCGTCACCTGCGACCTGGAAGACACGGAGAATTATTTCAAGACGCGTCCCTGTTTGATCGTCGAAGTCACATCTCCGACGACAGCAGTGATTGATCGAAGAGAAAAGCTGCTGGCTTATAAGAGAATCACGAGCCTGCGCGAATACGTTTTGATCTCACAGGAAGAAATAAGCGTCGAGTTCTATCGCCTCGACCGGGGCGGTCACTGGTGGGTTGAAACCCTCGGCCCGGAAGATATGCTAAAACTCGAATCGGTCGATCTCGAAATGCAGGTGAAAGAAATTTACGAAGAAGTCGGGTTGTGAATTGCGCTGATAGATTTAGAAGGCCGGGACATCAGGGCGCGACCGCCTCTGACTTGCTTTATCGTCTTCTAATAACTGAGCATGTCATACCTCTTCAAATCAGCAACGCTCGTAGAATTCGATCCCGCGCGGGTCGAGCGCGCCGATCTTCGAATTAAGGATGGATTGATCGTTGATCGCGGGCCTTCGCTTGAATCACTCGAAGGCGAAGAAGTCATTCCGCTCGACGGCAAACTCATTCTTCCTGGCCTCGTCTGCGCGCACACTCATCTCTACTCGGCTCTCGCTCGCGGGATGCCTGCGCCGACTCGCATTCCAACAAACTTCAGGGAAATTCTCGAACTAGTATGGTGGCGGCTGGATCGCGCGCTCGATGAAGAAACCATTTACTACAGCGCGATGGCGGGCGCTCTGGACGCCGCCCGCGCAGGAACGACCTGTCTGATCGATCATCACGCCTCGCCTTCGCATATCACAGGTTCGCTTCAAATAGTGCGCGAGGCTCTGGAGCGCCTCGGCCTTCGCGCCGCGCTCTGCTACGAAGTCACTGATCGAAATGGAAGCCTTCAGCGCGATGAAGGCATCAATGAAAACCGCGATTTTCTACGCTGGGTGAAAGAATCAAAAACATCGCTCTTTCGCGGACTCGTGGGCGCGCACGCTTCATTCACTCTCTCAGACCGCTCGCTCGAAATGTGCGCGGAACTGATGCGCGAATACGAAGCCGGACTTCATATTCACGTCGCTGAAGACAAATGCGACACAGAAGACGCTCGCGCAAAATACAGTTCGGGCATCATCGCCCGTCTCGACCGATTCAATGCGCTCAACGACCGAACGATACTCGCTCACTGCACTCATCTCGACGAAAGCGAAATCCATCTGGCCCGTAGCGCGGGCGCGTGGTTCGCTCACAACCCGCGCTCGAATATGAACAATCAGGTGGGCTACGCAAAGGTCGAAAAATTCGGCGACCGTCTTCTGATCGGCACTGACGGAATAGGCGCGGACATGTTCGAAGAAGCCCGGTTCGCTTTCTTCAAAGGCCGCGATGCCAGAATAAATTTCGGAGCAAACGAATGGCTGACATCGCTTGCCAACAATCAGCGATTCGCTTCCAGACTTTTCCAGATCGATGCGGGCAGGCTCACTGCGGGCGCGGCGGCTGATCTCGTCGTTTTCGATTACTCATCGCCCACACCTCTCTCGTCGGAAAACCTAGCGTGGCATTTTCTGTTCGGCATGGACTCCGCTTCGGTCGAAAGCGTGATGGTCGCAGGCCGATTCGTCATTCGCAATCGTCGTTTCACAATCGATCTCGGCGATATCTACGACCGCATTCGACGGGCGAGCGAAAAACTCTGGTCCGAGATGCGGAAGCTGTGATCTGCGGACACTCACCTGTTCCCTTCATCAGCGGATTCTCGTTGCTGTCGTCTCGCCTTTATCAGTTCGCAGCATGAGCGAGCGGCCATCCGGCTTGAAGTTCATTCGAATGATTTGCGATGTGGAAACATCGAACGAAACGAAGTCAGTCGCGGATTCGGGCGCGAAGATTTTTCCCGCAGGCAACACGCCCCCGCGCATGCCTACGAGCCTCCTCGGCCCCCAGTACATTCTCAATACCACTGACCCGCGCTCGAAATTCAATCGGAGATAAGTGAAAAAATCTTCCTCGCCTTCGGGAGCAGCGCCGATGATCTCGACCCCTTTGAACTCGCCCTGCTGTTTTCGCCATTCGCTCCATAGCTCCGTCTGACGCAGGCGGAGCGATTCGAGCGGAACCTCTTTCAAAAAAGCTTCGTGCAGCGGCGCATAGTCTCCCTTCGCCGCCGATTGAATGATCGCCAGCGACCGGGCGTTGAGCGCGTTGATTCGCTCGCTGTCAAGTGAGCCGCCCGCGACAAGAAGATTCATGGCATCCTGGCCATCGGCAAAGGCGACGAGTTTGCCGTCTCTTGCCTCGATTGTGATTTTCGATCCCGACGCGAGAGCGTACACGCCTGCCCGTTTTGCGAGGATGGAAGAGTCGAGCGGGACGGCGGCAGGCGGCATTTTGATCTCGCTGCCGAAGACGATAGCCGCGATGTTGCGTCGCACATCGCCCAGGAGCATCGTCTCGCCTGAGTCGTTGCAGAAAGCCATGATGAAAACCTTTGCATCGATGAATCGCTTTATGTCGGCCCCGACTCCGAGCGTGTTGCCTCCGTCGTGCGCCATCAGCAATCCGCGAGGAGATTTCATCACGCCCCACCCGTAAGCGTAGTTGTTGATCGCGGGCTTGAAGAGTTTCGCTTTCGTCTCGTCGGAGAGAATCGAGTTGCCGAGCAATGCCAGATGCCAGCGGAACATGTCTTCGGTGGTTGAAAGAATCTCGCCGCTTCCAAGCGTCGCCCAGTTGGGAAATGGGCGATCAAGCGGCGAGCCGTTATCGATCTGGCCCGCGTGCCAGTTGGCGACCGTCTCTTTGCTCCAATCCGGCAGGCGATATCCGGTGCTAATCATCCCGGCGGGCTTGAACAGATTCTCGCGCAGATATTCTTCATAAGATCGCCCCGACACTTTTTCAATTATGGCCGCAAGCAGCGCGTAGCCTTCGTTCGAATACAGAAATCGCGCGCCGGGCGAGAATCGAAGCGGCGCGTCGAGAACGCCGCGAACGGCTTTGTCTCTGTCAGGGAAATACCCTCCTCCGCCTGTGCTTATCACGCCTGCGGTGTGAGTGAGCAGGTGATGAAGGGTGATCGCTTTTTTATCTTCAGGCACATTGTCCAGATGCCTGCTGATGGAATCTTCGACTTTGAGCTTGCCCTGCATTTCGAGTTTGAGTATCGCGGCGGCGGTGAACTGCTTGGTTATCGAGCCTGTGCTGAAGACGGTCGAGGCGGTGTTGGGGATATTCTTCTCGCGGCCAGCCAATCCGTAGCCCTTGTTGAAAACGATCTCGTTCCCCTTTGCAACCAGTACCGCGCCTGAAAATCCGAACTGAGCAATGCGCGAAAGGTAATCATCGAGGCGCTTTCGTATTTCATCATCGCCGGCAGATGCGGGCGGTTTGGTCTGAGCGGAAGCAGTTGCGATCAGCAAGACGACGATCAAAGCGGAAGCGAATTTCTTCATGCGATTTCCTCCGGGTGAAAGAATAAAACGCCGAAGGCATTTCGCAAATCGGAATAATAGTCTGAGTCTGGAGTCTGGATGTTTGGCAACTGTTGATGCTCGCTGATAATATTGCGCCCGCGATGTTTTCATAAAAGAATCTCAAAGGAGAAATGATGTCAAACTCAGACCCGTTCATCGATCTCGACGCGACCGCTCAGGCAGAGCTTGTGCGGCACGGGGAAGTGAAACCCATAGAACTTGTCGAAGCCGCAATCGCGCGCATCGAGCGCGTCAATCCCAGGCTCAACGCCGTAATCCACCCGATGTACGATGAAGCGCGGCGCGCTGCCGAAGGAGATATCCCAGACGGCCCTTTCAAAGGCGTGCCGTTTCTGCTCAAAGACCTGCTTGCCGCTTATGCGGGAGTGCCGATGACTTCGAGTTGCGCTTTCACCAGAGATTTCATCCCCGATCGTGACAGCGAACTCGTCGCCCGATACAAGCGCGCGGGACTCATCATCACAGGCAAGACCAACACGCCCGAACACGGGATAATGCCGACGACCGAGCCCTCCTTGTTTGGCCCGACGCGAAATCCCTGGAACCTGGATCGAATCACCGGAGGGTCGAGCGGAGGGTCGGCAGCCGCAGTCGCCGCCCGCCTCGTGCCGATGGCGCACGCCAATGATGGCGGAGGCTCTATCCGCATACCGGCTTCCTGCTGCGGGCTGTTCGGACTCAAACCGACACGGGCGCGAAACCCGCTCGGCCCCACGTTCGGCGATATGTTCAGCGGGCTGGTGGCAGAGCACGCCGTCACCCTCTCGGTGCGCGACAGCGCCGCGCTGCTCGACGCGACCTCTGGTCCCGACATCGGCGACCCTTACTTTGCGCCGCCGCCCGCGCGCCCTTTTCTCGAAGAAGTGGGCGCTGACCCCGGAAGATTGCGCATAGCATTTACTACAAAGGCTCCCACCGGCGCGGCTCTTCACCCCGACTGCGTGGATGCGGTGACTGCGGCGGCGCGACTGTGCGAAGAACTCGGCCACGAAGTTAGGGAAGCGGCTCCGCACATCGAGGGCGAGACGCTTGTGCAGTCTTTCATGACCATCTGGGCTGCGGGATGCGCGTGGACGATAGACGGCTTCGCCAGGGTTTTGGGTCGGGCGCCCTCGGCGGATCAGTTCGAGCCCGGCACATGGGCCTTGTACGAGATGGGCCGGCGGCGCAGCGCATCCGAGTACCTGATGGCTTTGCAATGGCTTCAAATGGTGAGCCGACAGGTGGCGGCTTTCTTTACGGATTATGAGGTGTGGCTCACGCCCACCCTCGGCGAGCCGCCTCTGAAGATAGGCGCGTTCGACTCTCCGCCCGAAGACCCTATGCGCGGGATGACGCTGGCGGCGACTTTTGTGCCTTTCACTCCCGTTTGCAACGCTACGGGTCAACCGGCGATGTCGGTTCCGCTCCACTGGAACGCCGAGGGGCTGCCCGTAGGCTCTCACTTCGTCGGGAGGTTCGGCGATGAAGCTACGTTGTTGAGGCTGGCCGCGCAACTGGAATCGGCGCGGCCCTGGAAGGATCGCCGCCCGCCGGTTTGCGCCTGATGTATGAGCGTTTACACGCCGTTGTTGAATTCGTTTTTCTCTGTGCGATCATTGAATTCACTACGGCACATTGAAATAGCGGGCATTTTTGGAGTGCGGGGACGAGTCCCCGCTTTGGTTTGGCCTTATGAGGAGGCAAGTCACAGCGCTCCAAAAAGGCTTCCTTTTATCTGGCGATTCTGCGCGAATGCCTTCTGAGCGAGCGAGCCAGGCGATAAGACGCGCCGGTCACGGTGTTGGGAATTATCACTGGGAACAATCGGGCTATCAATGCGTCTTTCTTTTTCTGAAGATGCGCGGCGGCCTGAAGCATCTGCGCCGCCTCGGCTATGTGACGCTTGGCGAACTTTCTCCGGGTGGTGATCGAAAGAATCTCTTCTTCCATAGCTTCGAGGTCGTGCCATTCGCCTATGCGATCCTGAAGCGAGCGCAGCCAGGTCAATGCCTGCATCGCGGTTCCGAATCCCATCTCCGAAATCGTCTCCAGCAGATAGCGGAGCCGCTTTGCCGCTATGCGCAGTTGATGAAGTTCATCCGGGTCAGTGGTGGGATGCGCCTGAGCGGCAAGCGCCTGAAATTCGCCCAGACGTTGTTCCAGTCGCTCGACCGCGCGTTTTGACATGCGGTCTTCGTCGACCTCGAATCCTCTTGCCGAATCGGCGCTGGCCGGTCCGTCTGGTCGCTCGGCGGCTGGCTCCACAGCTTCGAGCGATTGCTCGTCGAGGGTGATGTCCAGCCTCAAGGCCAGATCATCGATGTTTATGTTTTGCAGGTAAGCCCTCGCTCCCTGAACCACGTGCGCGCGGCGATCGTGCAGTATGGATTTGAGGAGTTCGAAGCGACGTTGATGAGCGGCGTTGCGCTCAGGTCTTTCCTGTTCGATCTGCATGAGAAAGACATCGTAATTTCTCGCGCGCGAGAGCGAGCGCCGCCATTTGCGGAGTCGCTTCTTGATCTTTCGGATTCCGAGATCGTCGCCGTTGTTTTGAAGCAGGTCGAGCGAAGCCTGAAGCCTGCGGGTGGTCACGCGCATCTTGTGAATGGCTTCAGGGTCGTCGGTTTCGAGCACCGCCTGATGATGCGCGCGGAGCGATTCGAATTGAGCGACGATTATCTGGCCGAGCGTCAATGGCTGCGGCCTTGCTGCCGGGTCGACAGCCGTCGGTGACCGGGCAGGCTCGACTGCCGCTTCGAAGGCTGATTGAACCGTCTCAGATTCGGGTGATCGTATTGTTTCCGCGCTTACGGGAGCCGTTTCAAAGGGCGATTCACTTTCAACCATAACCAAGATTTCCTCTGCCGATACCAGGCTACCCCTCTTTCTCCGCTCGGCAAGGCTTAAAGATTACTACTTTGCCGCTCGACGGGCAATGCTCAAAAAGAGGGCGGGAATAACCCTGTGCCAATCGGCAATTGAATACCGAGAAGGCTATAATTCCAACGCGCCGGGCGGGAATATGGAAATACTCAAACTCGACATCGAAAAATCGGAGCCGGACAAACTCTCTGAAGGCGAGGCGCGGTTTCAGGTCTCGTTGCTTGCAGGCATCGGCGGGACGGCGGCGTCTTTCGTTCTGAGGTTCGTTTTCGACGCTCCGCTGCTGCCTGAAATGATGGCGCAGTCCTTCTTCGCCGTAGCTCCAATCTGGATGGTCGAGATGGCCACTGGTCTGCTCGGCCCGTTTGCCAAACATCTGGCTTTCCTCGCCTGTTCGGTCGTTTACATGATCGCGCTCGCAGCGTCGGCCTTCGCTTACCTGCGCTTTTCAGGAAATCGCCGCCCGACGAAACTCTCTCTCATCGCCTTTGCCCTTTTGGTGTGGGCCGCGACTGTTTTGATCGCAGCGCCCGCGCTCGGCGTCGGCCTGTTCTGTCGCTACCTGCCACAGGGCGCGCTTGCGTCTTCGCTGTGGTTGATGGTCGCGCACGCGGCCTTCGGCGCGTCGCTCCTCTTCGCCTCGCGGCTCTATACAGAAAAGGAAGACGTCGTCCATCGTCACAATCGACTGCTCGAACGCCGAAGAGTGATTCGCGGAGTCGGCTATGCAGTGCTTGCGGTCGGAGTCTACGACATCGGCTGGTCGTTGTTGAAGGACTGGTTTCAAAAAGGAACGGGCCGGGTCAAAGGCGGCGATGGAGTTTTTCCGAACATCGATGGCCTGTCGCTTGAGGTCACGCCCACGCGGGATTTCTTCGAGGTGTCGAAGAACCCTTTCGACCCGCAGGTCGATACTGCGCGCTGGCGTCTTGAAGTGGGAGGGCTGGTCGATAGTCCGCTGACTTTCACTTACGATGAAATCCGCGCGCTGCCTTCGGTCGAGCAGCACGCCACGCTTGCCTGCATCAGCAACCACGTGGGCGGCGATCTGATAGGCAACGCGCTGTGGCAGGGGGTTCGACTCAAAGATGTTTTGGAGAAGGCGGGACTCAAAGAAGGAGTCGTTGACCTGGTGCTGACAGCAAGCGATGACTACCGCGATTCGATCTCTCTTGCTCGCGCGATGGCCGAAGGGACTCTGCTGGTCTACGAGATGAATGGCGAGCCGCTTTCTGCGTCGCACGGTTTTCCGCTGCGATTGATCGTGCCTGGCATCTACGGGATGAAGAACGTGAAATGGATAAAGCGGATCGAAGCGGTAGATTACGATTTCAAGGGCTACTGGCAGCGGAGAGGATGGGACGACAGGGCTGAGTATCAAACCATGTCTCGAATCGATGCGCCGCAGGGAAATGTGAAAAGCGAAGCGATCATCGCAGGAATCGCGTTTGCGGGAGATCGCGGCATAAGCAAAGTGGAAGTATCAACGGACGGCGGGCGGACATGGGAAGCGGCTGAACTCAAAGCGCCGCTCTCTCCTTTCACATGGACGCTGTGGCAGAAGCGATGGACTCCGCCTTCATCGGGCAGGCATCGCGTGGTTGTGAGAGCGACCGACAGTCGAGGCGTGACACAGACCTCCGAGCCATCGCCTCCCGACCCCTCGGGGTCGACCGGCCACCATCGCGTGACGATTGAGTCGGAATAGTTGAGTCGAGGAAGTCCACATCCTCGCTTGTCACCTGCGCGCGCAGGCTATAAAGTTATGCCGCGTTTGTCGGTTTCAAAAAACTTCGATGAAAGGGATCGCCATGAAATCCTTCAAAGCCGGGACCCTCATTTTGATTCTTCTGTTGTCGACCACCTCCTGCTTTCCGCCAGGCAAGCCCAAAGTGATTACAAGCAAGGACGGGCGGATTCAACTCACCATCCCCGCAAGATGGAAAGAAGACCTCGACCTGCACAAGGAAGCGTCGCTTCAGGCATCAGACCGCGCCAACGAGATGTATGTCGTAGTGCTCGCCGAAAACAAGGGCGACTTCGACAGCATGACGCTTGAGAGATATGCCGATATCATACGCTCATCGGCGCAGCAGGGAGCCGCAGCGTCGCAGGCATCTACTCCGACCCGACTCACCATCAACGGCAATCAGGCCATGCAGTGCGAGATTCGAGGCACAGTCGATAACATCAAGGTGACTTATCTGCAAGTGGCCGCCGAAACACCCAAACGGTTCTACCAGATTCTGACCTGGACTCTTTCCTCCAGCTTCGACAAAAACCGCAGCCAGCTTGAGGAAGTCATCAAGAGCTTCAAGGAGGTTGATTCGACATCCGCGAAATAGCATGACGAAAGAGAGAGAAACGCAGTTCTTCTACCTCACGACTGTGGGCCGAAAGACCGGTCTTCCACGCGAGATCGAAATATGGTTCGTCGAGCGAGCAGGTCGCTACTACCTGCTCGCCGAGCATTTTCACCGCGCTCAGTGGGTGAAAAACATTCTCGCCAACTCGCGGGTGAATGCGCGACTGGGCAAGCGAGAGTTCAAGGCCGAGGCTCGTGTGCTCGACAGCCAGCGCGACGCCGAAATCTGGCAGGAGGCGCAGCGACTCTCGCGCGAAAAATATGGCTGGGGCGATGGCCTTCCGGTCGAAATCACCCCTGATTGAGCCGATCGCTCGCCGCGCTTTGCTTCTTCAAAAAACTCGTCAGCAGTTCGGATGAACGGCGATCCGCATCAAGCACCATCAGGTTGATCTTTGACGAGAAATATCTGTGAGCCAGAAAGATCATCCAGGCAATAACAAGATAAGGCCACGCTTCGACGATGAATTCATCGATCAGGCTGATCGATCCCCAGTTGACATAAGCCTTCTTGATCTCGATGGCTGCGCCGATCACCCCCCAAGCCATTGCCAGAAATCCCACGACCTTCAAAACGCGGAGTAGACCTTTGAGCCTCACGGTTTGTTTGGCGAGCGATTGTCGCCGCGCCTCTTCGGCCTGCTCGCATACGTTTTCTTCCGGGCCGGATAGAACTGTCCTCAGAGTTTCGCTCAACACGACTGCAATCGGGCTTTTCCTGTGCTGACGAGCAAGAGCGATTGCTGCTGCCATCTGATCCACCTCGGCTATCTTCGACACAAACAGGCGCGTCTGCCTTCTGGCCGAAGCATAAGTCCATACACCATCCAACACGGTTGCCGCGCTGTAGACCGCGAGAATGAAAAGCGCGAGAGGTATCAGCGCATCGAGCCAACTCATTTTCTGTATCATCCCCCACATCGAATAATCTTCAGTCGACGACCCGCCTAAGAAGGCTTCCGGGCTTACGCCTTCGGGCAGATAAACCGGCGCAACCGCGCGAACAGGCGAGCCGTCGCCCGAAAGCGACGTCTCTTCGACCGCCACGAACGATGTGAACTGAGTCATCAAGCGATAATCGAGCGCAAGCTGCGTGACTGCTTCCCGGACATAGACGCTCGGCTCGCCCCGCTGCGTTCCGCTGTAATCCTGACGCATCAGGTGATCGACGCGCGAGCGCGCCCACAGGCTTCGCAGCGAATCATTCTGCGGCGCGTCCTGGGGAAGATTGACGTGGATCGCGCGCGCAAACTCCTGCCCTGCTCTTCTGCCTTGCAGAGTGATCGTTCCCTGAGCGCCGCGAGCGTACCTGCCGCACACGACGACCGGACGCGCGCTCAACAGGTCAGGAATCCGCGTCGGATAGATGTCGGTCACTTCCAGTCCGTTCCAGTCGATTGAAATGTCAGTCAACAGCGGACTGCGCACTCGCTCATGAAATCTTCTGGCCGCCGCCGAGCCGTCGTCTTTCAACGTCACGTACTCGACCGCGCCGCGACCTTCCTGGGCCATCTGGTCAAGCAGGAAGCGATTGACCGAATCGCCTATGCCGAAAGAAAAGACCCGCGCGTTGGGGTGTTTCTGCACTTCGGCGATGATCTCCATATCGTTGCCCACGTGGCCATCGGTCATAAAACAGACCACGCGGACGTGCTCCTGCGAATCCGACGGCTCAAGCGCGGCGCGAATGGCTGTCATCATTTCAGTCCCGCCCTGCCCGCTGTGCGAATCGAGAAACCTGCGAGCAAACGAGAGGTTTTCCGGCGTCGCCCGGACAGGCTCAGGGAAGAGTATGTGAGTGTCGCCCGCGAAAGTTATCAGGTTGAAAGTGTCGCGCGGGTGAAGCCCGGCCATCGCGTGGCTCATCGCCTCTTTCGCTTTTTCGATAGGAAAGTCCGACATCGAGCCGGAGGTGTCGAGCACGAAGACGAGTTCTTTCGGCG
>CAZPQE010000068.1:0-6563 GCA_964588615.1 uncultured Clostridia bacterium | reverse complement strand
CGACGCGGCTCGGCGGCTGAAGCATCAGGGTGAAAAATCCGTCGCCGTCCGAGCTATGCGTTATCACCGCGTCTTCGATCTCGCCGCCCGCGACCTGATAGTCGAGAATGAAATCACGGTTTGGTATCTCACCTCTGTTTTTGAGATGCGCGACAGCAGTTCTTTCATCCGTCTGACGAGTTTCGATTTCGTGCAGAGCGGAGCGCAGGCTTTTCAACTTCACTCCGGCGTCGAGCCGCACCTGGATTGAAACATCGTGGCCGTCTCGCATATCGGCTATGGGCGGAGTGATGAGCGAAGCGTCAGGAACCTGAGTCGCGCCGGGGATGTAGCGCGGGCCGACGACCATCGGAAAGATGAACTGGTAAGAGCCGTCTTCATACTTGAGCAACTCGACATAGCTGATGGTGATTTCGATCTGTTCGCCCGGAGCGATGTTGGTCACTCGCTGAGTGAAAATATTCGGTCGCTCCTGATCGAGCAGGCTTGCGGTTTTTCCCTCCGAGCGGGCTTGCTCGTAGACTTCTCGCGCCTGCTGGCGTCGCATCATCACGCCTCTGATCGCGCGCCGACCGATGCGCATTTTCATATCATCGACGGCGGCGTCCTGCGGAAGCGGAAAGGTGTAGACGGCTTCGATGTTTCGGTCTGTGGGATTGTGAAACTTCTGAGTGACGTTGACCCGCGAGATGAAGCCGCTGATTTCGGCCCGAACGTCGGTGTGGCGGAGAGGGCAAAAGCCTGAAGGTTTTCCTTCAGCGTCGAGCATCAGAAGCTCTCCCTGAGTGATCGAGAGCGAATCGGCTCGCGCGCCGATCAGCCATAGAAAGCAGGCTGTCAGCGCGACAAACACGAGCGCGCACAGACAGAAGAATTCTTTTCGTCGCATAGCCCCTCCGACTCACGCGGACGATGATCGAATGATGGATTGAGTGATTGATAAATCGGCGCTGCGGGTTTAGACACCGGAACCCAAGCGGCAGTTCCCGACGACTTCACAAATCCTGATGAGTCAGTCAGAATCTTTGTCGTTGATTGGCAACGACGCAGGCCACGGGCTTGTGTCAGGAGTTGATGTACAACAGGCTGCCAGCCTGTTGACACCTTGAAAGCATGACCATTGGATGCACAGCAGGCTGGCAGCCTACTGTACCTGTTCGGAGGAGAGAAAGATGTCAGGAGTCATACCGGAAAAATATCTCGACCTGTTTGAAAAGAAGGCGTTCGCGCATCTGGCCACGTTGATGCCCGACGGCTCGCCGCAGGTCACGCCCGTGTGGGTGGATTTCGATGGCGAGCGCATACTGGTCAACTCGGCGCGCGGGCGTCAGAAGGATCGTAATATGAAGCGCAGCCCTTCAGTCTCGCTTTCGCTCGCCGACCCGGAAAATCCTTATCGCTATCTGGAAGTGCGCGGGCGCGTCGTCGAGATAACCGAAGAAGGCGCGAGCGAGCATATAAACAAGATGGCCAAAAAATATCTGGGAGTCGATGAGTATCCTTATCGTCAGCCGGGCGAAGTGCGAGTGCTTTATAAAATCGAACCTCTTCGCGTGACTTCCATGGGGTGAGAGCGGGGCAAGGTAAAAGGAAAAAGTAAAAAAGCAAAAGGCCGGAATGCCGTCTCCCTCTTTCGCAAAATCTTCTGATGCTTGTTTTTTGAGCAGGTAGTTTTGTGAAAGAGCGAGAAGTTACTTTTGCCTTTTGCCTTTTTACTTTTTCCTTCTCAATAGGCAATTCTTCGGGTGGGTTGAATTTCCATCAATCGATCAACCCGCACTCGCGCGTCGAGGACTGTCGCCCCATCGCGCAAAACTTTTACCGGGTTGGCGTCCATCTCCTGAATCTGCGGGCAGATTTCGAGCATCGCAGACACGCGCAATATGATTTCGCGGAGCGCCGCTTCATTCATACTCGGCGCTCCGCGAAAGCCTCTCAACAACGCCGTCCCTTTGACCTCTTCCATCATCTCTTCAACGTCGCGGTCCGTGAGCGGATGAATGCGAAAAGCCACGTCGCTCATCATTTCGACCAGAATCCCCCCGCTGCCGTAAACGACCAGAGGGCCGAACGTGGGATCGAGCGTCGCGCCGACGACGACTTCGACTCCGCCCCGTATCATCTCCTGCACCACTGCGCCGGTCATATCATCTTTCAGACGATTCGACATATCGATGTAAGCCGCGCGCGCCGCCCCTTCATCGCCGAGACCTAAAGCCACGCCTCCGACTTCGGTCTTGTGCAATATGTTCGGCCCCATCGCTTTCAGCACGACGGGGAAACCTATCTCCTGCGCCGCCTTCGCCGCGCCTTCCGCGTCCACGACGCACTTCGCTTTTGTAATGGGGATGCCGACGGCATCGAAGAGTTCTTTTATCTCAAACGGACTGAGCCATCCTCCTCCGCGAGTCAGAGCGCGCTCGACCACCGCGCGAGCATCATCGATTCGAATGTCGTCGAACTTTGGCGCCACTCCCGGAGGCCGCCTCCTCCATTCGCCATAAGCCGTAACCTTCGCAAGAGCCGCCGCAGCCGCTTCCGGGAATTTGTAGCTCGGTATCTTTCTGAGTATCTCAGGCACGCCTTCGGCACTCAGAAAATTCGCCAGCACGGGTTTGCCCTCGACACTTTCTGTCGCCTCGACTATCGCCGCCGCCACTTCTTCGGGCGAGGTGACGAGCGGCGGGATGAATATCACGATGAGACTATCGACCCGCTCGTCTCGGAGCAGCGCGCGCGTGGCTCTGAGGTATTGCTCAGGAGTCGCCGAGGCGATCATATCGACGGGGTTTGCCACGCTTGCCGCCGGGGGAAGAAACGATCTCAACTCGCTGATGGTCGCGTCCGACAGCGTGGGCAGTTCGAGTCCGTTGGCTTCGCAGGCGTCGGCGGCGAGTATGGCAGGCCCGCCCGCGTTGGTAAGTATCGCCACTCTCCGTCCTGCGGGCTTCGGTTGATGGGCGAGCAGGTTTGCGACATCGAACAGTTCTTCGAGCGTGTCCGTGCGGATGACGCCCGCCTGACGAAACAACGCGCTCACTGCCGATTCGGTAGTAGCGAGCGCGCCTGAATGCGAAGATGCCGCGCGCTGACCCGCCCGCGACCGGCCTGATTTGACTGCGACGATGGGTTTTATGAGGGCCACCCTTCGGGCTATGCGAGCGAAGTTGCGCGGATTGCCGAAGCTTTCCAGGTAAAGCAATATCACATCGGTTCGCGGGTCTTCGGCCCAGTATTGAATCAGGTCGTTGCTCGACACGTCGGCCTTGTTGCCGACCGATACGAAAGTCGAGATGCCGAGATTGAGCCTTTGAGCATAAGCGAGAATGGCAAGCCCCAGCGCGCCGCTCTGCGTCGACATTGCCACTCTGCCTTCGGGCGGATAGACCGGCGAAAAGGTGCCGTTGAGCGAGACTGCCGGATCGGTGTTTATAATTCCCATGCAGTTTGGGCCAACGAGGCGGACGCCCGCGCGCCGGAGTTTTTCGATCAGCACGGCTTCTCTCTCTCTCCCTTCGGCGCCCGTTTCGCCGAACCCGGCGCTGATGATGATTATTCCGCGCACGCCTTTTGCGATGCAGTCATCTATGACCTCATCGACTGCCTCGGCAGGAACGACGATGATCGCAAGATCGATTTCATCCGGTATATCGACGACCCGCCGGTAAGCGCGCATCGAGCCGACTATCGAAGCTTTTTCGTTTACGGGGTAGAGCGTCCCCTGAAATCCGGTCAGTTGAAGGTTGCGGAAAATCTCAGCGCCGATGCTGCCGCGCTTGCGGCCCACGCCGACGACGGCGATGGACTGAGGCTCGAAGAAAACTTTCATCGAAGCGGTGGCCGCCGCCTGCGCCCGAAGAGCGGCTTTCTCTTCGAAGGCCGGAGTGGGGGCTATGGAAAATGTGACATAAAAAACGCCGCCGTCCATTCGTCTTCTGACCTCGAAGCCCGACTTGACGAACACGTCCATCATCTTGCGATTGTCGCCCAGCACATAAGCGTCGAAAGTCGTGACATCATGCTCGCGGGCTATTTCGGCAAGGCGTTCGAGCATGCGGGTTGCGACGCCCCGGCCCTGAAGCGCGTCTTCGGTGACGAAGGAGACTTCGGCGCGGTCGGGGGATTTCTCATCGCGATAATACCTTGCGACGGCGATTATTCGGCCCGCAAGCTCTCCGACGAGCGCGAATGAATCGTGGTAATCGACACGGACGAGCTCGCGTGCGCGCTCCTCGGTGAGTTCGGGTATGGGAGCGAAGAAGCGGAAGTAGACGCTTTGAGGCGAGAGGCGACGATGAAGTTCTCTGAGCGCAGAGGCGTCTTCCGCCCTGATGGGGCGCACGCGCAGGGTCGAGCCGTCGCGCAGGAGTATGTCGCTCTCATAATGGGCCGGGTATTCCATGATCGCTCGGCTTTGCGCGCAGTCGGATTTTGACAGAATCGCGGCGCGCAGGATATATTTCGATTTCAGAATGAACACGCGCGTTTTAGTACTCAACGCATCATTCGAGCCTATCAATGTCTGCTCGGCTCGACGGGCTGTGGTGCTCATTCTCAAAGGAGTGGCCTACGCCGAAGAAAGCACTTCCCGATGGCTGCACTCCGAGCGGTTTTCAATGCCTCTGCCTTCGGTTATCCGGCTGATGGAATACATTCACATTCCGTTCGAGAGAAAGAGCCTGTCCCGCAAGAACATTCTGCTGCGCGATCATAACACGTGTCAGTACTGCCTCAGAGTTTTTCCGCCGCAGGAACTCACGCTCGATCACATCGTCCCGCGCTCGCAGGGCGGAGATTCAAGCTGGGACAATCTGGTCGCCTGCTGCCGCGCCTGCAACAATCGCAAAGGCGACCGCGCGCCTGAGTTCTCAGGCATGCGGCTTCACAAAAAACCGCAGGCTTACAACTTCCACGTCAATCGCCAGATCATCCGCTACCTGGGCCGCACCGACGAATCGTGGCGAAAATATCTTTTCTACTGAACGCAAACCTGCTCATCCGCCGACGTGAACTGCCGGGCGACGTTCCGGGTCGTCTTCGGCCTGTCGCAACACCTCGCGGGTGACGGGCGCGGTGTCGCCTTCGCCGAACGCTATGTACCTGAGCAGGTATGACAGGGGATTGCCTTCCGACCAGCCGAAATAAACGTGAGGTATCTTTCCCGCTCTGTCGCGCAGATAGAGCAGGAATGCCGCAATCGCGTTAGGCACGGCGGGGCTGTCGGCCCTGAGCACGCGGTAGCCATCGACGTTGAATCCCTTGATCTCAAGCTCGTCGGCAAACTCTGATGCGTCGCCGATCCTCACCTCAAGAAAAATTATGGGATCGCTGGCGGGTATGTGATTGTCATCGCGCTTTTCTTTTTCCTTCATCTGGTATTCAAGCGCGTCGCCGCGATCGCGTCGATTGGCCACGATGCGAATCTCTCCGCGAAGGGCTTCCTCGATGATCGACTCGGCGGTTTCGTCCAGCAGAACTTTTTCAACTCTAAGTTCGGTCGTGCGCAGAATCCTCGACACGAACGAAGCTGCCACGATTGCGGCGATGAAGAACGAGGCTATCTTGATGCCTTCGGGCCGCTCGTAGATGTTCACAAGGGTCGTGTAGACGAACACCAGCGAGATGAGCGCAAACCCCCACCTCGACCAGCCCTTCCGCCACATCGACATCGTCACCGCGACTGCCGCTGAACTCATCAGCACCAGCACGCCCGTAGCATAAGCTCCGCCCTGCGCATCGACGTCAGCTTTGAAGATCACCGTGACGGCGAATGCTATCGCGGTGAATACCAGAACCAGCGGCCGTGTGGCCCTGGCCCATCCCGGAGCCATTCCATATCGCGGCAGGTAGCGCGGGACTATGTTCAAGAGCCCGGCCATGGCCGACGCGCCCGCAAACCACAAAATCAAAATGGTGCTCACGTCGTAAGCCGTGCCGAACGCTTCTCCCAGGTAGCGATGCGCGAGATATGCCAGCGCGCGACCGTTGGCCTCGCCTCCGGGTTGAAACGCCTCGGCAGGAATCAGGACGGTCGTGATGATGCTGCTTCCGATCAGCAGCACGCTCATAATCAGCGCGGCAGTGATGAGCAGCCGTCGCGTGTTGCGAATGCGTCCGGCAGGATGATCGAAGGTGTCGCTTTCGTCTCCCTTCACAAGAGGCATCACCGCCACGCCGGTTTCGAAACCTGAAAGACCGAGGGCGAGTTTCGGAAACAGCAGCAGCGCCACCCCCACCATCATCAGAGGATTTCCGTGACTCTGAAACAGAGCGTCTTTCCATTCAGGCAGCTTCTGCGGATGAGTGATCAGTTGATAGACGCCCGCGCTGACCACCACCACGTTCAACAGCAGGTAGAGGCCGACCAGAAAGACAGCGATGCCGATAGCTTCCTTGAATCCTTTCAGAAAGATCGCGCCGAGGACTGCGATCAGAAAGATCGTCACCCAGATGCGATTGTGAAAGACCTGGGGAGTGAACGGGTTTTCCAGAACGTGAGCGGTCGCATCCGCCGCCGAAAGCGTTATGGTGATGATGAAATCGGTGGCGACGAATCCGAGCAG
>CAZPQE010000067.1:0-18227 GCA_964588615.1 uncultured Clostridia bacterium | reverse complement strand
CAAAGCCCATGGTCTTATGATCCTTTCTCTTGAGTCTCACTTTCAATTGTGCCCGTCCATCCTGGTGATCCTGGTAATCCTGTCTGATTCTTCCTCCGATAACCGATGCCTCAGCCGCGCTCGCGGACTTCGACTCGATCATCGAAAGCGACGATCAGAGTGTCGGCGATTCCTATGAACAGACCTACCTCGACGATGCCCGGCAGTTGTTTGATTTCTTTTTCGAGCGAGACGGGGTCCTTCATAGAGCCGAAGTCGCAATCGAGTATGTAGTTTCCGTTGTCGGTCAGAAACGCGCTCTCTACGCTCTGGCGCAGTTGCGGCGCGCAGGTCATCGCGCCCAGAAGCCGCTCCGACATACGCCAGGCAAAGGGCAACACTTCGACAGGCAGCGTGTGAGTCTCGCCGAGTCGAGAGACGAGTTTCGGCTCATCGACGATGATGATGCGTCGGAGGGAAGCGAGGGCGACGAGTTTTTCGCGCGTGAGAGCGCCTCCGCCGCCTTTTATCATATTGAACTGGGGATCGATCTCGTCCGCGCCATCGATGCAAACATCTATTCGCTCGACCTCGTTGAGATCGGCTATGGGAATGCCCAGGTCTCTGGCGAGGCGTTCGGTATTGAGAGAAGTGGCGACGCCAGTGATGCGGAGTCCCTGCTCGACTCTTCGCCCGATGGCTTCGATAGCGAACCTGGTTGTAGAACCTGTTCCGAGACCGACTATGTGGCCGTCTTCGACGAACTGGACAGCGCGCTCGGCGGCGCGTTTTTTGGCTTCATCGCGCATGAGTAAGGAATCCTTTCGATGGGGTAATGCGCCGCCAAAGATAGCATCAAGCCAGACGATCTTCAACTCAGAAAAAAAATGGGGAGGGATCAGTTCCCCTCCCCTCAGTCCGCTGCGTCATTCACTCGTGGAGAAAAGGCTCAGAAGATGAACTTCAACGCTATGACAACCTGCCGGTTGTCGACGAAAGACTCGGTAAGCCCTTGTGGATCGCCGCGCCTGACTATCACCCCTGCGGTCGATTTGGTTTTGGACTCGTTAAAGGAATCGAAGGTGACGTCGTTGCTGAATTCCTCGACGTAGAGGTTGGAGTGGTTGAAGAGGTTGTAGAACTCTGCGCGAAGCTGAAGACGGTTTCCCTCCCGGCCAAACATTTTGGGAAGGTTGAAGTTCTTGAAGAGCGCAATATTGTGAAACTGCGTTCCTGGCCGACGGAAAGTGTTGCGCGAGAGCATCCCGTTGAACGGGCCATTGATCGAGGGCCCGCAGGCAAACGGTTTGGTTCTGGGGTCACTGCATACAAAATCGAAGGATACAGGATCAACTGAATACCTGACGAGGTTTAGCGGCAGGTACAGAAAGGTGTTGGGATTCAGGGCATCCGGTCTGAATGTGGTTGAATCCGGCTGGCCGGTCAGACGGGGGCGGAGAGGCACTTCGAAGCTCCCCTCTATTGCCGGCCCCAGGGTGTCGAAAATTGAGAACGGCTGGCCGGTTTGGAAAGTGAGCAGCCCACTCACTCCCCATCCGCCAAAGACATTTTTCACAAACCGGTTCGTTGAATTCCTTCCCAACGGTATATCCCAGACAAAGTTTGTCTGGAACCTGTGCCGAATGTCGAAGTCGGAGTTCCCGCGGTCGATGCTGGGGTCGAAGGGGTCCGAGAACCCGAGGGTAACCGAATTTGCGACCAGGTCCTCGCCAAAGAACGAACTGTTGTTGTCAATCGAGTGGCTCCAGCTATAGGCCATCCCGAATTGAAGCCCCAGTTTCTGAATGTAAGAGCTCTCGGCGCTGACCTGCAGTCCGTGATAAGTCGAGTGACCGAGGCTGTTGCGGTTGTTGATGTTCACGAATCTCTGGTTGAGTCTCTTCGTATCTTGGCAATTGCGATCATCTCCCAGCAAACAGAAACTACCCACGCGGTTGATATTGACGAAGCCGTAGAGCTTGTTTCCGCTTGCGCCTACATAAGCGACTGTCACAAGGACAGAGTTCTTTATGTTTCTCTGAACCGCGGCATTCCACGACAGGGTGTATGCCGTCCTGATGTTTTCATCGAGGTGAACGATTGAAAGCCGCAGCAAGTCAGTAGGTATAGCTGCATTCGGGAAGGCGTCATACTGGTTCTGGAGGCGTTGAGGAGTAACCAACACATTCGTCAGTCTTGCCAAACCATAAGGGGGATTCTGAGTGACGTTTGTTAACACATTGCCGAAGTTGCGGTCGTAATAAATCCCTACCCCGGAGCGAAAGACTGTCTTCCCGTCGCCGAAGATGTCATAGGCAAGGCCGAGCCTCGGAGAAAAGTTATTGTAGTCGGGTCTGTAGAACCGCTCCCTTAGATCGCCGATTATGGCATCCGTTCGACGAACTGTTCCGCTGGCAATGCGCTGGTACACATCGCTGCCTGGCCCGTAGTAGAAGTTCGAATCGAGTGATCTCTCATGGCCCGGCCCGTAAGGCACTCCGAAATACTCCCAGCGAATCCCCGGCGTGAGCGTCAACCGGGGCTTGACCTGCCAGGTGTCCTGGAAAAAGACCACCCATTCGTTATAGTGGAAATGCCTCGAAACCGACGGCGGGCCGAACGGAGGAGTCAATGACTCGCCGGGCAATTTGGTTTTGAGATCGAGTGCAATAGAAAAAGATGACAGGCATCCATGTGTGAACCGCCCCAGAAAAGAGGCTGAAATCGCCTGATTGACGCCGCAATCACCAGACCTCAAGCTGCCGGAAAAGGATGCCTGAGCAGATTCAAAGATGCGCACCTCTCTCTTGTCGCGTATTTGAACATACTGGCCTCCAAACTTGAGTACGTGCCGGCCCCTGATCCAACTGGCGTTCTGATAAATCTGGTAGAGGTTTTGCAGGTTGCCAAACCCGTCGATGCCGCCCGGCAAAACCACATCCCCCTCTATGTTCAGGAAGCGCGGGATTGCCGGAGACGGAGTAGTAGGCGCTCCAAATCGAAACCTGTTGTAGCCAAGCCGCGTCTCGGTTATCAGAGAAGTCGACCATGTGCGGTTGAGATTCAACAAAATGTTTTGACCCCGCGCACTGCTTACTCGGTCAAGCTCGGCGCTGTAGGGTTGCCTGACATCCGGGATGAAATCCTCATCGTCGAAGGCATATCGCCCGAAAAGCTGCGTCTTCGAATCGAGGTTGTAATCTATTCGCCCTGTGGCAAGATAGGTATCCTGCGGAGATCCCGCGCCCACGTTTGCCGGGCCCGTGCGCGACACAAAAGCAAAAGCCGGGATCGTGACAAACCCGGCTCCGGTCTGAGTGTTGCAGGTCGCGCCAAACGGGCAGACCGTGCGAGTCCTGACATTGGTCGTGGAAATATCGGATGGAAGCGGATACTTCTGGAAAAGAGCCTTCGTTCCGGGTGAACTTAAATCGATGAGTCGTTGAGTCGGAACGAAGAAAGTTCTCGACGCGATGCTCCGAACCAGTATCGGCTCGATCGTGCCGAAGAAAAATGCCTTCTCTTTCTTTATCGGCCCGCCTGCGGAGCCTCCGAACTGGTTTCGGTTGAATATGGGCTTGTCGAGACCGTTAGCATTGTTGTCGAAGGTGTTTGCCGAAAGCGCGGAGTTGCGGTTATACAGATAGACGCTTCCATGCAGATCGTTCGACCCCGTTTTGGTAACTATGTTGGCAATGAATCCCGACCCGCGCCCGTACTCGGCAGGATAGTTGTTCGTCATCACCCGGAATTCCTGAATCGCGTCGAGGGGAACCCTTTGAGAAGGACCTGCATTGAACGTGTCATTGCTCTCGCCCCCGTCGAGAATGTAGTTCCCGCTTGCCGAACGCTGGCCGTTGACCGAAAGCGACACGCCGCGAGAATCACTTGTCGGAGCCACGCCGGGGCTCAGGTTAATCAATTCATACACATTGCGCGTGATCGTCGGCAATTCGATCACCTGGTGCTGGGTCACTATGTTGCTCAACTCCCCGCCGACTCCTGATCCGAACGGGTTGATGATTTCATTCGCGCTCACCTGCACCTGCTCTGTGACAGTGCCGACCCGGAGCGTGACATCGGCTCTGGTTTGAGAAGACACGCTCACATCGATTCTTGTCTGCGACTGCGCAAATCCTTCTCTCTGGGCGATGATGAGGTATCTGCCCGGAGAGACATTGAAAAACTGGAAGTTCCCCGCGCTGTCAGCCACCCCCTGTTGCGCGAAGCCCGTAGCGGCGTTCTTGAGCGTGACTGTCGCCCCCGTAACGACCGCTCCCTGCTGGTCGAGTACGCGACCCGAAACCGAGCTCGTGAAACTCTGCGAAATCACCACCGAGTTCATGCTCATAGCCAATGCGACGACAACGGGCAAGCGAATCAGGCTTTTGATTTTCATGGTTGTTCCTCCAGATTGGTTTACTGATTATTTCTGAACCGACTTCGAAAGAGGATTCCCATTGCGCGATACTCCTTCTATCGAAGACGCAGGGTCGAGCAATGCATCAGCATCGCTTTCAAATCCGACTCGACCCGCCGAAGGCCGAGCCTCCGACAGCGGAAGATTGCTGTGCAGGTCAGTCCGGGATGGTCAGACCTTTATCAACTGAATATCAACCGAGGAACCTCATAAATTAGATGAGCGAGTATTCAGGCGATTGAGTATGAATTCGACTTCGAATTGGTCGTTTAGTATTTCGACAACTCGTTCCGAAGGAGCATAGCCCTGCTTTTCTATTCGGACACGATGGCGGCCTGCGACGAGGTTGAGGATTTCGCTCCTGCCCCCAGGCCCGATTTTGCCTTGATGCCTGCCATCGATAAAAATACTGGCTCCGGGAACGCTTTTGATCGTCAATTTCACATAAAAAACTTCGAGCACTGGATTGATCTGAATCCTTGCGCCCGGAGCGACCTCGACCTCGGCCCGCTGTTCTTTGATCGACGGGTGAATGAACCTCAGCGTGTGACTGCCCTTAGGCACATCCCAGAGTTCGATGAACCCGTCTTCTGTCTTTTTGATCTCGACCGGGCGTTCGTCGAGTAATATCTTCAAATCGTCGGCCGAGATATTTTCGTCGGCCTCGAACTCGCCAAGATCAATGGCGATTGATCCCAATTGGCTGAATTCGGCTTTAAGAGTTTCCGTCTCGCCCGCCCTGACTTTGACCGTGGCCGAATAGGGCGAGCGTCCAGTCGAAGTGGCTTCGACTGAGTACTGGCCCGGATCGAGGTCGGCCTCGAACCGCCCCTTCTGAGCGCGACCCCGATGAATGATGCTCTCTTTGCTGCGGATAACGACATCAGCATCATCGGTCCCAGTCACCACCACCAGTTTGCCCGTAGTCGGTCTGGGCGGATCGGGCTTCACTGCCGAAGCAGACGTTTCTGTCTTGTTTGGCTTGCCGCCTGAACTGGGCTTCGGCTTTCCGCCTGGCTTAACTTTGTCCAGGAACTTTTCAATGTCGCTTTTCTGGCCCTTCTTCGAATCCTGCTCGACCGAAAACGCAGCCGACCGGTATGACACAAATTGAACAAGACACGCGGCAAACAGCGTGGCGACGATGCGCCTGAGCCTGTCAGCCGATGAAGCGAGCCTGAAGGATTTCGCGACCCCTTTCATCAATTCCTGCACCGCCGGGCAATTTGGAGGAACCCTTATACCTGAGCCTGCCAGTCAACCTCAACGCATAAAGCTTCCACTATTGATTGGCGGATTTCCCCTCCTCATTACTTCTACAATAACGAAGAAAACAAACCGCAATTGCGCCGATATCCATGCCGCAACTCCGGTTGCCTGGGAACGGATTGCAGATCAAGCAGGTTTGTGTACGACCATAGGGGCCTGCTTCATGGAATGTATTCCCTGACGAGTGGGCGAAGTTCGACAGTTTTTTTACTGTTCCCTGTCTTTTTATTTCTGGGAAGGAGGATTATTTTGCGGAAGGTCTTTAGCGCAGCGGAACCCGACGTGATCGAGTTTGGTTTCTGTGGGAACGAACCATCGATTGATGGTCGGAAACTCGTCTTTCGAGGTCTTGAAGTATCCGCCCCTGTAAATCTTCGAGCGCGGGTCGGCTTTGCCTCCTCCTCCGGGATAAGGCTTGAAGGAATCAGCAACCCATTCGGCCACGTTTCCCGCCAGGTCGTTGATCCCGCACCAGCTTTTGCCTTCGGGCAAAGAGCCGACAGGTATGACCGATGGATTCGAACTCGTTTCTTTCAGGTTGGCCTTTCGGTCCGACCACTCGCCATCCCAAGGAAAGAGTTTGTCGTCCTGCCCGCGCGCGGCGTATTCCCATTCCTCTTCTGTAGGAAGCCGTTTGCCTTTCCATCTGGCATACTCATTGGCGTCGTCCCACGAGACATTGTAGATCGGGAATTTCGCTGTCAGGGGCGGATAGATGTTTCCGCCCCAGTGCCGGGGCGGAGTGCGACTGGTTGCTTTGACGAACTCGTAGTACTCTTCGTTGGTCACTTCATCGATATCGAGCAGGAACGCCTCGACTGTAACGACGTGTCTGGGCCTCGAGGAGTAAAAACTCTTTTCATCATCGCTCCCCATCGTAAACGTCCCGCCCCTGACCATCGCCATGCCATCGGGGATGTCGATCGGAGGAGGAGAAGTGGTAGTGATTCTCCTCTGAGTCAGATATCTGACGCCGAATATTGAGGCGGCTATTAACACCACGATGACGGCAACCGCGAAAAATTTATTGTCGCCAGCCGCGCTCCACGCTCTGCCGAAAGTCTGCCGACCGAAGGAAAGAGAGCCGCTATCGACTATGGCTGGCGGCGTTGCCCTCGGCCTGAGCAATTCCGATTCAGGGCTGATCATGCCGGTCTTCTTTCCTAGTTCGACCGTATCGGCTTCGGAAGGAAAACTCGACTCCGGGGTTTGCTTTGCGCCGGGCGGTGGAACAGGCAGCGTGTCGGGGGTGTGATGAGAGAAAGGAACCTGCGCCCAGGTGGAATTGGGCGTCCTTGTGGTCAGGAGTTTAAGTTGAATCCCTGCCGACTGAAATGCCGCGTCGAGTTCGTGGGCAAGCTGGGCAGCCGTCTCCTGCCTTCGGTCTCGCTCCTTGCTCAAAGCGCGCAGCACGACTCTCTCGACCGATTCCGGTATCTCAGACCGGTAAGGGCGCAGCGGGGCGGGGATTTCGTTCACATGCTTGAGCACGACCCCGATGGGACTCGTCGACTGGAAAGGGACTCTGCCGGTCAGCATCTCGTAGATTATGACTGCAAGCGAGTAGATATCGGAGCGCAGGTCGAGTTCTTCGCCCCGGCACTGTTCAGGCGACATATAAAAGGGCGTGCCAACGAGCATCCCCTGCTTGGTGAGCTTGCTCGTCTCGGTCGAAGCCTTGAGTTTGGCTATGCCGAAGTCTATGACCTTGACGCGCGGTATTCCGTCGTGCGAAGGAAGTAGCCAGATGTTGTCAGGCTTGAGGTCTCTATGGATGATGCCTTTGGCGTGCGCGGCTTCGAGCGCGGCGCAGGTCTGCTGCACGATGTAGAATGCCTCTTCGAAATCCATGTGAGGGTCTTTGAACATCTTGTGCCTCAGTTCGATTCCTTCGAGGAACTCCATCACCAGGTAGGCGATGCCTTCTTCCTGAGTGACTCCGAAATCGGAAACTGCTATGGCGTTGGGGTGACGAATCTGTGCGGCTGCGCGGGCTTCTCTTCGGAACCTTTCCAGAGCGATTTCATCTGAAGCGAGATGCGTGTGCAGTACTTTTACGGCAAGAGTCTGATTGAGATAAACGTGAGTTGCCTTATAGACCCTTCCCATACCGCCTTCGCCCACCTTTTCGTCCAGGCGAAATTTGTGATCGAGAGTCTCGCCCAGAAGTTTGTCCAACTCGGCGCGGCTTCCGAGCGGATAGCCATCAAACGGGCAGAAGACGACTTCATCCTTGAATTCCCTTTTGCAGTTGAGGCATTGCTTCATGGGCCGGCCCTCGCGAGCGCGTCAGCATCAAGAGCAGGCTTATCCTACTAGCAAAGAAATCGGGTGTCAATTATGCGCTCTTTCGAGCGGGTTTGTGATAAACTGCCGCCCGAAATCAGGCGACGGAGGAACAATGATGCTGGCAGAGCAGTTCGAAAAAGACCTGGGCTATTTGCTGCCTTTTCTCGACAGAGTCGCGGCGGCAGCCGTTGAAATAGAAGACTCCCCGGCGCGCGAGGAACTGCTTTCTCTCATCTCCGGTGAAAAGGAAAGATGGTCGCGCATCAGCCAGTTGTTAGCCGGCGACGCGGGCTGCTCTCAGGGATCGCCATCTTCGGTTTCGAAGCAGGCTGACTCGATTCTGGATGTCGATAAAGCCGCATCGGGCTTCACCGTGGGCAGTTTGCGAAACCAACAACAGCGATGACAATGAACCCGATTGCTGATCGATCATTTTCAGGGAGTCGCGGACGCACAACAGTCAGGCAGCCCGTTGATGATGAAAACTGTTCGTAGTCCCGGCTTGAGCCTGAAACATGCGCTACTGCAACCTTCCCCCTGAAGGCAGGACTACGAACATTTCCCGAGGAGTCATCATGTCGCTGCGCGACTCCCTGAAAGAATGAAAATTTGAAGAACCAGCAGGCTGGCAGCCTGCTGCACCTTTTCTGAGGAGCTTCGATTATGAACAGAAGAAAAGCTATGGAAACGATCATTGCCGCCGGACTCGGATCGGCCCTTGCCGGAAACGCGACGGGTCAAAGCGGCGCAGCATCACAGATTGCTCCCGCCTATCGCGGGTCGAATCAGATCAAGCCTCTGCCGTTTGACGCGGCTAAACTGCGCGGCCTGTCTGAAAAGCTCATCACTTCGCACCATCAGAACAACTATGGCGGCGCGGTGAGAAGGCTCAACCAGATTCAGCAGCAGATAGGCGCTCTGGCAAAAGACGCTGCGCCTTATCAGATGGGATCGCTCAAGCGCGAAGAGTTGATAGCGGCAAACTCGATGATCCTGCATGAATTTTATTTCGGAAATCTGGGAGGCGACGGAAAAGCGAGCGGCTCGGCGGTCGATCTGATAAAAGCCGAGTACGGAAGCCTTGAGCAATGGGAACAGGATTTTCGACTGACCGGCCTTTCGCTGGGCGGAGGATCGGGGTGGGCAGTGTTGAGTTTCAATCCGCGAGACAATTCGGTTCACAATTACTGGGCGTGGGATCATGCCCATAATCCGGCCTGGGGCGCTCCTCTGCTGGTGATGGATATGTACGAGCATTCTTATCACATCGATTACGGCTCGAATGCCCGCGCATACATCGATGCATTCTTTCAGAACATCAACTGGGACGAAGTGAACCGCCGGGCCGAACAATCGAGAACTCGGAAGTAGGCGAATCGTCGGATGTGGCGCAGCGGTCAACTTTGCGCGCATAATGATTCTTGCGCCTCGATTCGACTCTCCGGAGATGACGATGACCAACGATTCACAACCACCGACCTTGAAGGGGAAACCCATAGTGGGATGCCTGCGCGAGTTCCGTCGCGATCCGCCCGCCTTTCTGACGCAGGCAGCGCGCGCGCGCGGCGACATAGTTCGATTCTACCTGGGTCCGCGCGCAGTCTACTTCATAAACCATCCCGACCTCATACGCGATGTTCTGGTCACCCACAGCCGCAACTTCATCAAGAGTCGAGGGCTTCAGATGGCCAAGCGGTTCCTGGGCGAAGGTCTGCTCACGAGCGAAGGCGAATTCCACCGCCGTCAGCGCCGCCTCGCTCAACCGGCTTTTCATCGTCAGCGCATCGATTCCTATGCTCAGGCGATGGACGATTGCTCCCTTCGAACGCGAGAGCGATGGCAGGAGGGTGAGACGCTGGACATCGCGCAGGAGATGATGCGGCTCACGCTGGCAATCGTGGGCAGGACTCTTTTCGATGCCAATGTAGAAGGGGAAGCAGCTGAGATAGGCCGCGCGCTGACTTCGATAATGCAGTTGTTCGACCGCATAACCAAGCCCTTCCCTGAACTGTTGAACAGGCTACCGCTGCCGAGCAATTTTCGTTTTCGCAAGGCCAGCCGCCGTCTGGATGAAACCATATTTCGAATAATCGATGAGCGTCGCAGGAGCGGCCAGGATCGGGGCGATTTGCTCTCGATGCTGTTATTGGCTACCGACATCGAAGGCGACGGCACGGGCATGAACGACCGCCAGTTGCGCGATGAGGCTATGACCATTTTTCTCGCCGGTCACGAAACGACGGCAAACGCTCTGGCCTGGACCTGGTATCTGCTCTCTCAGCACAGAGAAGTCGAAGCGCGAATGCACGCGGAAATCGATGAGGTTCTGCAAGGCAGACTGCCGACTGCCGATGACGTTTCGAGTCTCAGGTATGTCGATATGGTCTTTGCCGAATCGATGAGGCTCTATCCTCCGGCCTGGGCCATGGGCCGGCAGGCAGTTGAAGATTATCCGATGGATCGTTATGTTGCGCCCAAAGGTTCGATCATCCTGATGAGTCCTTATGTGATGCACCGCGACGAGCGATATTATGCTGATCCGCTGAGGTTCGACCCCGAGCGATGGACTCAAGAAGCCAGGGCGTCGAGGCCGAAGTTTTCGTTCTTCCCGTTCGGAGGCGGGCCGAGAGTGTGCATAGGCGAGCAGTTCGCGTGGATGGAAGGCGCGCTGGCGCTGGCAACGATATCTCAGAGATGGCGATTGCGCCTTGCTCCCGGCCAGGAGGTGGTTCCCAAACCGATGATTACCCTTCGACCCAGGGGCGGGATAAGGATGACGATCGAACGGAGGGAAGAATCATCTAGCCTGCAACAGCCCTTCATCTCTCAGGTCGCGGCGAATCAATCGAACAATCCGTTGATGTAGGCTTCGGATGAAAACTCCACCAGATCGTTTATCTGTTCGCCTACACCAACATAACGGATCGGGATGCCAAGTTCTTTTGCGATGGCGATGACGATTCCCCCCTTGGCTGTGCCGTCGAGCTTGGTGAGCACCAGGCCTGTGACTGGGACTGATTTGGCAAACTGCCGAGCCTGTTCCAATCCATTCTGTCCCGTAACGGCGTCCATCACCAGCAGCACTTCGTGAGGCGCGCTTTCTATCTCGCGGCTGGCTATGCGGCGCATCTTTTCGAGCTCGCCCATCAGATTTATCTTGGTGTGCAATCGCCCGGCAGTATCGACTATCAGCACATCAGCATTGCGCGCTCTGGCAGACTTGATCGAATCAAACAGCACAGCCGAAGGATCAGTACCCTGCCGCTGTTGAATGAGAGGGACGCCTGAGCGATCAGCCCAGATTGCAAGCTGGTCGTTTGCCGCCGCGCGAAAAGTGTCCGCAGCGCAGATGAGCACTTCATTGCCTTCGCTCTTGATGCGATGAGCCAGCTTTCCGATTGTTGTCGTCTTACCCACTCCGTTGACCCCAACGACCATAATCACATAAGGCTTTATGTCGAGAGGGACTTCCGTTTCGCTTGCGACCGTCCCGTGCCTGCGGCGGCTGGCGGCGCTGTTGAGAATACCGAGCAGTTCGGATTTGATGAGCCGCTTGAGCTCCGCGACATCTCCGAGTTGATTGCGGCGAACCTCAAGACGCGCCTTATCGATTATCTCAAGCGAGGTCTGCACCCCTATGTCGGCTCCGATGAGAGCTTCTTCAAGCTCGTCGAGCACGTCCTGATCTATGCGGCGGCGCGAGACCAGTACCGAATCGAGGCGTTCGGCCAGGTTTTCGCGGGTGACTGAGACAGCCGTCTTTATCTTTTCGAAGAAACCCGTCTCTTCCGTCTGTTGAGCGATGGCCGCTTCTTCAGCCGTAGCTTCGCGGTTGAGTCCGAGGCTGATGAATTCGTCTTTCTTCCGTTTCCAGAAAGGCATATTACACTCCGGGAAATCAAAAGCGCGGCAGGGCCGCGCGTCAATCAGGGCAATGCCATCAAGTTAGAAGATGGCGGCAAGGTGTCAGTAGCCCGCGCGTCAGCAAGGGCTTTTCCAGCCCTCCCTCTCGGTCAGGCTACTGACACAAGGCCTAACTTAATGCCATTGATCAATCAGGGCTACAGAGTAGCACCCTGTGAAAAAGAGCGTCAACTTCGTCAAAAAACAAAAGTATTGAACGTCTGTCGGGCGGCCTTGATAATGGCTGAAAAACTGACCTCGCCCCCGGAAGGAAGGATCGTTATGCGCTATTTGGCAATCGGAGCCATCCTGCTTTCGCTCGGAGGCGTGGGAGTGATAGTTTTCGCCCAGCTTCAAAACAACGCGAAGCGCACTCCCACCCTGACCACTGATGATGTTCCCGCAAGAGGCCCCGGCTCGACATCATCGACAACCACATCGAAAACCATCGAACCCGCAAGCGGATCGATCTCCTGGGAGAAGGATATCTACCGGGCTAAACAGATGGCCGCTTCCGGCGACAAACTCATCATCGTCGATGTCTACACTGACTGGTGTGGCTGGTGCAAGAAGATGGATCAGGTCATCTACTCCGATCCTATGATAGTGGGATTGAGCCGCCAGGAAGTCTTCCTCAAACTCGACGCCGAAGACGGAGGACAGGGCGAAAGGTTCGCCCAGGAGATGGGAGTTCGCGGCTATCCTACGACCGTCATTCTCGACAGCAGCGGAAAGAAACTGACTTCGGCTGCCGGGTTCATCCCAACGCCTGAAAAATTCATCCAGTTCGTCGACGGTGCGCGCTCAAGAAAACGAACCTATTGACGCCCGATCTATCAAAGGGCGGCTTCAGCCTGCGGCTGAAGCCGCCCTTTGATACAAAGCCCTGACTTTTCCCATCATCTTTCCCGTCACAACCTCTTCCCGCTCTCGCCAATCGCGCTTAATAATCTTGGCCATCTTCCGACAGCAGTGATAATGTTTTTCTCCCTGCGGTGGCTCTTTTATGGAGGCTCTTATGATTCGTCTCATCAGATGTATTACTCTCATCGTCATCCTCTCTCTGGTCGTTCAAATCCAGCAGACCACAGGCGCGTCGGCGCAGGCTCCTGCCCCATCGACTTTTCTGATGGCTGAACCGGCCCTCTCGCCCGACCGTGCTGAGATAGCTTTCATATCGGGCGGAGACATCTGGACCGTCCCTGCCGAAGGAGGGCAGGCCCGTCTTCTGGTCTCTCACACGGCTGTCGAGTCGCGGCCCCTCTATTCGCCCGATGGAAGAAACCTCGCTTTCATCTCGACCCGCACAGGCAACGGCGATATTTACATACTTTCGTTCGACACCGGCCAGATCAGACGACTCACCTACGACGACTCAAACGATCAACTCGATTCCTTCTCGCGCGATGGGAAATGGATTTACTTCTCATCGACAAGCCGCGACATAGCCGGGATGAACGATATTTTTCGAGTCAGCGTCGAAGGGGGAACCCCCATGCAGGTGAGCGCGGATAGATTCGCCAATGAATTCTTCTCCGCCCCTTCGCCAGACTCTCGCGCGCTGGCTTTCACGGCGCGCGGAATCGCTTCCAGCCAGTGGTGGCGCAAGGGCCGCAGCCACATCGATGAGAGCGAAATATGGGTGATGCGCGACCCTGACCTCTATGAGCGAATAACCGAAGGCGGAGCCAAAGAGATGTGGCCTATGTGGAGCGCCGACGGCTCAACCATCTTCTATGTCTCGGATCGCAGCGGCGCGCAGAATATCTGGTCTCGGACTTTCGGCGGGCAGGCGAAACAAATTACAAAATTCCGCGACGGGCGCGTTCTCTGGCCGAACATTTCTTATGACGGTCGCGCGATAGTCTTCGAGCGCAACTTCTCGGTCTGGAAACTCGACACCGCAAACGGTCAGGCGGCGGAAATCCGCGCCCATCGGCGCGGCGCTCCATCGCTGCCCGCCGTCGAGCACCTCCGGCTCACGGACAGGTTTCAGGAGTTCGCCCTTTCGCCCGACGGAAAGAAAATCGCCTTCGCCGTCCGGGGAGAAATCTTCGCCTCATCAGCCAGAGACGGAGGCGACGCTACGCGCGTCACCCGCAGCCCGGCCAGCGAATATCACATTGCCTGGTCGCCCGACAGCCGCCGCATCGCTTACGTTTCGGACCGCGATCAGACTCCGCACATCTACCTCTACGACTTCACAGCGAATGCTGAAACTCAGGTCACTCGCTCCGCTAGAGCCGATGCCGCTCCTCGATTCTCGCCCGACGGAAAGCTGCTGGCCTTCGAGCGCGACGCAAAACAACTCTGCGCGATTGATCTCGATTCCCACAAGGAGCGCACGCTGGCCGAAGGCGTCTTCGAGCGACCGCCTCTGGATTCGGACAGGTCTTTCGCGTGGTCGCCTGACAGCCGATGGATAGCTTTCACCACCCCCGGCGCGAAAGCGTTCAAGAATGTGCATGTGGTTCCGCTGACAGGCGGCGCAAGCCAGCAGATAAGTTTCATCGCAAACACATTTTCAAACAGCCTGACGTGGAGTCCTGACGGCAGCTTCATTCTCTTCAACACTGCCCAGCGAACCGAAGGAGGGCAGGTGGCCAGAATCGATCTCACGCCCCGACTGCCGAAATTCCGCGAAGACCAGTTCCGCGACCTCTTCAAAGAAGACGCGCCTCGTCGAAGCTCGGCGCAGGAGGGCGCGCAGACCAGAGAGCCGGATGAAAAGAAGCCGGGGACAAAAAACATCGAGATAACTTTCGAAGGCATACGCCGGAGGTTGAGCCTCATTCCCGCAGGAGTCGATGTCAGGTCTCACACCATAAGCCCCGATGGAAAATGGCTGCTCGTAAGCGCCGCCGCCGAAGGCCAGCAGAATCTCTACACCTACTCGCTCGATGAGCTTTCGCGCGAGCCCGCCGTCGCCCGCCAGTTGACCTCGACTCCCGACTTCAAGGCTTTCCCTCAGTTCACTCCTGACAGCAAGGAGGTCTTCTACATCGAGCAGGGGCGCATCCATCTGGTTCCGCTCGATACCCGCGCTTCGCGCCCGGTAGCCGTCACCGCCGAGATGGATGTCGATTTCCAGGTCGAAAAAATGTATGTGTTTCGACAGGCGTGGGGATACCTGAACGATTATTTCTACGACCCGAATTTTCATGGAGTGAACTGGAAAGCGGTGCGCGAAGAATACGAGCCGCGCATAGCCGCCGCTCAGACGGCAGACGAAATGCGAAGAGTGCTTTCGCTGATGGTGGGAGAACTCAACGCCTCGCACCTGGGAGTGAGCGCGCCCTTTGTTGCCGCGCAGCCAGGAGTCGGCAAACTCGGACTGCGGTTTGATCGAGCCGAGTACGAGATAGCGGGCAAATTGAAGATCACCGAAGTCATTCCGCTCGGTCCAGCCGAGTTTGCAGGCATCAAATCGGGCGAATACCTCCTTGCAGTCGATGGCGCGAGCATCGATGGGCGGACTAATCTCGATGAACTCCTCGCCTTCAAATCAGGCCGCAGGGTCGCGCTCACCCTCTCGGCTTCCGCCGATGGAGCGGGCAGGCGCGAAGCGGTGGCGCGGCCCGTGAGCACCGGGGCCGAAAAGGGACTGGTCTATCGCAAATGGGTCGAAGAAAAGCGCGACTTCGTTTCCAGAATCAGCAACGGCAGGCTCGGCTATGTTCACATGCCTGATATGTCGGCAAATTCGCTTGCGCAACTCTACATCGATCTCGACGTGGAGAACCACTCTCGCCAGGGAGTGGTCATCGATATACGCAACAACAATGGCGGGTTCGTCAACGCTTACGCGCTCGACGTGTTCGCTCGTCGCGGATATATGAACATGACCCGGCGCGGATTTCCCTCGGCTCCCGCGCGAAGCACGCTCGGACAACGCGCGCTTGAGCTTCCTACGATACTGGTCATCAACCAGCACTCGCTTTCGGACGCCGAGGATTTCACCGAAGGCTATCGCGCGCTCAAACTGGGCAAGGTGGTCGGAGAGCCGACCGCAGGCTGGATCATTTACACATCGAATGTGACCCTCATCGATGGCACGGGCCTTCGACTCCCGTTCATCAAAATCACCGGAGCCGATGGCAAGGTGATGGAACTTGCGCCGCGCCCGGTAGATGTCGCCGTCCATCGCCCCATACGCGAAAGCTACACGGGCAGGGATATTCAACTGGAGACGGCTGTGCGCGAGTTGCTTAAAAACAATCAGTAGCCGAGTCTGGAGTCTGGATGCTGACTTCAGACTCCAGACTTGATTATTCGACTTCTTCGATGAAGACATTCGAGCGCAGGCCGTTTCTGATGGCGCGAATGCGATTAGGTCCTAGTCGGATGTTGAGTTCCTGAGTCGTGCCTTCGATCTCGACGGTCTTTCCGTTCTTGGCCGCGTCTATTCCAGACGGGGGATCGATTATCACTCCGTTGATTTCGATCTGGACACCGGGCTTGAGACCTTTACCCTTGATTATCAGTTTGTCTTCCTTGAACCCTGCCGACTTGATCCTCGGCCCTCCGGCGTCGCCTGCGGTGAACCCTGCCTTGAGAGCCGCGCTGGCATTGCCCTTGGTATCGATGACGGTCAGAGCGACCTGCTCGACAGCAGGCAAAGAACTCATGCCGGGGAAGTCGAAGGAAAAGAGTTGCGCGGGCAGGATTCCGAAATCCGCCGGAAACGGGGCGCTCTGGCCGACCACCCGGTCTTTCCCGTCAAGGAAGGTCAACTGAGCCTGAACCACGTCTCCGTCGGCATCCGTGAGGCTGCCGCTCAGAGTCAGGACATCGCCGTTGAGGTCTGCGGCAAGCGAGTTGATCGCAGGCTTGGCGTTGCCTATGACGCGAAGGGCATAGCCGAAAAGATCGAGCGCCTCGACATCGTTGAGCGTAACGGTCTGTCTTTTGCCGAGAGGGATAGTCGGGTCCATGATGCCTATGCGGGTTCCCAGAATCAGGTCGTCTTTCCAGTGGCTCGCCGCGCGCCCGTCTCCGCCGCTGCTGTCGGGCCTGCCGGTCGAAAGCGGCAGGTCGTCATCGCCCATGAAGAAGAAGTGATTGCCGCCCGATTCGAGTATTCGGGCCATCATAGAGAAAGATTCTATCGAGGTGTTGGGAGGAAGTCGGAAAACATCCCAGGCGGATGCGGCAAGCACGGCGTCGGGATCGACTTCGAGCCGCCCCACCGCAGAATAGAATCCCAGCACGCGGCCCAGTTCGCGCGAAAGAACGGCGTCGAAATCGTACTTGTCTTCATCGATTCCGTCGCTGTAGTCGAAATCATAAGGCAGGGTCGAGTTGAGCCAGATGGCCGGCGGAGGCCCGAAGAAAGGAGGGTCGGGCGCGGCATCGGCATAACGGTCGATGAGTCCGAGAGCGCGGAAGACGGGAGAAGGCGATATGATGGCCGAGGTCTCGCCCTGGTCGGTCGGAAGCGTGGGCTGAGGCATCGAGTAGTAAAGGCCGAGTTCGTGCTCGGTCGAAGCGTTGTCGAGCAGCTTGGAGAGGAAGCGCAGATAGATCGGATCGCCGATGAGCAATTGAGGATTGGTGAAACCTATGACATCAGACTCGACCTGTGCGCCGAAGCAGGTCGGGCCATAGTCGATATCGAGTATGATGGTCATCGGAGTTCGGACGAGCGATTCCCAGAGAGAAGCGGCCCTTATGAAAGCCGCTTTGGCCTGCGGGTTGGATTCCAGTTGAGAAGTGGCGCGAAGCATGATCCTCAGCCCGGTCTGAGCGGTCGGCGCGTAGGAAGAGATCGTTTGCAGGGGACCGGCGGCGTCTCTGTCGGCTATGAGCAAAGTCTCTTCGGCTGTGGCGTTGCGCGCCCGTATCGCTCCATCTGACTGGTAAAGGACGCTAGCGTGCTCGGATGCGCGAAACAGGTTTACTTCATCGGACCAGGAGAAGGAGTTGGCAAGCGATAGATCGTTGCGTGAAAAATTCAGCAGGCCCGGCGCGACGAGGCTCGCAAGCATTATCGTCAGTATCAGTTTGCTTCGATAAATGTGATGCTTTTTCATGACTCTTTACCTCCGAATCGGGAGAAACAGTCACCAGGTCGGGTTAGTTCATTCAGTCAAATAATTCCGCGCGCGTTCGGGGGAACGTTCCTTGCAGGGGCAGTGGTTGGCAGGTTCGATGCAGTTCTTTCGACCACACCAGGTCGACGATATCGAGGATAAACCAAAAATCCAAATATTCAATACTTTTCTTGGGCTTGTGGTCTTGCGCCCTTTGTGAATAATCTAAGCGCGTTTGCCAGTACCGATCCAACAAAGAGGACTCCGATGAAACAGAAGGCCGCAGCAGCGATGCTCTCTTTTATCGTTATGTTTTCATCCTTCATTCCGCTTGC
>CAZPQE010000066.1:0-18409 GCA_964588615.1 uncultured Clostridia bacterium | reverse complement strand
TTTGCTCATCTGCCTCTGATATTCGCTCCGGGAAAAGTGAAACTCTCGAAGCGAAAGCATGGCGAAGTCGTTTCGGTGACTACCTACCGCGACCGGGGCTTCCTGCCCGACGCTCTTGTGAACTTCCTCGCGCTTCTCGGATGGTCGCCGGGCACGGGGCAGGAGATTATGTCGCGCGCGGAGTTGATCGAAAAGTTCTCGCTCGAAGGCGTCAACAAATCATCCGCCGTTTTCAACTTCGACGAGTCGGACCCCAAAGACTGGACTGACCCGAAAGCGTTGTGGATGAACGGCGAGTACATTCGCGCCGTCAGCGTCGAAGAACTTATGCCGATGGTCGCTGGCGAGTTGAAAAAAGCCGGCCTTTGGCGCGAGCAGTACGAAGGCGAAAAAAAGGAATGGCTGGCCCGCACCATCGATATGCTGCGGGCGCGCTATCGCACCACTGCCGATTTCACCGGCTACGGTCGCCCATATTTTTCTGACGAGTTCGAGTATGAAGCGGCGGCGGTCAGGAAGAATCTCAGGGACGAGAGGCTGAGAGAGTTGCTTCCCGGCCTTGCGTTTCATCTCGCGGCGGTCGAGGACTTCACGCACGACGCTGTGGAATCGGCTCTGAGAGCCTTTTCCGAGGAGCAGAACGTGAAAGCCGGGCTGCTCATCAACGCCGCGCGGACTGCGCTCACCGGTCAGGCGGTAGGGCCGGGGATGTTCGACATAATGGTGACGCTCGGTCGTGAGCGGACTGTCGAGCGTCTGCGCCGCGCAGTCGCGCTCGTCGGGCAGTGAAGCGAGAAGCGCAATCGACCTTAACCATCAGGAGGGAGAAGATGAATAGAATGATTTCCGGAAGGCTGAAGATTCTGTTCCTGTTTTCCGCTTCGTGGATAATCTGTCTGTGCGGCCGATCGCCTGGTCAGGCGCGGATATCGGGGCGGACAGTCGATGCGCCAGTTAAGACAATCGCCAGCACAGAGCGCATTCCCTCGCAGGATCCGGTTTACCCGCGCACGCTGTCAGGGAAGATAGTGGAGATCAAAATCCAGGAGGGACTCCTGGTTCTTGAGGAAGATAAGGGGAGCAATCGCTACCAGTTCAGGCTTGATCGCAAGACGCGGCTCAGGGCTGACAGGAAGACATCTCTGTCGGACAGGAAGAACCTCGCGCTCGGCGATTTTCAGCCCGGCCAGATGGTCAGGATCACCTACTGGGTTTCGGATAAGGTGACCGAATTGCGATTGCGCGCCGGGAAACGATGATAAGGAGGCCCCAAATATTCCAGGGGCGGCTGTGAATCCCGCGCCTCAAGCCGGTATCGATAGCGCAGGCCGCTTGTCTGCTTTCACACGCGCTCAATGAGCCGCGCAAGCTGGCAGCTTGCGCCATATTTCCGAGGAGCCGCACATGTACAACCATCGGCCAGCCTGTTGACGCACGGAAAGCATGAAAATTAGAACTCAGCAGGCTGGCAGCCTGCTGTACAGTCTCGAAGGAGAATCCCGCATGCAACGACATTTTTCGGCAACCATCGCTCTGGTACTTTTATCGTTCTCCGCCTCAGCGCAGGACAGACTGCTCACAATCGATGATCTGTTCGACCCGGCAAAGCGAATAAACTTCAACGGCTCGCCCGTAGCCGTCGCCGGGTGGACGCGCGACGGCTCACACTACCTGCAAAGCAAAGTCGATCCGCAAACACGGCTGGCTCAACTCCTGAAAGTCAACGCCGCGACGGGCGACGCTGCGCCGTTCTACGACGCATCGAAGATGGAAGCGGCATTTGCCACTCAGCCCGGCATCGACGCAGACGCCGCCAGGCAGATAGCTCATCGCAGGTTCTATCAGATGAACCCACTGCAAACTGCCGCGCTCATCAATCACGCAAACGATCTTTTTTATTACGAGTTCGGATCGGACAAGGCGCTGCGATTGACCAACACGCCCGAAGAAGAAGTCGGCGAAGGTTTCAGCCCCGATGGAAGAATGGTGAGCTTCGTCCGCAGGAATGATCTTTACATGGTCGAAGTCACATCAGGGCGCGAACGCGCTTTGACCTCCGACGGCAGCGCCAAGATTTTCAACGGGCGATTGAACTGGGTCTATCAGGAAGAACTCTACGGGCGCGGGAATTTCGGTGCCTACTGGTGGAGTCCCGATTCGACCCGCATAGCATTCCTGCGGCTCGACGACACGCCAGTGTCCGAGTTTACGATAGTCGATCACATCCCGCATTTTCAGGAGACCGAGGTGACTCCCTACCCTAAGGCGGGCGACGCCAACCCTACGGTCAAGCTTGGAGTCGCACGCGCGGCGGGCGGAGATGTGCGCTGGGTCGATACGTTCAAGTATCACGGCGGAGAGTTTCTCATAGTTCGCGTGGGCTGGACTCCCGACGCAAAGCGCATCGTCTATCAGCTTCAGGACCGCGAGCAGACCTGGCTGGATTTGAATCTGGCTGACCCGGCGACGGGAAAGACCTACACGCTGTTTCGTGAAACGACTCCCGCCTGGGTCGAGGCCGATGCCGAACCGCGCTGGCTCAAGGACGGCTCTTTTCTGTGGATGAGCGAGCGCAGCGGATGGAAGCACATTTATCACTACTCGACTGAGGGCAACCTCATTCGACAGATCACCACAGGCAAATGGGAGGCGCGCTCTCTGGAAGGAGTCGATGAGGCTGGCGGCTGGATTTATTTCACCGCAAGCGAGCACAGCCCGACGGCAAATCACGTCTATCGCATTCGACTGGACGGCTCCGCGATGACCCGGCTCACTCAGATGGAGGGCAATCACTCGACGAATTTCAATCCGCAGCTTTCGCTGTTCGTCGACATCTGGAGCGATATCAACACGCCTCCGCAGTCGAGGCTTTATAAATCGGACGGATCGCTGATTCGCGTCATCGAAGAGAATCGCGTCGATGCGCTCAAACAGTTCAAGCTGGGCAAGGCGGAATTTCTTCAGGTGAAGACGCGCGACGGGTTCGTGATGGAAGCGATGATGATAAAGCCGCCCGGCTTCGACCCCGCGAAAAAGTACCCGGTGATGAGCTACACCTACAGCGGGCCGCATGCGCCGCAGGTTCGCAACAGTTGGGGAGGCCCGCGACTGATGTGGCATCACATGCTGGCGCAGAAAGGCTACATCATCTGGATATGCGACAATCGGACGGCCAGCGGCAAGGGCGCGGAATCGACCTGGCCGGTTTATAAAAATTTCGGCGAGCTCGAACTGAGAGACCTGGAGGATGGACTGGCGTGGCTCAAGAGCCAGCCCTTCGTCGATGGAGCGCGCATAGGCTTGTGGGGCTGGAGTTATGGCGGATTTATGACCTCATACTCGCTCACGCACAGCAAGAGTTTTAAGATGGGCATCGCCGGAGGAAGCGTCACCGACTGGCGGCTGTACGACACGATCTACACCGAGCGGTACATGCGCATGCCGCAGAACAACGTCGAAGGGTACAGGAAGAGTCCGCTGGCGTCGGCCAGTGAGTTGAGCGGCAAGCTGCTGCTCATACATGGAATGATCGATGACAATGTTCACATGCAGAACACCATACAGTTCGCCTACGAGCTTCAGAAAGCGGGCAAGCCGTTTCAACTCATGCTCTATCCGAAATCGCGTCATGGGGTGACAGACCCGCTGCTCGTCAAGCACATGTACTCGACGATGACCGAGTTCATAGAGAAGAATTTGTGAAGTGATGCGGCTTCGCCGCTTTGATGTGCGGAAGGTCTGTGACCTTCCGGCAGCACTGTCCGCTTATTCCGAAGGCTGCGCATTAGGTGAGCGGCATAGCCGCGAAATAAAAGGAGAAGCGCGTCTCGGAGTGGCCCAGCCGCTCCGCACATCGAAGCGGCAGAGCCGCACGCCCAACAATATGTATTTTTTATCCTATTGATTACCGCTGAATGCTGATGGCAGCCTAACCTCGTTATGAGCCAAATAAAACTGATCGAAGCTTATGCAAGGCTCAAATCCTTGAAAGACAATCTGCCGCCGGGTCCCTATGCAGTGCATGAAAAATATGTTCATGAGTATCGCGAGATTTTGGATCTTCCGGCGCAAATATCCGGCGTTGATCTGAACAGCCTCCAGGTCCCTGCATCTGAATTACGGCAAGATATAGACTGTTCCGACCCCAGTGGCGAAGTTATCTATACAGATGAGAGGCGCTGTGACTGTTCTTCTTGATGATGAAAATGGATGGGGTGATGAATTTCTTTGAGATTTTCATATCCTCGCAAAAGAGTAGCAAGCCTCCAATAGGTTTTAATCCGCCCGCTAAATCACCTTGATTTCCAGTAGTTCTCCTCGCTGTCTTCCCGGAATTCGATATATAATCCCTGCTTGACTCGGAACTTCAGAGCGACCAGGAGACAAGACAAGCTGATGAAATCGTTGGAATCTGACCCCGGCGCGGCGGCAGTCGAAGCGACTGCCCGGCCTAATTTCGTTCGGGACATAGTTATTGAGGATATCAAAGCCGGCAAACATGGCGGGCGGGTGCAGACCCGCTTTCCTCCTGAGCCCAACGGATACCTGCACATCGGACACGCCAAGGCCATTTATCTCGATTTCGGGCTGGCGGCAGAGTTCGGCGGCAAGTGCAATCTCCGCTTCGACGACACTAACCCTTCCAAAGAAGAATCCGAATACGTCGACTCCATCATGGAAGACGTGCGATGGCTCGGCTACCAGTGGGACGGTTTGTTTTACGCTTCCGATTACTTCGGACAGCTTTATGAATGGGCCGTCCAACTTATCAAAGCCGGAAAAGCCTACGTCTGCGATCTCAGCGCCGATGAGGTTCGACAGCACCGGGGCACGCTGACCGAACCGGGCAGGGAAAGCCCCTACAGGAATCGCTCGGTCGAAGAAAACCTCGACCTCTTCGAGCGCATGAGGCAGGGCGAATTTCCCGACGGCTCGCGGACGCTGCGCGCCCGGATCGATATGGCATCGCCCAACCTCAACATGCGCGATCCGGTGATGTACAGGATTCTGCACATGGATCATCATCGAACAGGACGAGAGTGGTGCATCTACCCGATGTATGACTACGCGCATGGGCAGTCGGATTCCATAGAGGAGATAACCCACTCGATCTGCACCCTCGAATTCGAAGACCATCGCCCTCTCTACAACTGGTTCATCGAGCAGTTAGGCATCTTTCCCTCTCAGCAGTTCGAATTCGACCGGCTCAACATCACCTATACGCTGTTGAGCAAACGGAGACTGTTGACTCTCGTTCAGCAGGGCCACGTCGCTGGCTGGGACGACCCGCGCATGCCCACGCTGTCAGGGATGCGGCGACGCGGCTATACGCCGGAGGCCATACGCAACTTCTGCGCAGACCTCAGCGTGTCGAAGTCCAACAACACCGTGCAACTGTCGCTCCTCGAATACTTCGTCCGCGAAGACCTCAACAAGCGCGCGCCTCGCGTCATGGGAGTGCTCCGCCCGCTGAGAGTCGTCATCGATAACTACCCGGACGGTCTGGTCGAGGAGATGGAGGCCATCAACAATCCCGAAGATGAGAGCGCGGGAACTCGCCGGGTTCCGTTCTCGAAGACGCTCTACATTGAACAGGACGATTTTCGTGAAGACCCGCCAAAGCAATACTACCGTCTCGCGCCGGGGCGCGAGGTGCGATTGCGCTACGCTTACTTCATCACCTGCACGGATGTAGTCAAAGACGCAGAAGGGAATATCATTGAACTTCATTGCACTTATGATCCGGCCACTCGCGGCGGCAACGCCCCCGACGGGCGCAAGGTCAAATCGACTATACACTGGGTCTCAGCCGCGCACGCCATAGATGCAGAGGTGCGGCTCTACGACAACCTGTTCACGAAAGAGAATCCCAACGAGGTCGAGGAAGGAGAGGACTTCACCTCGAATTTGAATCCGAACTCGCTGGAGGTTCTCTCGGGCTGCAAGGTCGAGCCAGGGTTGCGAGGGGCTGAGGCGGGCGCGCGATATCAGTTCGAGCGGCTGGGCTACTTCTCGGTCGATTCGGATTCGTCGAGGGAGAAGCCGGTCTTCAACCGAACGATCGGACTGCGCGACACCTGGGCCAAGGTGGAGCGGCGCGAAAAACGATGATCCTTATTCAGCCTGGCCGTCGAGCACCTGTCGCACCTTGCGCGAGATGATGTTCGGGGTGAACGGTTTTTGAATGAAGAGCACGTTCGAATCCAGTCCGCTTTGATGAAAGACCGCGTTGTCGGTGTAGCCGGACATAAACAGGGTCTTCATCTCAGGGCGCAGGGGGGAGAGTCTCAGGGCCAGGTCGCGCCCGTTCATCTGAGGCATTATCACATCGACGAGCATCAGGTGTATCAGTCCTTCGTGCCGCTCGCATATAAGCAGAGCCTCGCCGGCGTTGGCCGCTTCCAGAACGTGATAACCGCTCAGGCGCAATGCCCGGCAGGCCAGCTTGCGCACCGTCTGGTCGTCTTCGACCACAAGCACCGTCTCCGTGCCGCGCGGCATCCCTGCGAATTTCGATTCCTTCTCCCCCGTCCTTTTTTCCGACTCCGCCTTCACTCTCGGCAGGTATACCTTGAAAGTCGTTCCCGCGCCCGGCTCGCTGTAGACGCTGATATCGCCGTCGCTTTGCTTGATGATTCCGTAGACGGTCGAAAGCCCCAGCCCAGTGCCCTGCCCCACCTGCTTGGTGGTGAAGAAGGGCTCGAATATGCGCGAGCGAGTCTCCGAATCCATTCCTGCTCCGGTGTCGCTCACGGCCAGCATTACGTAGGGGCCGGTTCGCGCGTCGGGATGCGCGGAAAGGTCCATGTCGTTAAAATCGACATTGCTCGTTTCGATGATCACTTTTCCGCCTCCGGGCATCGCGTCCCGCGAATTGACTATGAGGTTGAGTATGACCTGCTCTAACTGTCCGGGGTCGGCTTTGACCGGGCCCAGGTCGGGCGCAAGCACAGTGACAAGCTCTATGTCTTCGCCTATGAGCCGACGGAACATCTTCTCCAGATCGGTCACTACTGAATTGAGGCTCAGGACTTTCGGTTGAAGCATCTGCTTGCGACTGAAGGCGAGGAGTTGAGCGGTCAGGGCGGCGGCGCGCTCGCCCGCTCTGAATATCTCGTCAGCCAGGGGGCGGAGAGGGTCTCCCGCGCTCAGTTGCAGCGACAACAGTTCCGAACATCCCATGATGGCAGTCAACAGGTTGTTGAAGTCATGGGCCACTCCTCCGGCCAGACGACCCACCGCTTCCATCTTCTGCGAGTGGCGAAGCTGCTCTTCGGCGCGCTGAAGGGCGTCCTCGGCTTTCTTGCGCTCGGTTATGTCGCGCACGAAGCATTCGTAGTGCAGGGTTTTTCTCTCCTCGTCTTTGGCCGCGAAAGCGGTGAGTTGAATCCAGACCGGCGTTTTGTCTTTCTTCTTCCACAGGAGTTCGAGATCATAGGCCCGACCCATAGAATCATATTCATCTATGAGCGCCGCGCGCTGCTCCCGATTGAGGTACACGTCTTCGGTGATGTTGACCGCCATGAGTTCTTCAGCCGAAGCGTAGCCCAGAATTCTGGCCAGAGTGGTGTTGGCCGAGATGAACCTGCCGTCGGGGGTGGATTGAAATATACCAATCGGAGCCGATTCGAAGATGTCGCGGTACTTTTTCTCCGAAAGCCTGAGCGATTCTTCGGCCTGCATGCGTTCGAGTTCAGCGGCAGCGCGCACGCCGAATATCTGAAGCATGGATTCAGCCAGCTTGAGGTTGGTCACCGGTTTTTTATAGAGAAGAACCATGATGCCCAGGGCGCGGCCTGCGGAATCGAAGAGAGGGGTTCCCACATAACCTTCGATCCCTCTCAGGACGAGCATCACATCGCCGGGAAAGCGTTGCTGGACGCCGCTCGGAAAGGAGCAGATTTTCTTGTCCGCATCGTTGATCACATTTTCGCACGGGCTGTTGACGAGATCGTACTCGAAGTTATCGGCTATACGGCCATCGTTGCAGACGGCTATCGAGCGCACCCGGTCGGCGCGCTCGCCGACCAGTTCTCCGATGAAAGCGATGTCGGCTTCCAGCAAACGGGCTATGTGCTCGACCAGCGAGCGGAAGAATGTTTCTCCGGTGGTGGCCGAAACCCCCCGGGCGATGTCGAGCACATGCTCTTCGGCGCGCTTGCGCTCGGTTATGTCGCGTATGATGGTCGAAAGAAACTGCGTTGCTCCTACGGGCGATTTGTGAGCGAGCAGGACTTGCGAGACCGGGATTTCGCGCCCGTCGCGGCTCAGTATGGCGTTCTCGCCGCTCCATATCCCTTCGCGGGTTGCCGCCGGGATGCCATCATTCAAAACTATCTGGCTTGCCCATTGAGGATGGTAATCGGATATGACGGTCGAGGAGATGTCTTCTTCCTCGCTGATGCCGACCATTTTTCTGCCGGCCCGATTGAGGTATTTCACATGGCCGTCCATGTCGGCCATGCCCACGAGGTCTGAGGTGGCTTCCAGTATGGCGGCCAGTCGCGCCTGCGCTTCTTCGGCCTGGCGGCGTTCGGTTATGTCGCGGAAATTTATGACCACCGCCTGCACGCTCGATTCGGCTATGAGGTTCTTGCTTATGTGCTCCACCCATCGCCACGAGCCGTCGCTGTGACGGATGCGAAACAGACCCGATGTGATCCGGCCCGGCTCCTCAAGCATACGGATGAACATCGATTTGGCTTCTTCCATATCGTCCGGGTGAAGTATCTCGAACAGGTTATGGCCGATCAGGTCTGCCGGTTCATAGCCGAGTATGCGTCTGGTGGAGGGGCCGGTATAGAGAGCCGTGCCGTCGAGTTCGACCAGAGCCACGCCGTCGGAACTGTTTTCGACCAGAGCGCGGAATCTTCTTTCGCTCTCCTCAAGGGCGCGCTTGTCGCGCTCGCGCTCGCGGCGTACCTGGGCTTCGCGCAACTCGCGCTCGATTGCCGGGACGAGCCGCTTGAGGCTGTTCTTCATGAGGTAATCGTGCGCGCCGGCCCTCATCGCCTCGACCGCTGTCTCCTCGCCTATCGTGCCCGAGACGACTATGAACGGCAGGTCGAGCTTTCGCTCTTTGACCGTAGCCAGAGCGGCAAAGGCGCTGAACCGAGGCATGCTGTAATCGGCGATGATGCAGTCCCAGTCGTGTTCGTCGAGCGCGGCGATGAAGGCTTCAGGAGTATCGACCCTCTCGAAGGCGGGATCGTATCCGCCCTGGCCGAGCATGCGCAGCAGGAGCGCGGCATCGTCAGGGGAATCTTCGACCATGAGGAGTTTGAGCGGAGTCTTCATCCTGAGTTCCTACGCCGGCGGTGGCTCGTTCAACAGCAGCCAGTACATGCCGAGTTGACGGACGGCCTCGACGAAATTCTCGAACCCCACAGGCTTGCAGATGTAGCTGTTGGCTCCGAGGCTGTAGCCGTTGACCACATCCTGTTCCTCTCTGGATGAAGTGAGGATGACGACCGGAGTGAGGCGGGTTCTTTCGTCCAGGCGAAGCTGGCGCAGCACCTCAAGGCCATCGACTTTGGGCAGCTTGAGGTCGAGCAGCACCACTCCCGGACGGACGTTGATATCTCTGCTGGAAAATTCTCCCATGCAGAACAGGTAGTCGAGAGCTTCGGCCCCGTCGCGCACGACCACCACTTCGTTGGCTATGTTGTTTTTGGCCAGAGCGCGAAGCGTGAGCGCCTCGTCATCGGGGTTGTCTTCGACCAGCAGAATGATTCGAGTATCCATGCAGTTCTCCAATATTGATGTCGCTCGAAAGAACCCGCTGTCAGGGGCGATGAAGCCGACGAACTCCCGACTCCAGTATTTTCGCGTCCCATTTCCACAAACGAATTCAAGGTGAGGCCGCTTTCGAGTCACATCACCTCTGATTTAAGGCCGAGAAGCTGCTTATGAATTTTCAGGACTCCGGTATTACTGCGTGCGGTTGCAATTTTACATCCGATCAGAGAGTAAAGTAAAAGGTCGCGCCCCGGTCAACCGCGCCATCAGCCCAGATTCTCCCCCCGTGGCGGTGAATGATCCTCTGAACGGTCGCAAGCCCTATGCCTGTGCCTTTGAATTCGTTCATGGAATGCAGTCGCTGAAACGCCCCGAACAGCTTATCCGAGTAGTTCATGTCAAAGCCCGCCCCGTTGTCGCGCACGTAGAAGATGGTCTCGCCCTCATTGCGCGCGCTGCCGAATTCTATACTTGCGCGCTCCTGTCTGCCGGTGAACTTCCAGGCATTGCCGAGCAGATTCTCCAGAGCCACGCGCAATAAACGCGGGTCTCCCTCGACAAACAGGCCCGGCTCTATCGATATTTCAACTTCTCTCAGAGGCCCGGTCGCCCGCATCTCCTCGACGATGGTCCGAGCCAGCGCGCTGAGATCGATCCGCTCGCGGTGCATGTCCGAGCGGGTTATTCGAGACAGATTCAGCAGGTCATCGATCAAATGGCCCATGCGCTGGCTGGCGGCGCGCACCCGATTGAGATAATCCCTTCCCGTCTCATCGACCTGATGGCCGCAGTCTTCGAGCAGCGCGAGGCTGAATCCATCGATTGAGCGAAGCGGCGCGCGAAGGTCGTGCGAAACTGAATAGCTGAATGCCTCAAGCTCGCGGTTGACTGCCTGAAGCTGCGCGGTGCGCTCCACTACGCGATGCTCCAACTCTTCGTTGAGCCTTCGCACCTCCTCTTCAGCCTCCACACGATCGGTTATGTCGCGGAGGTTGGAGACGACCGCCTCGACGCCCGGCTCGTCGAGCAGGTTGGTTCCGATGACCTGGAGTGTGCGATAAGAGCCGTTGCGATGGAGCAGTTTGTTGGTAACTTCCACGACTGATCGCGGGTTTCGAGTTATCCGGTCGAATATCTTCGCCGACCGTTTCATCTCCTGGGGGTGAAGCAGATCGATGCCTATGCGCCCGACGAGTTCTTCGGGGTAGTAGCCGAGCACCCGCGTCACTGACGGGCTGGTGTAAAGTATCTTCCCGCTGGCGTCGAACATTATGATCACGTCGAAGCTGTTTTCTATCAGGGCGCGGAACCTCTTCTCGCTCTCCCTGAGCGCGCGTTCGGCCCGCTTGCGCTCGGTGATATCGCTTCCGGTAAACAGCACGCACTGCTCGCCGCCAAGCTCTATGACGACTCCCGACAGCAGCCCTGTTCGCTCCTCGCCCGACTTGGTGCGGTTGACCATCTCGACATCGCGGGCTTCTCCCTGTTCAATGACCCGTCGCATGAAATCTTCGCGCTCCTGGGGGTCGGCCCACAGTCCGAGTTCGGTGGCGGTTCGGCCCACGACTTCTTCGCGCCTAAAACCGGTCGCTCGCAGGAAGCTCTCGTTGGCGGCGATGATGCATCCGTCGTCGAGCGCGGCTATGGTCATCGTCAGCGGACTGGCCTGAAACGCTTTGGAGAATCGCTCCTCGCTTTCGCGCAAAGCGTCTTCGGCGCGCTTGCGCTCGGTGATGTCGAAAGCCGTAGTCAGCAGGCACTTCTGACCGGCAGTTTCTATAATCTCGGCTGACATCAGCGAAATGCGCTCCTCGCCCGATCTTCTGCGGTGACGCACCTCGAAGTCACGAATGCGTCCCTCTTTTCTCATCACGAGTGCCATCCTTCGGCGATCTTCCGTCGTCATCCAGATGCCCAGTTCTTCGGGGGTCTTGCCCAGAAGCTCTTCGCGCGAAAACCCGCTTTCGCGCAACGCCGCTTCATTGACATCGATGTAGGCTCCATCGGTGAGACGGTTGATTCCCATAGACATCGGGCTGGCATTGAAAGCCTTGAAGAACCGTTCTTCGCTTTCGCGCAAAGCGTCTTCCGCCCGCTTGCGCTCGGTGATGTCGGTCGCCGTTCCGATGATCTGCTTCACCGATCCGTCCGATAGTCGGGAGAACACCGTGTCGCGGCTGTGAAACCATCGCCACTCGCCGTCCTTGTGCCGCATCCGATACTCGAAGCCCAGAATCTCTCCGTCGCCCAGAGAGGAGACGAAGTTGAGTTGATCGAGGAACAGAGGCCAGTCATCAGTGTGCATGGCCTGGGGCATGAAACCGGCTCCGAGAGATTCGATCTCCTCCTGAGTGTAGCCGAGCGAGAGACCGATGTTGCGGTTGGCGTAAACATTTCGCTGCTCCTCAATATCATAGACATACACCACGTCGGGGATCAGATCAGTGATCTGCTGGGCGAAACGCTGGCTCTCGCGCAACGCTTCCTCGGCTCTCTTGCGCTCGGTGATGTCAAACGAGGTGGCGAGCACGGAACTCTGTCTCTGATAGTTTATTACGGCAGTCGTGACATCGACCCATCGCTCCTCTCCCGCTTTGGTCAGAATCTTCATTTCATAGCGCGAGGGAGAAAGGTCTCCTTTCAGGCGGGCGATATTGCGCCTTTTGATCTCGTCTCGATAGTCCGGGTGTACTGATTCCCAGGGGTCGAGACTGAGGAGTTCCTCTTTGGAGTAACCGCCGATGGCTTCAGCGGCGGGATTGGCGTAAACCAGCCGGCCTTCGCGATAGATATAGATTCCGACGGCAACGGCCTCGGCCAGCGTGCGGAACATCGCTTCGCTTTCGCGCAATGCCTCTTCTGCGCGCCTGCGCTCGGTTATGTCGAAAGCGGTTATGAGCACGGCGCGCTCTCCTTGATATGTGATGACCCGCGCCGTGATATGCACCCATTTCTCTTCGCCGTTTTTGCCCACCAGCCTCGCTTCGTAAGTCGAGGGAACCTCTTCGCCTCTCTGTCGGGCCAGAGCGCGCTCGCGCACCAGGTCTCGAACGTCGGGATGAAAAACGTCCCAGACATTCATCGATAGCAACTCCTGGATCGAATAGCCGGTTATGACTCCGGCGGTGGAGTTGACATAAATGAAGCGCGTTCCGCGATAGATATAGATTCCGACGGCGGCAGTTTCGGCCAGCGTGCGGAAAAGCGACTCGCTCTCGCGCAGAGCCTCTTCCATCTTCCGGCGCTCGGTTATATCCCAGATAGCTCCGTCGTAGTAGAGAACCCTTCCTTCATCGTCGTGGATGGCAATGCTGGAATTGAGTCCCCAGAAGAAGCTCCCGTCTTTTCGTTTGAACTTGATCTCCTGATCGACGAAGCGCCCTCTTTGCTCGATGACCTTTCTAAGCTCTTCGCGTCGCTGCGGATTGTCGTACATAGCCGCGCTGGGAATTTTGAGCATCTCCTGGGCAGAGTCGTAGCCGAACATTTTCACGAACGCTTCATTGACATATATAAGCCCGCGGTCGGGCGTGCTGCGGTATATCCCTTCGGTGATGTTGCGGGTTATCGAAGAGAGCAACTGCTGGCTTTCGCGCAGAGCCTCTTCCATCTCGCGGCGCTCGGTGATGTCGAAGGAGGTCACGAGCACCGCAGGCGCTCCCTGATAGTTTATTACCGCCGTCATCACATCGAGCCATCTCTCCTGGCCCGATTTGGCGATGATCTTGAGTTCATAGCGGGAGGGCGGAGTCTCTCCCCGCTGACGCGCGGCGGCGCGCTCTCTGACCGTCTCCTGAAAATCGGGATGCACCGCTTCTCCCACCTTCATGCCGAGCATTTCTTCCATGGTGTATCCGCCGGTAGCCTGCGCGGTCGGGTTGAGATAAACGCAGCGGTCGCCCTGATAGATATAGATTCCTACGGCAGCCGTCTCGGCCAGGGTGCGGAAGAGATGTTCGCTTTCCCTGAGCGACTGCTCGGCCTGTTTGCGCCAGGTGATATCGCTGGTTGCACATATCACACACTGCTCTGAGTCGAGTTCCACCACCTCCGCCGAAAAAACGTGCGTGCCCCGGTGTCCGTCTTTCCCCAGAAACTCTATCTCCAGATCGCTGACGCTGCCCTGCTCAAAGAGCATTCGCGTCACTTCCTTGCGCTCCTGGGGGTTTGCCCAGATGTTTATGTCGGCTGCGGTGCGGCCTATGACTTCCTGGCGCGTGTTGCCGGTCAGTCGCAGGAACGTCTGATTGACATCGATGAACCGTCCGTCCCTCAGAGAGAGGATGCTCATAGATGTGGGGCTGGCGTGGAAGGCTTTGTAAAACCGCTGCTCGGAAGCGCGCAGAGCTTCTTCTATGCGCTTGCGCTCGGTGATGTCTGCGCTCACGGCAAGCAGGCATCGCTCTCCTTCTATCTCGATCGTCTCAGCCGACAACAGCACATAACCTATCTCACCGTTTTTTTTGCGGTATCCGGTTTCGAAGTTGCTGACTCCCCCCTTCTCAGCCAATTCCCGTATGAGCGCGTCGCGGTCCTCGGCCTTCTCCCATACATTCAACTCAAGAGAGGTGCGACCGATGACCTCCGCGCGGGCGTAGCCGGTGAGGCTGAGGAAAGTGTCGTTGACATCGATGTATCGCCCGTCTTCGAGCGAGCTTATCATCATGGAGTTCGGGCCGGAGCGGAATGCTCTTGAGAATTTTTCTTCCGAGAGCCGCAGAGCTTCTTCAGCCCTCTTGCGTTTGGTGACATCGAAGGCAGTCACCAGCACGGCAGGCTGACTTTGGTAACTTATACTTCTCCCTGAAACCTCCAGCCACCGCTCCTCGCCGTTTCTGGTTATGATCTTCGTCTCGCAGCTCACTGGAACTTCTTCGCAGCGCTGTCGAGCCAGGGTGCGCTGGCGTATGAGTTCCTGGTAGTCGGGATGAAAAATATCCCAGGTGTTTTTCGATACAAGCTCATCCATCGTATAGCCGGTTATCTGCTCGCCGGCAGGATTGGCATAGACATAGCGCGTTCCGCTGTAGATGAATATGCCCGCCGAGGAAGTTTCAGTCAGCGCGCGGAACTGCGACTCGCTTTCGCGCAGAGCCTCCTCCATCTCGCGGCGCTCGGTGATGTCTTGAACTATGGCCACGAACACCGCCGGGGTTTCCTGCCTGGAGATTTGCAGGTTGATTTCGACCGGATAGACCGTCCCGTCTTTGCGGCGCTGGACGGTGGCTATCATCGCCTGCTGCCGCTCTCCATCGCGCAGCGGGCGAACGAGTCTGTCAAAGGAGTCATCGCCGAATTCGGGCAGGAGGTCGAGAGGCGTCAGGCGGAAGAAATCCTCCTGCGTGTAGCCGAGGTTTTCTCTCGCCCCCCGATTGACCTGCGCGAAGCGCAGAGTCTCGGCGTCAAAGATATAAATCTCGTTGGACGATTCATCGAGTATGCGGCCAAGCCGCTGGGCGAGGTTCTGTTCTCTGCGACGTTCCTCATCGGCGCGCTGGCGCAGCACGTCCGTCATGCGATTGAAATGGAAGCCCAGCCTGCCCAGTTCGTCTTCGTGCCGAACCTCTATCGTCGTTCCCAGGTCTCCGCCGGCGATGCGCGCAAGCCCGCCGTCGAGTTCAGCCAGCGGGCGATAGAACCGTTTCTGAACCAGCAGCACCAGCAGCGGAGCTATCAGCACTCCTATCGTAGCCCACCATCCGACGGCTCTCAGCGCGGCGTCGGCTGCCAGGCCCATGGCCTTTTCCCGCGCGATTATATCGGTCAGTCCCGCGCGCTGGGCTTCGCTCAGATGCCCCTGCATGGCGTCATTGAGCGTCTCGCAGTCTTTGAGGCGCGAGTCGGCATTGGCGTAATTGCCCAGTTCGATCTCGGCCAGCGATTCTATGAGCGCGGCCCCCAGCTGAGACTCGACCGTGGCGGCCCGTCCCAGGCACAGGCGCATATCTCCCGGTATGCCCGACAACGCACTCAGTCTCTCGACCGACCTTGCGCTATCGACCTGCTCCTGCGCTTTCATCCTTAGCGGCTGCGCGTCCTGCGCTCCGTAGGACTGGCTGCGACGCAGAAGGTCGCGCGCCTCGTCGATTGTGAATTTGAGGGCGGCGGCCCGCTCGCGGCTCGCTTCGAACTCGACGCTCAGTTTTTCGCTCTGCTGTCTTATGGCCGCAGCGGTAGGGGCGATTTTGTAAGCTATGATCCCGGCGATTATCGCCACGTAGCAGGCCGCTCCGTAGACCAGCGCGAGCATCATCGCCCGCAGGGTCAGCGATTTCTTCAACAGCACCGGCATTTCATTTCCCTCCATCGACGAGCACCGCCGCGCCGCCGCCAATGCGCGTCATCACCAGCCGGGGCGCCCGGTCGGGCGCAAACGATATCTCTCCGGTCACTCCGCGCAGCGGAGGCCGGGTCGAGCCAAGCTCTGCCAGGTATCGGCGTATAGCTTCGCGGTCGGCTCCGGCTTCGCGCGCGGCCTGGGCCATCGCCATCGCCGCATCATACTTCATCGCGTCTGTTGGCAGCGGCTCGCGTCCCGTTGCCTGACGAAACCTCTCGACGAACGCCCGCGACTCTTCATCAGGCATATTCGGATTCCAGAACGCGGCCATGTAAAACGATTCCGCCGCCGGTCCGGCAGTCGAAAAGAAAGCCTTTCCGGCTTCCACGCCGTCGCCGGCGACAAAAATCACACCGGGCGCGCGGGCGTGGATGAGCCGCCCTATCTGCCCTGCTTCGCCGTTTCGACCCGCGATGATCACCACGTCAGGAACGCCCCGTCGCAGAGACGCAGCCACGATGTTCTCGAATAATTCTCTGTCCGGCATCCTGGGATAGTTGTGCATCCAGTCGAAGGAGACCTGATCGATCACCCTGACGCCGCGCTCGGCGAGAGCAGAGGCGATGCCGTCGCGCAGCCCCATCCCATACTCATCTGAGTGATAAAAAATGGTGGCCGTCCGCGCGTTCAGCCGGTCCGAGACGAACGCGCCTATGAAAGCGCCTTCGGCAATTTCATCCGGCGCAAGCATGAACGTCCATCGCCCGCTTTTTTTGAGGCGGATGGAAGTGGCCGTCGGGACGATGTGCGGAATTCCGGCCTCATTATAAACAGGAGCCGTGAGCAGCGTCCCCCGGCTGTCATCGTGCCCGATGACTCCGATCAGGTTGGGAGTCTTTATCAGCGTTTCAGCTCGCACCACATCATCCTCCAGCCCTCTTGCCGAGGACTGCACATCCCCGATTTTGATGAATCGGATTTCCGCCCCTGCGCTGTTTTTCCAGCCATTGACGCTCTCCTGAGCCACATCGAGTGCGCTCTTATTTTCGGCCTTGTAGAAGGCTATAACTGCTGGGCGGCTCTTGCAGGCCGATATCAGAAGGCATGCGGCGATGACCAACAGGGATGTGAAGGCTTGCCGCGAGCTTATTGAATGCTGCTTGCCGCGAGGGTTCATAGAAATTCTCTTTGACCGTTATCAGAGAAAGTCAGTTCCTGACGCAATCGATTTCGCCTTCGGCTACCCGCACTCTGATTCTCTGGCCTGTGGCCACATCTTCAGCGCGCTTGATGATCCGTCCGTTGCTGTCGAAAGCGACGGCGTACCCGCGAGAGAGAACTCCGAGTGGGGAAAGTTCGGCGAGTTTTCCTGCGGCGATGGCCAACGCTTCTCCATCGCTTCGCAGCCTGGCTTGCTGGGCCGCTGCCATGCGCGACCGGATCAAAGTCAGCCGTCCCCGGTGTTCCATCATCCGGCGGCGGATGTCGGCATCGCGGAGGCGAAGCGCGGCGGCGTCGAGCCGGGCGCGGGCGGCGCGAATGCTTTTTCCGGCGGCAAGCTCGATCGAGTAGGCAGCCGAGTCCGACCTCTGACTCAGGCTGTGGAGGCGACCCTTCATCTGATCGAAGGCGCGGCTCGAAGCGAGCGATGAAAGCTGGTTGCCCAGCTCGATCAAACGATAGCGCATCGCATGAGAGAGGCACTGGCTGAGGCTCTCTATGCGCGAAGGCATCTGGTCGGCTGCGGCGCAAACCATTTCCGCCGCAGCCGACGGAGTCGAGGCCCGCAGGTCGGCGACGAAATCGGCTATGGTGAAATCGGTTTCGTGCCCGACGGCGGAGATGACCGGCGGGAGAGAGTCGAAGATGGCGCGGGCCACCGCTTCCTCGTTGAAGCAAGCGAGGTCTTCGGCCGAGCCTCCGCCCCGACCGACGATTATCACATCGATATCAGGCTGAGAGTTGAGCGCGCGGATGGCTTCAGTTATCTCTCGCGCCGCACCCTCGCCCTGAACGCGCGCCGGAGCTACGAGGACGCTGACTGCCTGATTGCAGCGGCCAATCACGCGAAGAATATCGCGGATGGCCGCGCCTGTCGGAGAAGTCACAACGCCTATGCGCCGGGGCAGCAGCGGAAGAGGCCGTTTGCGCTCGGCGTCGAAGAGGCCCTCTCCGGCCAGCCTCGATTTGAGTTGATCGAACGCCAGAGCCAAGGCGCCTGCGCCTGTGGGTTCGAGGTATTCGATGAGCAACTGATATTCGCCGCGAGCCTCGTAGAGCGACATGCGCCCTCTGGCTCTCACAGTGATACCATCCTCGGGTGTGAAGCGGATGAGGCGGTTTTGCATGCGAAAGCTGGCGCAGCGAACCATCGCCCCTTCGTCCTTGAGC
>CAZPQE010000065.1:0-18447 GCA_964588615.1 uncultured Clostridia bacterium | reverse complement strand
ACAGCAGCGGAGTCTCAGGATCGCCATCAAATTGCTGGTTCTTGCCGTTTACTTTTATACTGCCACCGGTCAAAGATCGCGCTTTTGATTGAGCGAATCTGTGTCAGTAGATAGCGCGTGAGCAAGGGCTGAGACTGAGCCAACCAAGCCTGACGGTCGGGCAACTGACACGACTTGCTTCGAAAGCTCAGTTTGTGACCGCGCGCAGTATAGCTTGATCATAATTTTTCTCCTTAAATATCAGAGCAGTCATGGTTACTTTCGCTTCGGATATTTATCCAGCCCCTTCTTGGTAAGCCACGTAGACATCAAGTCCGCGACTTGTAGATTGTTCAAGTCTGAGAAGGGAAAATGCGTATTGCCCTGATTGCCGACTTCGGGCAAAAGGACAACTGTCACATCGCCGCCACGTTTGCTCACCGCGTCCCGCCATTTCCGCGCCATTTCCAAACGAGCGCGCCATCCATCTTGCACCGGATTTACCATTGGTTCTTTGGGGATGAAATCGCCGAAATAAATGACGATGGGAATCTTGGTCAGCAACATGCATTCCGCCAGCGGGACTCCCACCGCAGCCAGCGGCCCACCGGAACTTGGGATCGGAGCGGGCACTACGCCTTCCGGGAAGACGAAACCGCTGCCCGGTTCATAAGAGACAATGGCGCGGATGTTTTGGTTCTTGATGGCTGTGCGCCAGCCAAAGCCACCGCTGTGAGAATGGGTGACGAGAATCCCTGGCCCGATCTTGCCGAAGAGCGCCGCGACGGCGTTCGCATTCACCTCGCCATCAATCGGGCCGATGCTTGGAGTCATTTGGCGGAAGTACTGATTCAAAACCTCTGGGTCGCGTGAAAACGGCACGCCAGGAAAAAAGTCGGGCCAAATACCGAGGCGGAACCTGCAAAACCATCCCTGCTCGTCAGGCATAGGCTGAATTGTAGCTGGCTGAGTACTGCGCCCTGCGTTACCGCGACGCGGCTGATCAATCTAATACACCCCGAAGCCGCGGCGCAGGAAAATGTTTTGATAGCCTTCGCGTCCGTCCGGCGTTGTTTCCCAGGTCTTCGAGAACTGCCCTATGCCATGCCACATCACCAGAGGAAGCTGACGAGCCTTTGCCGGAAGCTGATAAAACACACAGGCATGATCGCCGCGAAATGTTTGTCCGTCAGGCGTCGGGCGGAGTTGATCTACCGGGATTTGCGATGACTATTCTGCCAACAGCGAAACTGCCTTGCTCTTTGATTTGCAGCGGCGGGAGATTGGCCTTTCCGCCCGTCTGTGCGCTTGCGGTAACTGAAAGGAGCAGGAATATCGTGAATAATGTTTGCAACCGGGGTTTCATCAAATCCTCCCACCAATTTTGAGGTGTTTTTTCAAAAACCCGATGACTTGATTCCTGATCTCATCCACGTCGTACATCGCGCCAAAGTGCGGCGCATCTTTCACGATGATTAGCTCATTCGGAACGCCGACGACATCAAGCCAAGCGTGCAACAGTTTCGATTGCCTGTTGGAGACGATGTCGTCTTTCTCGCCGTGAAGGATCAGAAAGGGAGGATCATTTTTATCAACATAAGTGACCGGGCTGGCAACTTTGGCTAAGTCCGGTCGCGCCAGCGGAGCAGCGCCGATCAGCACGGCTTCGGGGGATTTGGGGTCTTCGCTGCTTTTCAATGAAGTCAATTCCGAAGGGCCGTAAAAATCTACGACCGCCTTAAAGCTGAATTGCTTGCTGGTATTGGGCATAAAAAACGCGGCGACGTTATTGTTCTTCGAGAGTCCCATCAGCGACGCCAAATGCCCGCCTGCTGAAAACCCCATGACAGCAAAGCGCGTGCGATCCAACCCATATTTATTAGCGTTGTCGTAAAGAAACGAAGCCGCCCGGTTGCAATCCTGAATGAGTGCCGGAAACGCTGCTTGCGTGGCAAGCCGATAGTCAATCGAAGCTAAAGCAAGACCACTGCTGACGACTTCCGCAATGGTTTTTTTCATGTAGCCCATATCCGCGTATTTATCGTTGGAAATCCAACCGCCGCCGTGAACAAAAATGACCAGGGGGATTTTGCCGTTTGCATTCGCGGGCAAGTAAAGGTCTAACAAATGACGTGGGTCAGCATCGTTGTTGTAGGGAACGTTTTCGTGAATGACCGTCCCTTTGGGAAATATATTGACGTAAGGGTTGGGCTTTTGTCCGAAGACAAATATGGGCAGTATTAGCGCCCAGACTGCGACGAGTAGATGTTTGTTTTTCATGCGATGTCCTGCTTCCGACTGAACTAGCGTGGCATCATAATTTTGACCGCCTGCTCAATCACGTCCAGTCGCGCTTTTTTGGGATCGGGCTTGCCGACCGGTAAACCATCGGGCTGAAACTCGATTATCTCGTCTTTTTTGGGATCGTAAAGGGGCCATTTCGGCAGACCCGCACCATTTGGATCACCGGTCTTGGCGAAGTTTGCCCAATAGGTATTCATCATCTTGGCGACTTCTTGATCCTTGGGGGCCACAGTGGCTCCATTGCGGGAAACAAGATGATTGAACACATAAGGGATTTCGGATGCGTGCGCCGCACCATACCGCATCCTCCCTTGCATCGAGGGCGAGACGTAGGAAAAAAGATAGATGTAAGCCGGTGCGCCTTTGGCGACAAAGGCTCTGGCAGTTAAGCGGGCTGGTTCCGCCCAGACCTTGTCAGTGTTGACCATCGTGAGCATCTTGGCGAACTCAGCATTGCCATCAGGATCGTACGCCGCCATCGCCTTGTCCTGCAGGTTGCCAAATAGAGATAGTAGTTCTTCCTTCGATCTGGCATTGACGAAGCCAGCCAGCACTTCCGCACTATTCGACCCGATGATGAGCGGAACGCGTGCCTGTCTGCCGGCCTGGTAAGCACTCTCAGCAGTTTCTACCACCAGCTTACCGTCGAGAATTGGGCCTGAGTAGGTAGGCGGCCCGTTGGGGCCATCGGTTTCCTGACCTCCATCCACAATCTCGGTGGCGCTCAAGGCACGCAGCTTGGCAAGTGCGGCTGCATCCGTGCCCTTGATCCCATGCTTGTGCGCAAAGTTCTTTCCAATCGTTTCCGCTGAAACGGGGTAAAACGGATTGGTGTTCTCTTCACGAATCGGTCTGCCGGTTAGCACACCATCCCTGCCACCGCCAGACTCGATGATCGCTTTATGAAAAAGACCTTGCGCTTGAGGGATGGTCAGGAGTGAATGTACCGAGACGCCGCCCGCCGACTCGCCGAAGATCGTGACATTCTTCGGATCGCCTCCGAACGCGGCGATGTTTCGCTGCACCCACTTGAGCGCGGCGATCTGATCCAGGTAGGCATAGTTGCCCTTGACTTCGTTCGAATACTCGCGGCTCAACGCGGGAAAGGCGAAGAACCCAAGGCGACCCAAACGGTAGTTGAAGGTGACCAGGACTACGCCCTGCTTGGCGAATTGGTCACCCGAAAAGTCCGGCTGGGAACCGCTGCCGAATACGAAGGCTCCGCCGTGGATCCACACCATCACTGGAAGCTTCGCCCCTGGCGCGGCTGCGGCTGGTCGCCACACATTGAGAAACAGGCAGTCTTCCGCCGAGTTCGGCGCGAGCGACGCAGAGCCGCGCGGAAAGCCTGCCTGCGGACACTGCGCACCGAACTTGCTCGCATCACGCTCACCTTGCCACGCGGTGACAGGTTGAGGCGGACGCCAGCGCGGCGCAGTCGCATAAGGAATTCCCTTGAAGCTGGAGACCTCCCCTTCCGTTACGCCGCGCACGCTTCCAGAGACGGTACGAACCGTCGGCGTCTGTGCTGTCCCGCGTGTTTCTTGTGCGTTTGCTGAAATACAAAGGACGGCTGTGACGAGCCAGAGCGCGATGAAAGACTTCCGAGGCTTCATGCTCGTAGAATTTGCTCCTGCGCTACTGCGGTTTCCAAGTTCCTGCTTATGCATGATTTCTCCTGCGACTGATTTTCGTAATTCACTTCTGCTCGAAAACTTCCTTGGCCACGGCGATGGCGGTCACAGCGTTCGGCCAACCCGCGTAAAACGCCATCTGGGTAATAGTCTCGATCACTTCCTCTTTGGTCACGCCATTCGCGCGTGCGCGCGTAATGTGTGAGCGAAGTTGGTCAGGACGATTCAGCGCAATCAGCGCCGCCACCGTCACCAGGCTGCGGTCGCGCCGGGAAAGTTGCGGACGTTCCCAGACGTCGGCATAAAGCAGGTCATCGGTAATCTCCGCCAGTTTGGGAGCGAAATCGCCCATCGCTCTGGCCGACGGTCGGTTGTTTGTAGTGGAAAGACGCACTGGCGCAGGAACGGCTTGCACTTTGGCTGGCGCGTTGTATTGCGCGTCGCTGACCTTTTCCATCCATTCGACCCGCTTGCCGTCAGGCTGTTGTTCCGTCAGGGCAATGTGTGTCAGGCGGTCAGTAGCTGTCGCGCCGTGCCAGTGCTTGACGCCCGGCGGTGTCCATACGACATCCCCAACCTTGATTTCCTGCTTCTCGCCGCCTTCCTGCTGCACCCAGCCCGCGCCAGCCGTCACGATGAGCGTTTGCCCCATCGGATGAGAGTGCCAGTTTGTCCGCGCGCCCGGCGCAAAGGTGACGCGCCCGGCACTCAGCGGCGAAGGTTCAGTGGCCTGGATCATCGCTTCGACGCCCACCGAACCGGTGAAGTTTTCGGCCTCACGCATCACTGGCGGTGGCGCACTGTTGCGCGTAATGCTGATGGTCTTCGGATTTTGAGCAGCCGTGTTCGTTGCTGTCCGATTCGTCTGAGCAGAAACCGTAACGCAAAGGAAAAACGAAGTGGCAAGCGCGGCGAACAGGTTCATTTCTGTGCTTTTCATTTTCGTCCTTTCGAGTCAGTGATAAGTGATTAGAACCCTTCCACCGCAAATAGGCTATAACGTCCGTTTACGCGCTGGAACGCAGGAGCAACGATCAGGGAAGCTCCCAGCGCTGCGCCTGCTTTCATTAAGCTCCGGCGATCTGATTGCCTTGAATTGGATAGCGTATTTCCAACGGATGGATTTTGTTGTTCCGCGTTTTTCATTTGCTCTGCCATTGATTACCTCGCTTGCTTTTCGGCGATTCATTATTTGATCGGCGTCTCTTGAAATGAGGCCAGCTTCCATTCGCCCTTTTGCTTGATCCACACTCTGGTGTAACTAGAGGTTTGCTCAAAGGCTTGGCCTTTGAACGAACCCTTGACCTGCACGAGCCCGGCGATGATGGCGGTATTTCCGTAAACACGCACACGCTCATCAGAGACATCAATTTTCTCAAGTTTGACATCGCCAGATTTAAGCCGTGCCGCAGACTGTTCGCGTGTAGTGATCGCTCCGGCGGGAGAGATTCCGACATAATCGGGCAGCAGATACTTTTCCTCGAACGAAGCGTCGCCACGAATCGCGGCTTCGCGTTGTTGCTGGGCTAGCTTGCGAACAAGAGTTTCGACGCTGTTTGCTTGCGCCAAACCCTGAATAGCCAAAGTCAGCAGAGCTGTTGCAGTGAATAAAACGTGTTTCATTGCATATCTCCTTCATCATTTCGCTTAACGATTGATCATCTGCTGAATCGCGGCTGGATAACGTTCGCCTTGAATATTGAGTTTCGACACGGCAGTCTCGATTTGGCGCAAATCGTCGGCTGTCAGTTCGACGTTGGCCGCGCCCAGATTTTCTTCCAGGCGATGAAGCTTTGTCGTACCCGGAATGGGAACGATCCACGGCTTTTGCGCCAACACCCAGGCAAGCGCGATTTGCGCCGGAGTCGCATTCTTGCGTCGCGCAATGTCACGGATGAGATCAACAACGGCTTGATTGGCTTGGCGTGCTTCGGGTGTGAAGCGAGGCAGAATGTTGCGGAAGTCTGTGCTGTCGAAAGTTGTGGTGTCGTCCATCTTGCCCGTCAGAAAACCTTTACCTAACGGACTGTAAGGAACAAAGCCAATGCCGAGTTCTTCCAACGTCGGCAGAATTTCGGCTTCCGGTTCGCGCCACCATAATGAATACTCGCTTTGCAGCGCCGTCACGGGTTGCACGGCGTGCGCGCGGCGAATCGTGTTGGCTCCTGCTTCCGACAAGCCGAAGTGCTTGACCTTGCCAGCCTGAATCAATTCCTGGACGGCTCCGGCAACATCTTCGATGGAGACTTCGGGGTCTACGCGATGCTGATAGAACAAATCAATGGCTTCGACCTTGAGCCGCTTGAGTGAAGCTTCCGCCACTTCCTTGATGTGTTCGGGACGACTGTTCAGCCCCGTGAATCCCGGCGAGCCATCAGGATTCAGCTTGAAGCCGAATTTCGTCGCAATCACAACTTGCTCGCGGAAAGGCGCGAGAGCTTCGCCAACCAGTTCTTCGTTCGTGAATGGGCCATAGACTTCCGCTGTGTCAAAAAACGTGATGCCGCGTTCGACTGCCGCGCGAATGAGGGCAATGGCTTCCTGTTTGTCGGTGGCAGGGCCATAGCCAAAGCTCAATCCCATACAGCCCAGCCCGATGGCCGAAACTTCCAGATTTCCCAGTTTGCGTTTCTGCATGATTTCTCCCTGGTTTCTTAGTGAATAAATTCGATTATGAAGGCTCTGCACGCGAAGAGGATAAGACGATACTGGCAAATGATTGTACAATCCTGCAAAAGCCTGTGAGCCGCATGCGAAGTAAAAGCGACCAGGCTAAGATAATTGCATGAACATAAAAGCGGCAAAACGCTACGCGCAAAGAGCGCAAAGCAATCGGGAAGAATTGGTTGAGCGAATCGTGCAGGCTTTACCTGAAGACGGAACATTGGATGCTTTTCCGGGGTTTCGTCTCGCTCGCACCTCCAAACCGACAGAACCGGTGCGCGCGATCTATCAACCCGCTTTCTGCTTTGTCGCGCAAGGCTGCAAGCAGGCGCTTTTGGGCGAAGAAGTTTTCCGCTACGATCCCGGAACGTACTTGCTCTTCACCGTTGATTTGCCGCTCATTTTTCAAGTCAAAGAAGCGTCAAAGGCACATCCTTATCTCGGTTTTCGTTTAGATTTGGACCCTTCCCTCGTCGCCTCGGTCATGCTGGAATCCGGCCTCGATCCCCAAAAGGGCGACGCCGCTATCAAAGCCATGGCTGTCGGCACGACGGACGCCGAACTGCTCGATGCGATTGTCAGATTAGTGCGCCTGCTCGACACGCCGCCCAATCAGGTTGACAGCAAAGTGCTCGCGGCGCTCATCATCCGGGAAATAATTTTCCGGCTTCTGCAGGGAGGGCAAGGCGCACGACTTAGCCATCTGTTAGTGACAGGAGCGGACACGCGCCGCATTGCCCAGGCCATCGGGTATTTGCGCCAGCACTTCAACCAAACGCTCAGGATGGAAGATATCGCGCAGGAATTTGGGATGAGCCTTTCGAGTTTCCATCATCACTTCAAATCTGTCACGGCCATGAGTCCTTTACAATTTCAGAAACAACTCCGCCTTCAGGAAGCGCGCCGTCTGATGATGGGCGAAGACCTGGACGCCGCGAGCGCCGGGTTCCGTGTGGGTTATGAAGACCCGTCGCATTTTAGCCGTGAGTACAAAAAACTCTTTGGCGCGCCGCCCCAACGCGACATTGCCAGGCTTCACAGCACCCTTGAATTTTAAGAAAGCGTAAATTGTAGGTTGATAATATGTAGTCGACCCTGATGTCAGAACACATTTGGTAAACGAGCCTCCAGATTGAGTTTAGTGTGAGTATTGAGATGTTGAATCAACCCTTTGTCCTGCTTGAGCAGACTTATCATCGCGCTTACAAGGCTCAAATTTGGCTGCTCACGAATCACTCGAACAAATCGGGCTGCTCGCGGCTTATGCGCGCAAAGAGCGGCTGGAACTGGAACCAGCCCGCAAGGTGAGAGCCTACCTGCTGGCGCGTGAGCAGCGCGTTTTCGTGGTCTATCTTTATCGGAGTCCCTGCCGCCTCGGCCATCAGTTGTGAATGACAAGTGCGCTCCATCGTGATGAACCACCACGCCGCTTCATCGACCGTTTGCCCGACAGTCAACAAACCATGATTTCTCAGTATGATCGCTTTGCGATCTCCAAGCGCGTCGGCTATGCGTCGGCCTTCGGAGGTGTCGTAGACCACTCCGGTGAAGTCGTCAAACAGCGAGTGGTCTTCATAAAACGCGCAGGCATCCTGAGTGAGCGGGTCGAGCAGGCGTCCGAGCGACGACCACGTTTTCCCATAAAGCGAATGAGAGTGCGCGGCTGCCACCACGTCTTCTCTCGCCGAATGCACCGCCGAGTGAATCGCATAAGCCGCCACGTTGACCAGCGGTTTGCCTTCCACCACTTCGCCTTTGTGGTTGAGCAGGATCAAATCGGACACCCGAATCTGGCTGAAATGCATGCCGAAGGGGTTGACCCAGAAATGATCTTTCAATTCCGGGTCGCGCGCCGTGATGTGGCCTGCCACGCCTTCATCGAAGCCGAACTTTGAAAACAGCCTGAATGCGGCTGCCAGTCGCTCTTTGCGATGGCGGCGCTCGGCCTCCGGGGTATCGAATTCGGGCGGCGCGGGAAAATTATGCGGATTCTGCCGGGGGTCTACAATCGCCTGTTGTGATTCTGCCATTCTCATTCTCCTTTGAAAGGGTACAGCAGGCTGGCAGCCTGCTGCTTCCTCCAATTTTCATGTTTTCAGGGTATCAACAGGCTGGCAGCCTGTTGTACATCTCACTCGTCGGCGGGAAATCCCTCTATGTCGTCTTCGAGTTGAACGCCTAAAGAGTTCAATACCATTGCAAGAAGCGTGTAGTGGCCGACGATGAAAAGAATCTCGATGAGTTGCTGCTCGTCGAATCGTCTCGAAAGAAACTGCCACGTCGATTCGCTGACCAGCGTGTTCGAGTGAAGTTCATCGACGGCTTGCAGCAGAGTCGAATCGAACACTGACCAGCCGTGCGCGCCGGGGCCGCTGCGGACGCGGTTGATCTCTTCATCTGTCAGTCCGACCTGTCTGGCTATGAGCGTGTGCTGCCCCCATTCGTATTCGCCGCGCGTGAGCCAGGAGACGCGAAGTATCAACAACTCCCGGTCGCGCAGAGGCAGGCTCGTTTTGAACAACAACTGCCCGCCGAAGGTCATCCACCTTTTGAAGAGTCGGGGATGGCGGGCAAGGGTGGTGAAGATATTCAACAATCGCCCCTGCTGACGGGTCGGTTCGAGTATCTCTCGAATGTCGTCGGGCCACTCTTTTTCAGGCAGCGGCTCTATGCGCGGTTCTTTGAGTCTCATCTATCCCTCGCTTATTCGACTTTGACGCCTTTCCAGAAAGCCACATAATCGCGTATATGATTTGCGGCTTCCTTCGTGTCGGGATAATACCATGCCGCGTCTTTGTTCTCCGCACCGCCGACAATTATGTCATAGTAATTTGCCACGCCTTTCCATCCGCAGATGGTTTGAGTTTCGCTCGGGCGAAAATACTCTTCCTTAATCGATGATGGCGGGAAGTAATGATTCCCTTCCACGATTTCAGTCTGATCGCTTTCTGCAATCACTGCGCCCCGCCAGACAGCTTTCATGAATTCCTCTCCTTTCAACCGAAGCAGTATAACCTGCCGTCCTGATCTCCCACTACGATTCTCCTGTCTGCGATCGCGGGCGAGGCCGAGATGGGCGCACCGGCAGTGAACTCCCACACCTTCGCGCCGGTCTGAAAATCGATCACATAAAATCTTCCGTCGTTCGATCCGACGAACACCCTTCCGTCTGCCAGCGCCGGAGACGATTCGACCCGCGCCCGTGTCGTGAAAGTCCATATTCTTTTTCCGCTGGCCGCGTTGAGACAGTGAACCATCTTGTCCCGACCGCCCACGACTACGCGGCCATCGACTACGCCTGCCGATGAATAAAACGGGAACTGCCGCTGCGGATGCTCATAGCGCCAGACAAGCTTTCCGGTCTTGATGTTTAAGCCGAGCACATCGTTATTGAATGTTCCGTAATAAGCCATCTGACCGACGAGGGCCGGAGACGCGCCAGTGTATGCGCCCGAATGAAACCTGAACATCTCTTTGCCGTCCGAAATTCTCACTGCCCGAAACTGCTCGTCACAACCCGACACAAAAGCCATGCCATCGCTCACACCCGCAGCGCAATGAACAGGCCCATCCGTTCCGAGCTTCCACACGACAGAGCCGGTGCGCGCATCGAGGCAGTAGAGATTCGCATCATAAGAACCTATCAGCACTTTATCGCCGACCACCACAGGCGAAGACTTCACTTCGTCATTCGTCTTGAAAGTCCAGGCCGCGCTTCCATCCTGCGCCCTGACCGCATGAACGTAGCCCGAAAGATCGCCTATGAAGACGAGTCCGTCGCTCACCGCCGGGGAAGACTCTCCGACCGGGCCTTTAGTCTGATACTTCCATCGCTCCTTTCCGCTTTGAAGATCGATAGCGAGGAGTTCGCCTTTCGACGAGCCGACGTAGACCACGCCCGCAACGATAGCTGCCGATGATTCTATCGATTCGCCCGCGTTGTAAGTCCACAGCAACTTGAGGTCTTTGGGTATGCCCGAAAGCGATATGCCGGTGAGTTGCGGATTGCCGCGAAACTGCGGCCAGGAATCGTGAGGCGTGTAAACCTGCGCTGACGCGGTTGAAGGCAAAAGGCAAAAGGCAAAAGGCAAAATTGAAAGCAACAGAGCAAGCGCCCTGACAGTAGTCTGGGGTCTGGAGTCTGGAGTCTGGAGTCCGGAGTCCGACTCTCGACTTTCGACTCCAGGCTCCAGACTGTCTGTAATTAGAATGCGCACTGATAAACCTCCATAGCCGCATCGAAATCGAACGGGCGCGGGTTGAAACGGCCCGTCATCTGCGTGGCGGCGTCCTCTGCAAGCAAACTGAGATCGGATTTCGGGACGCCCGCCGCGCTCAAATTTTTCGGCATCCCTCCGATTGATGCCAGTTGCTCTAATCTCCTTGCAAGCGATTCTGCCGGGTCTCCGTTTGTCGCAGCGATGCCCGATACGGAGAGCAGTTCCGCATAACGAGAAGCGGCGACCGCCGCGTTCCACCTGACGACGGTCGGCAACAGCAGAGCGATGGCGACGCCGTGTGTCGTATTGTAGCGAGAGGTCAGAGGGTTGGCACAGGCGTGGGTGGCTCCGAGCATGGAATTCTCGATGGCTATGCCCGCAAAGCATGCTCCGAGTTGCATCGCTCCGCGCGCTCGGATGTCGCGCGGGTTTTCAATCACTCGCTCGTAGTTGGATTCGAGCAATCGCCACGCTTCGCGCGAATAGATATCTGAAATCGGATTTCGCCTCGTCGTCACGCAGGTTTCAACCGCGTGAGCGATTGCGTCATAGCCCGCGATGGCGGTGACGCTTGCGGGCTGAGAAATGGTCAGGCACGGATCGAGTATGGCTATGCGGAAAGCGGCTTTCGGATCGCCGCAGGCCATCTTCACATGAGTTTCGGCGTCGGAGATGAGCGCGTAGCTTTGAGCTTCGCTGCCTGTGCCAGCGGTTGTCGGGATTCCTATCATCGGCAGCATCGGGCGCGCGGCTTTGCCATAGCCCCAGTAATCCTGCATGCGCCCGCCGTTGGTGAGCAGAAAATTTATTCCTTTGGCGCAGTCCATAGAGCTTCCGCCGCCAAGCCCTATGATCGAATCGATGTTCATCGATGAGGCGAAATCGCGCCCGGCTTCGATAACCCGCGTGTCGGGATTCACGTCGAAGTCATGGAATGGAATGGTCTCGACGCCTGATTCTCTCAGCGGGACGACGGCTTCTGCGACGTGTCCGCTCTCGACCAGCCCGTGATCGGCTACGAGCAACGAGCGTCGGAACCCCAGTTCTCGCGCCGCCTCAGCCAGCCGCAAGAGAGCGCCTTCTCCGAATATCACTCTTGTGTTTGGCTTGAAATCGAACGACTGCATATTCACAAGGCAAAAAGGTAAAGGGCAAAAGGTAAAAGTGAGGCTGGCATCTGCTCCACTGTTGCCTTTTGCCTTTTACCTTTTTACTTTTTCCCTCCCGCTCTCGGCGATTCCGAAAATGTGATTTCGGCCTCGGACGAAGATCATCCCGTCGGAAATCGCGGGCGTGGCCATCAGCACTTCGCCCATCCTGTTTGTGGCAAGCAGTTCATACTTTGGGCCAGTCTTTATCACGAAGATTTCGCCGTCTTCGCTCGAAAGATAGAGCTTTCCGTCAGCCGCCACTGGCGACGCGCTGTAGGATCCGCCTTTGTCCGCAATGCGCTGTTCGTAGATCAACTCTCCCGTCCGCGCGTTGTAGCAGCCCAGCACGCCGTTGTTTGAATTGGTGTAGAGATGATCGCCGTAAACCATAGGCGTCGGCTGATAAGGGCCGCCCTTCATTTTGCTCCACGCGATGGATTGATTCGATTCCCTGCCCGCTTCGAGCGAGATGTCTCCCGTGGCGCCGACCCGGATGGCGTAGATCGGTTTTATTGGGCGATAGCCGGAGGTGACGAATATCAGATCGTGGGCGATTATGGGCGTGGGGCAGGTGATGAGCGAATTGCCCTTGAGCCGCCACAATTCTTTTCCGGTCAGCGGGTCGTACCCGCAGATGAGATTCGTGCCGTTGGTTATGAGTTCAGCCCTAGTTTTGCCTTCATAGACAGTGGGCGTACCCCACGAAGGAAGCTCATCGCGTTTGACGCGCCATACCTCTTTGCCGTCTCGGATATCGAAAGCGGCGATGAACTGGTTGTCGCGGACATCACATTGAACGATCACCAGATTTTTATAGATTATCGGCGAGCTCGCGTTGCCCCATTGCAGTTCGCGGACGTTGAAGGCTCCGATATCGAGCACGCCGAGGTCTTTGCTCCACAGCCGTTTTCCGTTGATGTCGTAGCAGTACAATCCTTCCGATCCGAAAAAGGCTATGACGTGTTTGCCGTCGGTCGCGGGCGTGGAATTGGCGTGAGTCGATTTCACGTGGCGGCGGATTTTCGGCATGCCTTCGTGGGCGATTTGCTGCCAGAGAATTTTTCCGGTGCGTTTGTCGAGGCAGTAAACCTTCCACTGATGTTTGAGCTTGAAGTCCTGCGCCTCATCGCCGTCGCCGAACAGCCCGTGACGAAGATAAGGGCTGGGGTCAAGGCTTGAGGCAGTCGTTACGAAAACGCGATTGCCCCACACGACGGGGCTTGAATGAGCCAGGCCCGGAATCGCGGTCTTCCATTTTATGTTCAGGTTTTTTTCAGCGTCCCAGGAAACGGGAGGAGCCGCCCCGTCGGCCACACCGCTTGCGCGCGGGCCGCGAAATGAAGGCCAGTTCTGCGCCTGCGCCGTCGCGCAGAGGAGGATGATTACTGCCACAGATCGTTTCATTATGTCTGAGCCTCGACTTCTCGTCCTTCGAGCAGGACATTTGGTGAAAAAGGCGAAATCCTGCTTTCGCCTTTTTATTTTTTACTTTTGCCTTGCGTCGCCGCGCTTCCGGCAACACGATCGCTAGGGCTTGGGCGGAGCTTTTTCTGCAAGAGCGAACAGTTGATTGCGGTTGACGATAAACAGCGCGCCGTTTGCCGGAACAGGACTGCAATAGACCGAGCTGCCCATGTTCATCTCCGAAATCACCTTCTTCTGTTTGCCCGCCTGCATAACCACCACATCTCCGTCTTCATCTCCGAGATAAACTTTTCCATCGACTGCCAGCGGCGATCCCCAGACGGCGGCAAACATATCGTGAACCCAGTAGACCTGACCTGTTTTTGCGTCGAGGCAGTGAAGGAACCCGCTGAAGTCAGGGTAATATATCAGACCGTCCATAATGGCCGGGGTCGAGATGCTGCGGCGAATCTTGTCGTAGTGCCAGATCATTCCGGTTTTGGTTATGTCGCCGCGTTTGGTGGCATCGATGCAGTAGAGATGGCCGACTCCTTCTCCGTGCTCAGGGTCCTGACCGTTGGCGATATAGACCTTGTTATCGAATATGACGGCGGTGCTGATGAGTTCGTTGCGGGTCTTGGGCCAGACGGAGTCTTTGGGGTTGGTATCGAACTCCCAGAGCCGTTTTCCGGTCTCCGCCTCATAGCCGCGAATCCAACCGTCGCCCTGGCCCATGACGACCTGAACGACTCCGCCGACAGGGCCGACTGAGCAGGACGCCCACTGTCCGTGAAGTATGCGGTCTTCGACCGGATTGTCTTCCCAGACCAGCTTGCCGGTCTTCTTGTTGATGGCGATGATGGCCGGAGCCTTGGGCGATGGGATGTTGACGTGGCTTTCATCCTGCCCGTTGGAGGTGCTGACGAACATCAAATCGCCGTAAGTGACTGGCGAGGAGTTGGCCAGATTGTGCGGATGCGCGCCGACTTCTTCTATCATATCGAACTTCCAGATGATGTCGCCGTCCTTCGGGCCGGTGAATTTTTCATCCTTGAATGGCCCGTCGTTTTCGCCGTCGGCAAACCCTTCGGTGTCGGCGCAAACGAGTTCGGCGCGATTCGAGACGTAATAAACCTTGTCGCCTTCGATCAGAGGAGAAGACGCGATGCCCTGATACGGCCAATCGTTGACCCGGCCTGCGCCGAGTTTTTCATGTGTTATCTGCCACAGAAATTCTCCGTCCGATTCGCGGAAGCACATCACTACGCCCCGGTCTCCGGGCTGTTTGGGATCGCGGACGCCTTCATTGTTCGTGCCGACGAAAACTTTTCCGCCCGCGACCGTCGTGTTGCCATAAGCCTGCGATCCAAGAGAAGCGACCCACTTGACGTTCTTCTTCGAGGCTATGTCCCAGGTCGAGGGCAGCCCTTTCATGCTGGAGATCATGTTGCGGTCTGGAGTGCCGCCCCACATAGGCCAGTCGCCCGAACCGGGATCGGAAACGGGCACCCTCGCCGTCAGCGTGATCGCCAGAGCGCACACCAGAGAAAGCGCAAGCGCGCCGTTGACTATGCTCTTTTTCATTCTGCTTCTCCTTAATTTGTCATTGGTCATTTGTTCCTGCTCTCCCTTGGTCGCAACAAATGACAAGTGACAAAGGACAAAACTCACTCACTTGTTCGGTGTCACCTTGAAATTGTCGAAGTAAACTTCATTGGGAGGCGATCCATCGACGCCTGTGTCTCCGTAGATGCCGGGGCTCCCGTGAAGATTCGGCATCGAATCGATTTTTTCTATGAGCCATTTTTCCGGCTCCGCTTCTCCCACTGTCCACGCCTTGCCCCGCACTCTCACTTTTCCGTCCGCGAGCGTCTGCACTTCGAGCTTGAGCCTGTACCACTTGTTGGGCTTCCACTCGAACGGCGTTTTGACGGTGCGTTGGGTTTCAGGCTGCCACGATTGAAGCTCCAGGTGCTGATGGTTGCCGAACAAGACGAGCGTATATCGTTGAGCCACGACTCCGGCATCGCCCATCTGACGACGCTTCATAGTCGCGCGCACATCAGCCTCTACGGTGTAGTTCGAAAGCGTGTGCCAGCCTACGAATGCGCGAGCGCGTTTGAAGATAGGCGGGATGGGCTGCTTCATCAGCGCTTTATTTCCCTCAACCTCGCGGACGAGATATTTGCCCGTGATGTTGACCCAGTGCAGCGGGCCGCCGTCTACTGCGTATGATTCGAAATCCTCCGCGTAAGGCGGCATCCCTATGACGCGCACTCGCGCCGCGCCTGCCAGATTGCCTGCTGTCGCTTTGACGAGTCCCACCTGAGCCGCGTCTGACGATGCGGTGAATGTGCCGTCAGGTTTGATATCGCCTTTGACTCCGGCCAGCGACCATTGCGGTTGTTCTTCGCGTATGAATAAACCGTGCTCATCGAACAATCGCGCGTGGAATCGGATCGATTGACCGGGCCTCAGCATCAATTCGGTAGGTGTGATCTGAAGGTAAGCGGGCGCGGCTCCCGGCTGCGCAGTAGTCACTATCGGATCGGGTTTCCACAAAGTCCCGGCGTTTTTTCTGCCTATGCAATAGAGCGCCTGATCGGTGACCAGATAAACCCTGCCGCGAGAGACTGCGACCGAAGCGATTATCTGTTCAGGAGAGCCCTCGGTTCCAAGCTGATCCTCATCGAGTATTTCGCATTTGTCGGCTCCGGGCCTAAGAATGAAGAAGCGACCGTTTTCGCTTCCGACATAAAGCTTGCCGTCGGCCAGAACGGGCGAGGCTTTTTGAATCGTTCCGAGGTTGATCTGCCAGAGCGACTTGCCCGTGTTGACATCGAAGGCGAAGAGGTTGGCTCCGTTATCGACCTGATAGATTCGGTCGCCATCGATGATGGGCGAAGAGAATCCGCCCTGCCAGCCGGTTGTGGCCCATCGCGCCTTGTCTTTCGTTATCTGTCCTTTCGATGTGGCGTCGAGCGCGGCGAGGAGTCCCATCTCGCTCGTATCGATATTTTCTTCGCTATGGCTTACGATCGCGGTCGTGCCTTTGATTACCACTCCGGTGTTGATGCCGCGTTTGGCCATCGTGAAGCTCCAGACGGGTTCGCCGGTCTGCAATTTCATCGCGTGCGTTGCGCCGTCGCCTCCGCCCGTGATCAAGAGCGGCGTGCCATTGATCACAGCGACAACGGGGGGCGCATAAGTCGTATCATAAGGCCGCTGACCCGGAGTCGATGCCCACACGCATTCGCCCGTGCGTTTGTTGAAGGCGAAGAAGCGATGGCGGCGCTGAGACTGCTCGCCCCATCCGTCGTTCGGCCCGCTGATGATGACCAGATCGCCTTCGATGATCGGCGAGACGGTTCTTCCTCCATGGGTCGTCCACATGCCGAATTCTTCAGAGAGCGAACGCTCCCATAAAAGCTTTCCGTCTTTCGACAGGCAGAGCAGATGCCCGCCTACTCCGTTGGCATAGACGTTGCCCGTAGCAGGATCGGCAGCGGGCGAGGCCCAGCCTATTCGATGAGGAGGGACGTCGCTTGAGTGGACGTTGAATTTATATTCCCATATCAGCTTGCCCGTATCGGCATTGAGGCAGACTATGCGCTCCTGAAGCGTTGCGCCCTTCCCTGCCCCGTTTTGCAGATAGAGTCGGGCCCCTTCGACGATGGGCGTCGAGCGGCCTCCGAGCGGAGCTTTCCACAACAGGTTTTCACCCGCAGGAGACCAGCGCGCGGGCAATCCTTTTTCGATTGACTGACCGTCTCTTAACGGGCCGCGCCAGTCGGGCCAGTCGCTTATCTGAGCGGGCGGCGAGCCAAAGGCGAAGGTCAACAAAACGAACGACAAAGGCAGGGCGGGAATTCTTTTCATACTCTGTCCTCAAACCAGTAAGTGATTGTATTCGACATGCTCGAATACGATCTGTGGACGGGATGTGTTACAGCCTTGTGCCTGATTGCTTGACTTCACTCGGTTCAAGATATAATTTTGCAGTCGCCTGAGTCAAGCTGCGAGAAATTCAGAACTTGCCGCTTCCGCCGGGCGTTCTTCCAATGGCAAATCGGCTAATCACAAATCATTTTCCGGCGAAACAGAAAGTTTGCGAGGTACAGGATGAAAATCAAAGGGCTGATCTCAGAAGGCAAAGGAAAAAAGGCAAACGTAAAAAGTGTTTTTGCCTTTTACATTTTACTTTTTGCCTTTTGCCTTTTGCCTCTTACCGCCTGGGGTCAGGATCAGGGAGAAGATTTCCTCTCAGCCGCGCGCCGTGGCGACCTTGCGGCAGTGAAGACTTTTCTTGACAAAGGCGTAGACGTGAACACCAAAACGCGATATGGGGCGACGGCTCTGGCTTATGCCTGCGACAAGGGGCATACGGAAGTCGTCAGGCTTCTGATCGAGCGCGGCGCGGATGTCAACGTCCGCGATACTTTTTACAACGCGACCCCGATCACCTGGGCGGCGATGAAGGGCCATATCGAAATCACGCGAATGCTTCTTGATAAAGGCGCGCGCGGAATCGATCAGGTGTTGATGATGGGAGTTCAGGGAGGCAATGCCGGGCTGGTGAAAGTCGCGCTCGAAAAAGGAGGCGCGATCCCCGAAACACTCACGCAGGCGCTCTCGCAGGCAACGGCGGCAGGCAACAAGGAAATCATCGAACTTCTCAAGGCAGCAGGGGCCAGACCGCCCGACCCTCCCAAATTCCAGGTCGATGCCGACACCCTCAAGAGCTACGCCGGGGTTTATAAAAACGAAGAGGTCGGACTCCTGACTTTCACCTTCACCGACAGCAAGCTTACAGGACGCGTGGAGGGTCAGGGATCGTTCAACGTCGCGGCTTCCGACAAAACCACTTTCAACATCGTCGAGGTGACGGCAACGATCAAGTTCAAAGTCGAAGGCGATAAAGTCACCGGCTTCTCTTTGATTCAGGGCGGCATGACCTTCGAATTCAAAAGAGTCGAAAAAGACTAAACACGATGGGGTCTTCGATGTCGCGCGACCTGCCAGATTGCGCGCGCCCTCTCCAGACTCCAGACTCTGGACTCCAGACTTTTTTATGAGGAGCCGAAGATGTAC
>CAZPQE010000064.1:8059-18492 GCA_964588615.1 uncultured Clostridia bacterium | reverse complement strand
GCGCGTGAGCAAGGGCTGAGACTGAGCCAACCAAGCCTGACGGTCGGGATACTGACACGACTTGCTTCGAAAGCTCAGTTTATGACCGCGCGCAGTATAGAAGGCAAAATCGAGCGGAGCTTCGAAGGCTTCGCTTTCGCCGAAACATCCTGCGTTTGCCTCGACTACGTTCTGGGCGCGTCGCGGACGACTCTCTGCCGCCGCTCGTCGAAAAACATAACGCGGCCCTCACGGTAAGACTGCACGGCCATGCTTATTACCGCTTGCGCTTTGTAGGCGGTGAGCGCGTCGAGCACGGGCTTTTCTCTCGTCCTCACGCATCTGAGGAAATTTTCCATGTGCGAAGGGCGCGGCTCGCATTTGATCGCCACTTCCGTCGATTTGTGCTTCTCTTCGAATTCTTTTCTGTAGATGCGCTGAGGCGTGACGGTGATTTCATTGACCGTCCCCTCAAAGCGACCGTGAGAGACTATCACTATGGTTCCGTGCGAGCCTCTGATCAGACCCGGTATGTGCGTGTCGTTGGCCATCGAGGAGGTGAGCACTACCGTATGGCCTCGCGCAAAGTCAGCCGTCAGTGTGAAGGTGTCGGGGACCTCGCGCCCGTCCTTGAACATATAAATTCCGCCCGTGCCGGTCACGCGAAAAGGAAACTGCGCCTCGCCCCAGCATATCTGCAATGGGGCCATCACATGATAGAAGAGGTCGGTGGCAACTCCGCCTGAATAGTCCCAGTATTTGCGGAAGCGAAAGAAACGATCCGCGTCGTATCTGCGAGAGGGCGCGTCTCCGAGCCACATCTTCCAATCGATGAAATCATCGCCCTTCCCGTCAGGCCCGGCCTCCGCATCGATCTTCCAGTTCCATTCTCCCTCGCGCGAATTGCGATGATAAGATCCCTGGCTCATTATCAGCTTGCCGATCATTCCGTCCTCGATGGCCTTGCGCGCCTTCCACCACTGATCGGAACTCGTCGTCTGCGAGCCGACCTGAAGCACGCGAGCAGTCTTTTGCTGCGTTTCGTAAACGCGGCGGGCTTCGTCAACAGTGTGGGTCATAGGTTTTTCGAGATAGACATCCTTGCCGCGCTCCATCGCTTCTATCGCCATTCGCGCGTGCCAGTGATCGGGTGTGGCTATGATGACCGCATCGATATCCTTGTTGTTGATTATCTCGCGATAATCCATGCAGCCCCGGCATCCGGCTTTCTCTTCAGCCAGTCGTTTGCGCTTTGCGTAAACGTCGCAGACGGCGACCACCTGAGCGGGAGTTTCCTCCTTTTCGCCCTGTTTTGCGGCCCAGTCCAGGAGCGACATCCCGCGCCCGCCGACCCCTATGACTCCGAGGTTGATTCGATCATTTGCGCCGAGAACGCGCCCAAAGGCCCAGTGAGCGCCTGTCGATGCGGCCACTCCTGCTCCGACGGCTGTTTTTACGAAGTCTCTGCGATTGAGTTTGTCAGACATATTCTGGTCTCCGATCCGAAAGGCATGAAAACTCGCGCCGAATATATGCCAGACCGGGCGTCTGCATCAAGCATGAAAGGTGCGACGGGCCATCACGGATGAGCAACCAATCCGTGATGGCTTGCAGTGTCGGAAAAGAGTTCTGTTTTTTACAGGGGGCGGGTGAACTGGAATTCGGCTGACATCGCGCCGTCGGGGTTGGTGATTTTAAGCACCACTGTCTGGCCGCGCTCGATCTTCTTGCCGGACTTTGCGGCTATGAGCGCGGAGGTCGGGTCCTGCGCGTCGTTGGAAGTTTTTTTCTGCTTCGAGCCGTTCATACGGAGTTCGGCGCCGAAATCGATGTTCTTTCCTCTGACGATCAATTTCTTGCCGCTCACTTCCGCTCCGGTGATTTCGGGCGGGCCTGTCATCACCGCGTCCCTGGCGGTGTAAATCTGATCGCCGGTGTTGTTGCCGTCGTTGTTGGCCTGATTGCCTGCGGCGTAGAAAATTACCGGCCCCAGGTCGGTGTCGGGCGCAGTCCAGTTGAAAGTCCAGCTTGCCTGCGAGGTCTGTCCCTGAAACGTTCCCACCAGAGTATGCTCGATGTATTGCCGGTTGAATCCCGGCCCGTCATCGTCGAGCACTGAGGTCGAGCCGCCCGCGTTTGCCAGGTTCCCGGCTTTGTTGTTAGCCGTAGTCAGCGCGGTCAGTTGAAAGCCCCATCGACGACGCGAAGAATCGTTGGTGGTATGTCTCACCGTTATCTGATAAACCTCGCCCGGTTCATAGACAGCGGGCGCGATGATGGCAAAGGTTCCGGGCCCTGCGTTGAGCGAGCCCTGATGACACCCTGCGGTCGCGCAGGTCTGCTCTCCCGGCGCTCCGGTACGCCCTGCCGGAGGGCCGCTCGAAAATCCATGCGCGGTTTCTATGGCCGGGCTGTCTGAAAGCAGCGCCGCCATCAGCCCGATGAAGAACAGACCTGCGGCTGAAAGCTTTATTCGTTTTCTTTTCACAATACACTCTCCTTGCCTGCGAAATGGTAGTTGGACGACAGAATATGCTCGGCAAACAGGAAAATCAACGCCCCTGCCCGTTTATTCCATCGACAAGCAGAGATGCTCGAAACGCCGCGCGCAATCTTCTGCCCTGTCTCGGAATAGAGAAAACCGCGTAGCTTTGCAGATATTCTTCGGCGCGCAAAGGCGCGCGCGGTTGCAATCACCGGGCGACAGTTTGTTAGAGTATATTGGCAATGAAGGAACCCGACGCCAGCGGCATGGAAACTTTCATCCTCTCGCTGCCCGATCCGCGAGCGGCGCGCCTGTTTCTCCATCAACTCGAACCGCTGGCTCCCGACGCCCTGCGCAATCGACGGCTGCTCAGTCGCCTGCTCACACTTGCCGCTTACAGCCCGTTTCTGGCCGACACCCTTTTGAGACACCCGGAGCACATAGAGTGGCTGCGGCGCGAAGGCGATCCGGGTCGCTCGAAGACCGCCGAGCAGATGTCGGAAGAACTCGCCCGCATGACGACGCTTCTAATCGGCATCGCGCCGGCGACGCGGCTCGCGCGATTCAAGAACCGCGAACTGCTGAGGATTTATCTGCGCGACTGCCTCGATGTGGCCTCGCTCTCGGAAGTGACCCAGGAGCTTTCGAACCTGGCCGACGCGATACTCGACTACGCGCTCTCGCTCGCCCATCAGGAAGCGGTAAACAGCCACGGCTCGCCGCTCACCCGCGATGAGCGGGGCCGCATCGCGCAGGCTCAGTTGGCCATCGTCTCTTTAGGCAAACTTGGATGCCGCGAGCTCAACTACGCTTCCGATATCGATCTGATGTTCCTCTACGAGGGCGAAGGCGAAACGGCAGGCGCGGGGCGAAGGCGCGAGGGAGTGATTTCCAACAAAGAGTTTTTCACCGAGGTGGCTCAAAAAGTGGTTCGCCTGATCGGGACCAGTCACGGCGAGGGCGCAGTCTTCAGAATCGATCTGAGGCTTCGCCCCTACGGGCGCGACGGCGATCTGGTGTGGGAAGTCGCCCGCGCAGCCGATTACTATCGCCGAAAGGCGCGCCCATGGGAGCGCCAGGCGTTGATTCGCGCGCGCGCTTCGGCGGGAAGCGAAAGCGTGGTGAGCGATTTTCTCATGAGCGTGCGCGATATCATCTTTCCGCGCGATTCGCTCGGCAAAGCGATAGCCGGAGTGCGGGAGGCCAAAGAGAAGATAGACCGAGAGGAAGCGCGGCGCGGCGGCGCTTTCAACGTCAAGCTCGGGCCGGGCGGCATCCGCGAGATCGAGTTCATCACTCAGGCTCTTCAACTCGCGCACGGCGCGCGCGAGCCCTGGGTGCGCTCGACTCATGTGCTTATAGTGCTTCAGCGCCTTGCCGAAAAAGGCTACCTCACGGAATCTGAGCGCGCGCGGCTTTCATCGGCTTACTCATTCCTGCGAACGGCCGAGCATCGATTGCAGATGGAGCAGGGCGCACAGACCCATCGCCTGCCGGCAGACCGCGCCCGGCTCGAAATGCTTGCCCGACGCGCGGGCTATCTCGACAGGAGCGATCCGGCGTCGGCCTTCCTCGCCGATCTTGGGGCTCACACCTCGGCAGTCAGAGCCGTCTACAATCGCATATTCGCCCAGGCAATCGAGCAGAAGGCCGCAGCAGGCCAGATAGAGATCGTCGTCGATGACGAGACGGAGAGATTCCTCCATCAGGCGGCTTCCGCGCTTGCTCATCTGATGGTTTCAGGCAGAGAAGACTCCATCGATGTGTCGAAAGAAACCCTGCGGGCAGGCGAAGCCATAAGGCTTGCGTTGTCTCGCGTCATCAACCCTCAGCGTTCGCTTCGCAACCTGGTAGGGTGGGCGAATTCGCTGGCCACTTATGATAAGGAGCAATCGAGACCGTCGCGCGAGCGGCTCGCAGGCGACGGACTCGGCGAGTTTGCGGAGCAGTTGATGAGGGCGCTCGGCAGTCAATATCTGGCGCATATCCTCGTATCCCGGCCCGCGCTCGCGCCATCGGCGGCGCAGTCCCAGGGGCCGCTGTCGAAGGCGGATTTTCTCCGATTGATGCGCGACCGCCTGCGCGAAGAACCCGAACGCCTCGACGCTCTGCGACGCGAGTGGCATCGTTTGATAGTCGAGATAGGCTGCCGCGATCTGTCGGCGTTGAGCGGCGACGCGCTCAGGGCGATCAACCTTGAGCAGACGGCGCTGGCCGAAGCGTCCCTGGAACTGGCTCTGGAAGCGGCTTTGGAGTCGCTCGGCCACGAAGGGGTCGAGCCGTCCGCGTTGCCTTTCGCCGTTCTGGGGCTGGGCCGACTCGGCCACGCGGGGATGGACTACGGCTCGGACCTCGATCTGCTCATAGTCTTCGATGATGAGGCGGCGTGGCCGCCTGCGGTTTTGAGCGCCAGCGGGCAGGCCGCTTCGCCGCAGGAGTTTTATGCCCGCCTCACCAGTCAACTCTCCCGCGCTCTCTCATCGATAACCAGAGAAGGATTCGTTTATCGCGTCGATCTGAGGCTGCGGCCCGACGGGCAGAGCGGGCCTCTGGCGCAGGGACTCAGCAGCTTCACTTCTTATGTGAGCGAGCGCGCTTCGGCCTGGGAGCATTCGGCTTATCTGAAAGCCCGCGAGGTCGCAGGCTGTCTGAACTTAGGAGCGCGCGCAAGAGAAGCCATCTGCCGGGCGGCATTCGACAAATCCTCGCGCAACCCCCGGCTGAGAGAAGAACTCTCGGCCATCAGGATGAGGCTCCAACGCGAGAAAGCCCGCACAGGCCGGCCTGACATCAAGTGGGGCAGAGGCGGGATGACCGATGTTTATTTCATCACCCGATATCTTCAACTCCGCGACCGGATTTATTATCCGCCCGAACACGGCACACAATCGCTCGTCAAGCGCCTCGCCGAGCGCGGTTCTCTGGATGACAGGTCGGCGGGCGTTTTATTCGACGGCTACCTGTTTCTGCGAAGAGTCGATCACTGGATGCGGCTGCTGCTTGATCGCCCCACCCCCGCGCTGCCCGCTTCCGACATGGCTTTAGGCGATCTGGCCCGCGCGTTGGGGTTGGCTTCGGCTGAGGAAGTCGAGCAAGTGACCTTGCATCATCTCTCTGAGATACGCTCGGTGTTTGAAGATGTCATGGGACTGGCGGAGTAAAGTTGTCGGGAAGGAATCAGGCGCTGATTCGACGGATGCGACGAATGCTCACGGATTTGTTTCTGGCCCGTGTCGATGTGAGGCAAGCCAGGCGCGAAATGCGCGGGCGGCGCGGCGTTCGCCTTCAGAGAGTCTCTGCGCGAGGAATTTGGAGAGGGTTTCGGAGGTGAGAAAAGGAAAAGCGCGGCTGGCAGGAGACTCATCATACCAGTCTTCCGAGAGGATGTGGATTCGCACCGTGCTTTTGGACACCCGCCAGATTTCCGGCACGCCGAGGGCCGCGTAGATCGGGAACTTATCGAGAGAGGCGCTGGTGTGATCGACTTCAAGCGCGATATCCGGCGGCGGGTCAAAGGTCAGGTCCAGATTTTCCTGTTTGCCGATGACCAGTGAAGCATTCTGCACATAAAAACAATCATCAGGCTCCGCGCCTTTCGATTTCATCTCCGCTCTGAAAGTCGTCGAGCCGAACGATTCAACATCTATATCAAGCTCGTCGCTCAAGACGACGACCAGATCATGTATGACGCTCTTCGCTCTTTCGTGAGGAAATGCCGTCGCCATGATTTCCATTCTCCCCTGGTCGTAAAAGATGCGCGCCGCGCAGCCCTCGCCGACCTCGGCGAGCAGTTGCTCATACTCAAGCGAAACTCCGGCAGGCAGCTAGGCGATGGCCAGAAGGTAATCATTGGTTGCGACAGGCATCAAGGGCCTCCGTCTGGAAATTCGGCCGGATAATAACACAGAATCGATTGAAGCGCGAAACGAGCCTGGCTCGAAATCTTTCCGGGCATGTATTTTTCACTCGCCTGTCGCGCTCTTATCGACCAGAACGAACCCATGAAAGACCAAACAGCGGATAATTCCCTCGGGCGGCCCGAGCCGCCCGCCTCTCTTCTCTACAACAAACTCTTTGCCACTCGATAAACTTCATCCGTCTCGACCCGCGTCATGCAGCGATGATCTATCGGGCAGTCTCTCAACATGCAGGGCGAGCACTCGACCTGATGGCGAACGACGGCAGCGAGCGGGGAAAGCGGGCGAGTGGCGAAATGTTCGGTCGGGCCGAAGATGACCACCGTAGGCACGCCGAGAGCCGCAGACACATGCGCCGGGCCAGTGTCGTTCGATATCATCAACGAAGAGCAGGCAAGCGCCGATTTCAACTCCGCTACGGTCGTCTTTCCGGCAAGCACCCTGGCGCGCGAGCGCATTTTGCTCGCTACTTCATCAGCTACCTGTCGGTCGCCCGATGCGCCGACGATGATGGTTTGAAATCCGTCGTGCTCTGCAAGCAGGTCGGCGACGCGGGCAAATCGCTCTGCGAGCCATTGCTTGGCGCGGCTGTTGGTCGCTCCCGGATTGAGCGCGACCACTCTCGCCCCTTCTTCGACGCCCAACTCAGCAAGCTTTAGTCTCGCCCGACGGCGCTCTTCATCTGAAACACGCAAACGGGGCGCGGCTTCGGTCATATCGACGAGGCTTGCGCCAGCGAGTTTCTTTTCGATCTCAGAAGCGATGTGGAGGTAATAAAAAACCTGATGCCTCTTTTCATACTCAGGCTCGAACCGGATGATTTCATCGAGCAGCAGACGGCGACCGTCGGTAGGATATCCGACAATGATTTGCGCGCCTGCGGCCCGCGCCGCGAGCGCCGCGCTGAAGGCGTTCTGAAGCAGGATGGCATAGTCGAACCGTTCGGCGCGCAATCTTCGCGCGTCCCGCAGGAAGCGGCCTGTTGACCCGATCAATCCGCGAGCGTCTTGGGTCTCGATTAGATCATCGGCCACCGCTTCGCCGTCAAACAGGCCCGCGACCCAGGGCCGGGCAAGGAGAGTTATGCGCGCTTTGTCGAATATGCGCCTGATCTCATAGAGCGCGGGCGCAGCCATCACCGCGTCCCCGACCCAGTTCGGCGCGCGAATCATCACTTTCATATTGGTCATTGGTCATTTGTCACTTGTCATTTGTCAAATGACCAATGACAAAGGGCAAATCAGATTTGAGAGTAATCAGTGAGTATGGATTTATCGCCGAGCGATGAGCCTTCGGTCACTGTCGCCGAGCGGCCCACGTGACAGCTTCTGCCTATGACCGAGCCGCGCACCTGAGCGTTGGTCCCGATGCGCGAGGCCCCGCGCACCACCGAGTTTTCTATGCGCGCCCGTTCTTCGATGTAGCAGTTGCGCCCGATGACCGAGTTTATTATCTGCGCGCCCGCTTTGATGGTGCAGCTCGGATCGACTACTGACAGGGAGTCTATTTCCGCCGAGCGGTCGAATTTTTCTCCGCGCTCAGGCGGCAATCGGTCGAGGAGATTTATCTTTCCGTCGATCACGTCCAGGTTGGCCTGAAGATAGCTGGCGCTGGTTCCGACATCGCGCCAGTACCCGCGATGGGTGAATCCGTAGACGGGCTCTAGGGCCTGAAGCAGCTTCGGAAAGACGACGTATTCGAACATCGAAGGCTCGCCCGTCGGGACGTATTCGAGCGCGCGAGGCTCAAGGACATATATTCCGGCGTTGATAGTGTTGCAGGTTATTTCATCCGCCTTGGGCTTTTCGATGAAGCGACGCACTCGCGCTTCCGCATCGATTTCGACCAGCCCGTAGCCCGCAGGGTTTGCGACCTCGAATACCGCTATTGTGGCTATGCTCTTTTTCTCGCGGTGAAAGTTTATGAGCTCTCCGAGGTCGATGTCCGTCAGCAGGTCGCCGTTGAGCACCAACGCGGTGTCTTTTATCGATTCGGCGGCGTTGCGAAAAGCTCCGGCAGTTCCGAGAGGAGACGACTCCACTGTGTAGCTGATTCTCACGCCGTGATCGATTCCGTCGCCGAGTTTGTCTTCGATCTTCTGAGGCTGATAGGAAAGCGAAAGGGTGACATCGCTCACATCGGCCCGCTTGAGGAGTTCGAGTTGATAAACCAGAAACGGCTGGCCTGCGATTGGAAGGATAGGTTTCGGGGTATGAACTGTCAGAGGCCGCAGCCGCGTGCCTTTTCCGCCTGCCAGAATTATTGCGCGCATCTTTTTCCTCGCCGGTTGGTGTAGGTTTACATCGCAGTCTACCACCGGCAGGCTGAGGATGACAAACCCAGCCTTCTTGCGCCTCGATCTGACCGGAGCCTAAAATGCTCTCTCAGATTCGAACCCGTATCGAAAGGATTTTTATGACCCATGCAGTGATACTTTCCGCCGCGCGCACCCCGGTGGGCAGGTTTCTCGGCGCGCTCAAAGACCTCAGCGCCGTCGATCTGGGAGTCATAGCCGCGCGAGCCGCCCTCGAGCGCGCAGCCATTGACGCTTCGGCAGTCGATGAAGTCATCTTTGGCAATGTCGTTGAGGCGGGCAACGGCCAGAACCCCGCCCGTCAGGTCGCCCTCCGCGCCGCCCTCCCTGATTCGGTCGCCGCCCTGACCATAAACAAAGTGTGCGGCTCTGGCCTCAAAGCAGTAATGCTTGCCGCAAACGGAATCCGAGTCGGCGAAATAGATGTGGCAGTGGCAGGCGGCATGGAATCGATGTCCTCGGCTCCTTACCTGCTCAGAGGCGCCCGCGAAGGTTATCGCATGGGCAGCGGCGAGTTGATCGATTCAATGATACACGACGGGCTGTGGTGCGCCTTCGACGACTGGCACATGGGACAGACCGGCGAAGTGGTCGCCGAGCGTTACAATATCTCGCGCGAGCAGCAGGACGCTTACGCGCTGGAGTCTCATCGCAAGGCCGTCGCCGCAATCACAGAAGGCCGGTTCGATGAGGAAATCGTCCCGGTCGAAATACAGCAGAAAAAAGGCGCGTCGCTCATAATCGATAAGGACGAAGGCCCGCGCCCGGACGCTTCTCTCGAAGCTCTGTCACGGTTGAGACCCGCCTTCAAAAAAGACGGCACGGTCACGGCAGGCAACGCTCCGGCAGTTAACGACGGAGCGGCGGCAATGATCGTCTCGTCGTCGGAGACTGCCGAGCGGCTCGGCAAAAAGCCTCTGGCCCGCATCGTCGCGCAGGCTACGAGCGGTGTGGAACCCAAACTCGTCATGATGGCTCCGGTCGAGGCCATCAAAAAAACTCTCCTGCGCGCCGGATGGACGCTTAAGGATGTCGATCTGATAGAACTCAACGAAGCCTTCGCAGTTCAGGCCGTCGCCGTCGCCCGCGAACTCGGCATCGATTCCGATCGCCTGAATGTCAACGGAGGCGCGGTCGCGCTGGGTCATCCGATAGGAGCCAGCGGCGCGCGAATACTCGTGACCCTGCTTTATGAAATGCAGCGGCGAGCGGCGCGGCGCGGCATCGCCGCCCTCTGCCTCGGCGGAGGCAACGCGGTCGCTATGGCTGTCGAAGGCTGATCCGCAGATTTCACAGATTGGTTGCATCAGATTTTCGCAGAATGTTTTGGAAGGCATCTGATGCGCCGACCTCACTTCATTCCGCGACAAGCCTGGGCGTCGGGCATGCTGCCGTCGAGAAGTTGCGCGGCAATACAGGCCCAGGCAGGCGCAAGCTGAGAGCTTGCCGAATTGGTCTCGTGATAATGATCGGTAACGCCTTTCGATTTGCAGGGGTCTTTGGCCTCCTGCAATCCAGAAAGGCCGAATGAGGGAGCGAGGAAATCATAACCGGGCACGATGTAGCCCAACTCGTCGGGGCAGAGTCCGAGCACGAAACGGTATTTCTTCTTCATCCTGTCGCGCACGCCCGGCTCCATCGGCCTGCCGGTATCGGCCTGGGGGCAGTCGCGGCGTCGGTATTTTTCAACACCATAAAAAACTTCGGGGAACAACTCGCCCGGCGTCGAAATCATCTG
>CAZPQE010000064.1:0-8049 GCA_964588615.1 uncultured Clostridia bacterium | reverse complement strand
AATCATCTGGGCCTGGCCGAGAGTGATCGCATAGACCCAGGTTTCGACCATAAACGGCTGGCCCTCCGACGGGCGCGGGCCGGTGTCGAGCACGCCTCTGGACATGAGAAACATATAGCCCCGGTTGTCCATCGGAACCGAAAGCCTGGCTTTTTTGACTTCGATAGAAGCGACCTCGCTCCACTCTCCTCGATTGATGGCGTCGAGGGCGGCGCGGGCGACATCGCGGCCTATGGCTTCCGTCCGCTCGAATGTGAACACTGGACGGTTGCCTTTGACGAGCGGAAAATCCTTTCCGTCGAAAGTCGCGCGGTCGCCGCCCTGGTTGTTGGTGTCGCCTATGATCTCAGCGGCGCCTATGTCGCCGCTCACGTAGACGGCCACTCCGCCGAGCTTTTTTTCGATCGTTTCGCGCACGGAGTGAGGGAAGTCCGAGGTCATCATCGTGTTCTCGTTTTCCATCGATTCGGGATGAGTGTTCCAGTTTATGAGCGTGGCGATGGTTGTTCCGCGAGCGCCTACGAAGTGCATCACTCGCATTTCTTCGTCGAAGAATTTCGGGGGCCTCCCGCCGGTGCGCGTCTGCATGCCTGCGATGGAAGGAGAGAGCCGGGGGTCGGTCAGTCCGAGTTTCATTCGCGCAGGCGCGGTGCGACGGGCGGCTTCTTCGATGGCGCGGGCTATCTGCCGGTCGATGAATTTGAGATACCTGGGGTACTTGCCGTCGCTCAGAGAGTGCGCGCCCCAGGCGCCTATGGTGTCGGGCGCTTCGTGGTTGTGAGTGCTGGTGATGAGGATATCGGTTATCGAGAGTCGCGGATCGATGAGCTTTTGAATTTCGGCAAGCCCGTAGTAGCTTCCCTGCGAGTAGTAGCCAATGACATCTATCGAAACGATGGCTATTCTGGTCGCTCCGCATTCCAGCACCAGGGCGCGCGCCCAGTAATCGTCGTGCCTGCCTGTGGCTATTCGGTTCGGGCCGAATCCGGCCAGATAGATTCCGTCATATTTGTCTTTCGAGTCGGAATCGATGGCAGTGTTTCCGGGGTCGTCTTCGAAAGGCTCGCCCTTGTCCCATCGGCGGTCGTTATCGAGGTCGGTGAATTTTTCGCCCCATACGCCCGATTCGGTGACGGTTCCGTCCCAGTCCGGGTTCTGGCCGAAGGGAGTGATTGAGACTTTCGCCACGCCGACTTTCAGCTTCCTCCCTGCCGCGCTGAATCGAGCGGGCATGAGCAGGCAGATGAGAATCAATAAAGCGACGAGACGGCATGAATGCATCGCGGGATTCCTCCTGTGAGAACAGCGGTCGCGCGAATAATAATCATTGAAAGCAGGGCGATCAAGCCCGGATCAATCATGCAAGTTGAGAGGCGCGTCGGCAGTCCGCGCAAGCACGGGTCCGACTGCTCTGACCGACACAACTGCCGCTTGGAGAGTGATCGTCGGGTTGCGCAACGGGCCTTGCTTCCAGCACAATACCTGCTGTTGTGGAAAGTGGCACACAACCCGATCATATCAGTCAATCAGAGAGGAAAAGAATGAAATCAGCAATAGTAAAGGCCAGGCGTGCGCTTGCCGTATGCGCGTTGTCGCTCGTGACAGCCTCATCGCTGCTGGCTCAGTCAGGCCCTAAGGAGTCTCAGCCGAAAGGCCCGCAGATTCCCGATGGCGAGCGCAAGGCGGTCGAAAAGATTCAAGCCGCCACGGACATCGCGGCCAAGATGAAAGCGGCGGGCGAATTCGTTAAGAAGTTTCCCAAAAGCACGCTGCGGGCGCAGGTGGTCAGCAATCTCGGAGCCGAGATAATGAAAATTCAGGACCCCGCGCAGCAGACCACCCTGCTCGAAAACCTCGCGGTGTTGTTCGATCAACCCGCCGAATTCGAAAACATCTATGCCACGCTCATCGAGGCTCACGTCAAGGCTCAACGCTACGATCAGGCTTTCGCGGCCTCTGCCAAACTGCTCGAAAAGAATCCCGGAGACGTAACCGCCATGACTCAAATGGCGCTCATAGGAGTGGAACAACTCAAGCGAAACAATAACAAGTACCTCACTCAGAGCCAGCAGTACGCGGTGAAGACCATAGCTCTGATCGAAGAAGACAAAAAGCCCGCCACCATGGAAGCGCAGCAGTGGGACGAGTACAAGACCCGCTGGCTGCCTCACCTCTATCAGGCGCTTGGCATCATGGCCTACCTCACTCAGGACAAGGCCGGGGCCAGAGAGCACCTGGAAAAAGCGGCGTCGTTAAACTCGACCGACCCGGTGACCTATATGCTGCTGGGCAGCATGATAGATGAGGAATACCAGGCGCTGGCCAAACAGTACCAGAGCATAACAGGAGGCCCGGCCAAGGAAGACACTTACAAGAAGGCGATGGCCAAGATGGATGAAGTCATCGAGCAGTTCGCTCACTCGGTCGCGCTGGCCGAAGGCCAGGAGCAGTTCAAGCAGCTTCACGATCAGATATTGCAGAGCCTGGAGCTTTATTACAAATCCAGAAAAGGCTCGACCGCCGGGATGAGAGAACTCATCGATAAATACAAAAAGCAGTGACAAGAGATAAGTGACAGGCGACGGAAAAAGTTTCGAATAAGGGTCGCTTGTCACTTTCATTGTTTTTGGAGGCTTGCGCTCCAACGGCTCGATTTCGGAGGAAAGATGGCTGTAAGCAAAGATGAATTTCGCCGCGCGCTGGGCAGTTTCGCAAGCGGCGTGACCGTAGTGACCGCTCTCTCTGAGGACGGCCAGAGGCTAGGGCTGACCGTCAGCGCGTTTTCTTCTCTCTCGCTCGAACCGCCTCTGATATTGATCTGCATCGATAAGCGAGCCTCCGCCCATGACCACCTCTCGGAAGGGAGACACTTCGCGGTCAACATCCTGGCCGAGGATCAGGAACAGATTTCGGCCCGCTTCGCCTCAAGAGACGCCGACCGCTTCAACGGCCTTGCCATAGTCGAAGGAAAGACCGGCTCTCCGCTGATCGAAGGCGCGATTGCTCACATAGAATGCCGCGTGACCCAGGCTTATCCCGGCGGCGACCACACCATTTTCATCGGCCAGGTCGAAGCCGTAGCAATCGATGACGAAAATCCTCTCCTGTACTTCCGGGGCCGCTACGCGCGGCTGGCCTGATCGATTCGTGGCCGACACACGACTCTCTGGAATCGCGTCTCCATTAGGCTTTTTCGGACAAGGTGGGCGTTGACTCTCCAACAGCCCTCAGAGGGTTAGCCGTGTCGGTGATGAAAATATCCTTCGCTGCTTCGCTTTCGATCCTTTGCCTTCTGGCCTGCGATCGCGCGGCCTCGGCTCAGGTCTTCGGCCCGGAGACCTTCACCCTCTCATCGAGCAAAGCGAAAACCACCCGCGCCTTTTCCGTAAGCGACACCTCGATTCCTTACACTCTGACTCTCATCAACGGCGACAGCGAAGCGACCCGCATCCGCAAAGGCACGGTCACGCTCAACGGCAAAGAGATACTGGGCAAAAAGCTCGTCTCGAAACGATTCGGCAAACTCGTCGTCGCAATAGCCCCCAACCAGCAAAACGAGATAGCTGTCTCTTTCAAAGGCTCGCCCGGCAGCTTTGCCACCATAGCGATTGAACCGACTCCGCTCACACTGCTCAACGATCCTTCTTCGCAGTCGGGTATAGGATACCCTTATTGCGTGACGGTCGATCAGACCCGCCACCGGGCTTACATTTCAGACCGTCACCTCGACTCGCTGCTTGAGCTCGACATCGCGCAGGCATCTCTCACCCGCTCTTATTCCGGCATCGATGGAGACCAGACCACAGGCAACGGCGCGACCGCAGGCGCACACTTCAACCCCGCGTCCCGCTCGGTGGTTGCGGTCAACGAAGGCTCGACGGCAAACCCGGCGGGCAGCCTAGCAGTGCTCGATCTTGCAAACGGGCAGATCAAGGTGACTCAACTGATGGATTCGGGCAGCAACATCAACCCGGTTCAGGTTGCCGTCAATTCCAACAGCAACGTCGCGGCCTTCAATGCCCGCTACGCCGGCCTGGCCCGCCGCGCTTTCTTCTTCAACATCGCAAACGGAATGATCTCGTCTCGAAGCGAGAGCATGATACTGACCGGGGTGGCGGCCAATCAGATGACAGGCGAATTCGTCTTCGTCGCATCGGACACAGGCTCTTCGCCCGCGCTCTTCGTCTACAGCGCCAGTCCCCCATTCCAGCGCATCAGGCGGATAGATTCGACAGCGCAATCCGGGACCGCTTTTGAGAGAATAGACATCAACGCGGCGACCAATATCGCGGTTGCCGTCAACCACCGAGACGGCGCAGTATTCCTCTTCGATCTTGCCGCGGGCGCTCAGACTGCGCGCATACCCGTCACCACCGGTCAGGGGATTGACCCGATAGCCGATGTAGCGATAAACCCGGAGATGAACCTCGCGGTAGTCGTCAGCCGATACACGACCCGCGTTTCGATCATCAACCTGACAACGAAGCTGGTGATGGCCGAAATCCCTCTGCCGCAGGGCGTGCGCCCTCTCGGAGTCGGAATCGATAATCAGTCCAACCGCGCCATAATCAGCGAGAACGGCCTTTCAAGCACTCAGCGCAACGGCAGCATCCTCGTGATCCAGTTGCCTCGATAACTCTCCTGCCGCCGGGGGATTCGACTCGGAAGCGGGAATGCGCCAAGGTGCAGTTTTCAAAAGTCGGCTGATTAAAGTTGCGACATGCCCGCATCAGCCTGCGGAGCAGGCTGTGGAGGAGGAATCAAAGGCACGCACCCTTCACTCTTCACCTTTCACTCGGTGTTGGGATATTCCGACCGACTTTTGAAAACGCACCCAATGCGCCACAGCCCTGCTCAGATTTCATCTCGCTTGACTGAGCCGGTGATCTGGTATAATCTCGCCCGAATCTTATTCTGAGGAGTCCCGGATGTCGGGCGATCTGCGCCGCTCGCTCCCTGAAAGAATGGAAATCGAGAAAACGACAAGCCAGCGGCTTGTCGGACGTTTCTCAAGGAGAAAAAAACATGAGCCAGGATAAATATTCTCCCAGGCCGGAGCACAAATTCACGTTCGGATTATGGACGGTTGGCAACCGGGGGCGCGATCCCTTCGGCGAAGCCGTCCGCGACACGCTTCCCCCCACAGATGCCGTCCGTATGCTGGCCGAAGTCGGAGCCTTCGGAGTCAACCTTCACGATAACGACCTCGTTCCCATCGATGCCACTCCGTCAGAACGCGACCGGATAGTGAGAGAGTTTCGCGCTGCCTGCGACTCCAACGGTCTCAAAGTCCCGATGGCCACCGTCAATCTCTTCTTCGATCCCGTCTTCCGCGACGGAGCTTTCACCGCCAACGACGCGGGCGTGCGCGCTTACGCGGTTCAAAAAACCATGCGCGCCATGGACATAGGCGCAGAACTCGGGGCGAAGATTTTCGTGCTCTGGGGCGGGCGCGAGGGAACGGAAACCGACGCCTGCCGAAGAGCCGACGAAGCCATCAAGCGATTGCGCGAGGCCGTCAACTACCTGTGCCAGTACTCAATCGATCAGGGCTACGATTATCGCTTCGCGCTCGAAGCCAAACCCAACGAGCCGCGCGCCGCAATCTACATGCCTACGACCGGAGCTTATCTGGCTTTCATCGAAACTCTCGATCACTCGGAACTGGTCGGCGTAAACCCGGAGGTCGCTCACGAGCACATGTCGGGGCTGAACATGATGCATGCGGTGGCTCAGGCGTGGGAAGCGGGCAAGCTCTTTCACATAGACCTCAACGATCAACTGCCCGGTCGCTACGATCAGGATTTGCGGTTCGGCTCGGCCAATCCGCTGGCGGCTTTCTGGCTGGTGAAGTTCCTCGAAGACGTGGGCTACAGCGGGCCGCGACATTTCGACGCGCACGCTTATCGAACCGAAGACTACGAGGGCGTCAAGGACTTTGCCGCCGGTTGCATGCGCACTTACCTGATTCTCAAAGAGAGAGCCGAGCGATGGAACGCCGACCCGGAGATCAGGAGCCTGCTTGCGGAGATAGCCGAAACGGGAGTGGGCGCTCCTGCGGTCGGGCGTTATTCCAAAGAAGGAGCGGCGGCGCTGCTCGCGCATCAGTTCGACCGTGTGGCGATGGCTTCCAGTGGGCTCAAGTACGAGCGCCTCGATCAACTCACTATCGATGTGCTGCTCGGCGCGCGTTGAGATATCGCTCACAGAAGCGGACGAGGGAACATGCTTATGAAACCGGGGCGAGCGGTCGGCTTTGCGCTGATCGCTCTTCTTCTTCTCGCTTTTTCGTTTTCGCCGCAGTCGGCTCATTCATCCGCTCAGTCGGGGGTGAGCGATGCGAGGTTTGCCCGGCTTCGACGCGGGATCAATACGAGCCACTGGTTCGCGCAGGTCTTCGGGCCGGACGGCTACACCAGAAAACATTTCGACCTGCACACCACCGCCGAAGACATCGCGCTCATCAAGGCGATGGGATTCGATCACATTCGGTTGAGCGTCGAGCCTGCGCCCCTGCTCGATATCAAAAATCCCGACAAGCTCGCAGTTGAATACCTCGGCTATCTCGACCGGGCGATTGATCTGATACTTGAGCGCGGGCTTGCGGTGATAATCGATATTCATCCGTCGGATGAATTCAAGAAGGGGCTGAACAGAGATGATGGAGTGGAAGCATTCAGTCAGTTCTGGCGCGCGCTGGCCTTGCATCTTTCTGCGCGCGACCCGGAAAGAGTCTTTCTCGAAATACTCAACGAGCCTGTCATAACAGACGGCTATCGCTGGCTCGGCATTCAGGCGAAAATGATCGCAGCGATTCGCGCCTCTGCGCCTCATCACACCATCATCGCAACTGCTCATCGCTGGTCGAGTCCTGATGAGTTTCTGTTTCTCGAACCGGCAGCCGACTCGAATGTGATTTACAACTTTCACTTCTACGAGCCGCACACCTTCACCCATCAGGGCGCAAACTGGGGCGCGAAGACCTGGCCTTACATCAAAAACATTCCCTATCCTTCAACCCCTCAGTCGGTGAGCGAAGTTCTGTCATCGATCATTGACGGGCCTGCGCGTTTGGAACTCGCGCGCTATGGCCAGGAGCGATGGGACGCGGGAAGAATCGAATCGATAATCGCCAAAGTAGCCGACTGGGCAGCGCGTCGCAAAGTGCGAGTGACCTGCAACGAGTTCGGAGTCTATCGCAGGCACACGCCGCTTCAGGCGCGCGCCGCCTGGATTCGAGACGTTCGCCTCGCGCTCGAACGTCACAGCATTGGATGGACGATGTGGGATTACGCGGGCAGCTTCGGCGTGGTCAATAAAAGAGACGGTCGCGCAGTCGCAGACTCAGAGACCGTGAAGGCTCTGGGTCTGCGCGCGCCGTGATCAGGCGGTGTGTCGGTTCATTGCTTGAATGCCTCTGGCTACTCTTTCTCCCATTCCCGCCGAATCTCTTTGTAGAGATGCGTCTACATCGAAGTCTTGAGGAAATCGCCCGCGCCAGACGCCGCGCAACGACTCAGGCGCTGTCGCCTGCCCGCTCGCTTTGCCTGATCCTGCTTCAAGCTCCTGGCCAGGCGCTCAACCAGACTCAGCTTTTCTTCGGCAACAAGCTGATCGGCCAGTCGTTTGACATACTCAAGAGTCGATTCGCTCATAACGCCTCCTCATAGATTCGATGAGCGCAAACTCATGGCCGCGTGTAGCTGAAATACTCTGAGTACAACCCGTCGGGGTTCCTGACCTGAACCTGAACGGTATTGCCCGACTTGATCTTCTTTGCGCCCTTCTTTGCCAGCAAACGATTCTCACCGTCAGGCTTCGTGCTTTGCGCTGCTCCATTCACCAGGATGACCGCTGCGCGGTCGAAGTTCTCTCCCGTCACCATCAGCTTCTTTCCGCTCACCGTCACTTCAGCCACTACGGGCCGTCGCCGCGCGTCGGCGTCGTAGTAGACCCTCACATAATCGACCGTCATCATCTGCGGAAAAGTGGTAGTGGAGTCGGGGTTGCCCGGCCAGTTCCCGCCCACCGCCACGTTGAGGATCATAA
>CAZPQE010000063.1:18103-18638 GCA_964588615.1 uncultured Clostridia bacterium | reverse complement strand
TCCTAAGGAGTTGGATTGATCCTCAGCGCGACTTCGCAGGGACGCGACGCTTCAAATCTTCAAACCATCCAACCACCAGATTCAATCGTGTGGGCGTCGCGTCGCCGTCGCTCTTCATCATCACGAATCTGTCGCCGTTTGCCGCAAGATCATAACTCGGCAAAAGCGCGATGGTCTCGATCTTGTACTTGCCTTCGAAGACCATCTGCGGCTTCGAGGCTTTGAATCCTCCCCCCTCGTCGATTACGACCGACATCACACGCTCGCCAGCGCGATAGAAGAGCTTGCGGCCATCCTTCGACCACAGAGGCTCCGAGCCGCCTTCGGTCGATATCTGCCACTTGCCTGCGCCGTCGGGAAACGATATCACATAAACCTGTTGCTGCCCCGTCTCGTCCGAAGTGTAGGCCAGCCATCGCCCGTCGGGAGAAAACATCGGATGCGTTTCATTGCTCCCCGACCGAAAGAGCGGTCGCGCTTTGCGCTCCTCGATATCGAACAGCCAGATGTCCCATCGCGTCGCAGGATCGATTTC
>CAZPQE010000063.1:0-18093 GCA_964588615.1 uncultured Clostridia bacterium | reverse complement strand
GAGCAGGCGAGAGTCAGGAGACCACGAGCCTGCAAACTGAAGATTCGAACTTTGAGTCAATCGTTCAGCCGCGTCGCTTCCGTCGGCTGCTTTCCAGTAGAGGTTCAAAGGCGGCCCTCCCGTATCGGAACTGAAGACGATTCGCTTCCCATCAGGCGTCCAGACGGGCGCGAGGTTGCCCCGCTCGAAAGTCAGTCGCTTGAACGCGCCGTTTGCTATTTCATAAGTCCAGATGTCGAAGTTTTCATTTTGAATCGCTACCGCGAGCCGCTTCCCGTCGGGCGACAGACGCGGAGTCCAGTAGGTCTGCGGCTTTTCGATCAACGCCTGCTCTCGTCCCTCGCCATCGACCCACAGGAAGCGGCTGTTTTCCTTGCGGGCTCGTTCGGGCAGATAAACCAGCAGCCCGTCGCGCGAGAAATCGTAGTGCGCTGCGCCGCTTATGAGGTTCGTAGCCAGCCGCTCAGGCACAGGCGCGGATTGTCCCGTCACTTCCAGCTTTTCGATATCGAAGGGCGTGATGCGAAGCGCGCCCTTGCGCGCATAAACCAGATGGCCCGTCGGAAGGTAGCGCGCGCGCGAGCCGCCTTTTATGAGAGTGCGACGCTCGCCGGTCGCAAGCACCAGCGCATCGATCTGAGACTCCTCAGTGCCGCTCCCATGCCAGTTCGTGAAAAGCGCGACTTTGCCTCCGGGAAGGATTTCAGGCCAGAAGTGAGAACGCTCGCCCTTTGAGGAATCGAGCAGGGTGAGCGGTTCGCCTTTGCCTCCCCCTGCGGGTATTCGATAAAGACCTTCGAAGAATCGCCGCGAATAAATGATCGATCCGTCTTCGCCCCAGTTTGCTCCGACAGCATCATCGGCAGGGCCGCCTATGATGAGAGGCGCGCCGCCGCCCGTGGAAACTTTCTTCAACACGCCTCCGGCATAAAATCCTATCCACTGGCCATCGGGAGAAAAGAAAGGCCCCGCGCCGCCTTCGGTGCCTGTCAGTGGAACAGATTCCGCCTGGTCGAGCACGCGGAGGAAGAGTTGATAACGACCTTCGCTTTTGGCCGTGTAGGCTATGCGCGATCCGTCGGGCGAGAGGGCGAAGGATTGAAACAGATCAAGCTCCGCGGGCATCGTTTCCGAAAGATCGAGCGTCAATCGCATCACCGAAGCCGGAGTCATCGAAGGCGAACGCATCCATCCCCACAAGGCCGCGACTGCAAGCAGGACGCAGGCCGCGAGCGAAATGATTAATCCCGGCGTCGCCCATCGTCGCTCAGGTCTGGCGATGACAGCGCGAGGAAATTCTATCGTCGTCGCTCTTTCGGTTTCCCTGTCGGTGTCGAAAGAGAGCGGGGCTACGAGCCGGTATCCGGTTTTGGGAATGGTTTCTATAATATTTTTTGAATCGTCGGCCAGCACCTTGCGCAATTCCGAGATGGAGCGCGAAAGCACCTGTTCGCTGACGAAGACATCGCCCCAGACCGATGACATCAACTCTTCGCGGGTGACGACCTGCCCGTGTCGTTCGGCCAGACAGACCAGCACGCGCATGATTTTAGGCTCGATCTGAAGAGTCTCGTCACCGTGAACGATTCGGTTGAGTTGTGGCTGGATGAGGCTTTCTCCTATCAGGAAGTCAGCGATCAACTCTTTTTCCGCGCGGGTCGACATCGGCGAGATTATATCAATCGCCCTTGTTTAACGGAATTCAACCCCGGCATTACAGAGCCATAAGAAAAACCTGCGGGAAATTTTACTTCTCCCTCAAGCAATTTCTCTCCCGCATGTCGTATCAACTCGCCGAGACTCGATGCAAATTGATGTACAACCGTAGGCCGGCTTGTTGATGGCCTGAAAGCCCAATGCCATTAAGTTAAGGGGGCGGCTTAAAGGTGTCAGTAGCCCGCGCGTCAGCAAGGGCTTGATTCTACTGGCCCTCCCTCACCATCGGGCTACTGACACACAGCTTAACTTAATGGCATTGGCCTGAAAGCCTGCAAATTTGAAGCAACAGCAGGCTGGCAGCCTACTGTACCTGTTTTGAGGAGAAAACCGTTATGACTCGTCAGACTTATAAAAGATTCCGCCGATCCGCGCGCGCCTCGACCCTCATAACTCTCATCTCGCTGTTGGCAGTGCTGGGGGTGTGGGGCGAGGCGCAGAAAAAAACTTCCGACCCTGCGGCTTCCGACTGGCCCGCCTACGGGCGCGACGCGGGAGGCAGCCGCTACTCTCCGCTCTCTGAAATCAACCGCGAAAATGTCCATCGCCTCAAAGTCGCCTGGACTTATCGCACAGGAGATGTTTCCAATCGAGTAAACGCGCGCTCGACTTCAGCTTTTCAATGCACGCCTATTCTCATCGATAACACCCTGTTCGTCAGCACGCCTTTCAATCGCGTCATCGCGCTCGATCCCGCGACCGGCGCTGAACGCTGGGTCTACGATCCGAGGATCAATCTCAAGAGAAACTATCACAATCAACTCGTCTCTCGCGGACTTGCCACCTGGCTCGATACGCGAGTCAAAGAAGGCCAGCCCTGTCGCCGTAGAATCTTTGCGGCCACAAACGACGCGCGACTGATAGCCATCGATGCCGCGACGGGCAAGCCCTGCGAGGACTTCGGCCTCCAGGGTCAGATCGATCTCACTCCCGGCATAGGCGTGTCCGAAACTGACCCCGGCGAATATCAGGTCACATCTCCTCCGGCGGTCATTCGCGATCTCGTCGTAGTCGGTTCGGCCATAGGCGACAACAACCGCGTCTCGGCGCCGAGCGGAGCCGTGCGGGCCTTCGACGCGCGAAGCGGACGATTGCGCTGGAGTTGGGAGCCTCTGTCAGTGGAGATGTCTCGCGCCAAAGCGAAAAAGAAAGACGCCTCCTTCGAGCGAGGCACGGCCAATGTCTGGTCGATTATGTCCGCAGACGAAGAGCGCGATTTGATCTTTCTGCCGACGGGAAACACAAGCCCCGATTATTTCGGAGGCGTTCGTCGCGGGAGCGATTATTACGCAAGCTCAGTCGTCGCGCTGCGAGGCTCGACGGGAAAAGTAGTCTGGCATTTCCAGACCGTGCATCACGATCTCTGGGATTACGACGTTCCCGCGCAACCCTCGCTCATCACCATCAGGAGAGACGGGCGCGATATTCCAGCCGTCGCCGTTCCGACCAAAGTCGGACATCTTTTCATACTTCATCGCGAAACGGGCAAGCCTCTCTTCCCCGTCGAAGAGCGGCCCGTGCCGCAGAGCGGAGTCGCAGGCGAGCCTCTGTCGCCGACTCAACCTTTTCCCGTGCTGCCGCCTCCGCTCGTTCCTCAGAGGCTCACGGCAGAGGAGGCTTTCGGACTCACGCCTGAAGACCGCAAGGCTTGCAGCGAGCAGATAGCGGCGCTCAGAACTGAGGGCGTTTTCACTCCGCCGAGCGTGCAGGGGACGATAGTTTATCCCGGCGATGTCGGGGGGATGACGTGGGCGGGAGTTTCATTCGATCCAAAACGCGAATTGTTGATTACCAATGTCAACCGCGCCGCCCGCGTCGTCTGGCTCGTGCCTCGCGAGGAGTACGACCCGCAGAAATTGCGGCGGCTGCGAACCAATTTCACTTTCGAGATAGCGCGACAGGAAGGGACGCCTTTCGCTTTGCGCCGCGAGTTTTTATTCAGGCCGAACATGGTTCCGTGCAATCAGCCTCCGTGGGGCACGCTCATCGCAGTAGATCTTGCGACGGGTAAAATCCGTTGGGAAGCGCCGCTCGGAGTGACGCCTGAACTTGCAAGCATACCGGAATCCGCCAAATGGGGATCGCTCAATCTTGGCGGCTCGATAGTGACTGCGGGCGGATTGATATTCATTTCAGCCTCTCGCGACAACATCTTTCGCGCATTCGATGTGGAGACCGGTCGGGAGTTGTGGAAGATGGACCTTCCTGCGGGCGGACACGCGACGCCTATGACCTACAGCGCATCGGGGCGTCAGTTCGTCGTCATCGCAGCGGGCGGACACGGACGATTGAATCCCCGTCTCGGCGATTACGTCATCGCTTACGCGCTTGAGTGAGACGCCGACATAATCACCGAGGCATCGCTCGGAGCGATGCCTGAATATCTCGCAAAACAGGAGCGATTATGGAAGAAAGAATTTTGACCCGTCATCCGATGAAAGAAAAAAAGGGAGTGAGAATCAGCAAAGCCAAATATGATCTGATTCGAGAGCTAATCATTTCTCTGCTTCGAAGCGGAGAGATGACCTTCGAAGAACTGACTGCCCTGGCTAAGAAAAAACTGAAAGGGAAATTCGACGGCTCTGTCGCGTGGTACATCACGACAGTCAAGCTCGACCTTGAAGCCAGAAAAGTGATCCGTCGCGCAGCGGGCCAGCCTCAACGATTGCGACTCGTCCGGCATTGATGCTCAAGAGAAGAGAGTTGAAGACGCATTGAGAGAGCGAACCTTTCGTATTGTGTCAGCGTAACCGGATTCAAAGATCAACACATGAGGAAATCATGCTGCGAACGCTACTGATCATTATTGCTGGAACCATCGCTTTTCTTTTTCAACTCGACGCCAGCGCGCAGGAGGTCGCAAAGCTCGCGAGAGCCGTCCAGCCCCCTCGCATCGATGGGATGCTCGACGATGCGACGTGGCGCAATGCCGTTGTCTTTTCCGATTTCAAAACCATGCTCCCTGAAGCGGGACTGTCTCCCTCGGAGAAGACCGAAGTTTACCTGGCTTATGACGCAGAGAATATCTACGTGGGATTTCGGTGCTTCGACAGCGAGCCTTCGAAAATAAAAGCCGCCGCTTCCGAGAAAGACAATCCTGCTAGCGACGACTGGATAGCTTTTTGTCTCGACACCTTCGACGATCATCTCGGCGCGCATTTCTTCCTGGTCAATCCCCGAGGCGTTCAATCGGACGGCACGCTCGACTCTGAAGGAAGCCCTGACTTTACTTTCAACTCCCGATGGTCGAGCGCCGCGAAACTGACCGATGAGGGCTACTCAGCCGAGCTTTCCATAGCAGTCAGAAGTCTGCCTTTTCGATGGAAGAAGCGTGTCCGAATGGGGTTCAAGGTCGCCCGATTTATCAGCCGAAAATCAGAAGAGGTTGATTTCCCCGCCATCCTCCCTGATCGAGGGCCTCACCTGTCGCAGTTTCAAAAGATCGAACTGTCAGGAATAGCGCGGGGCAGGACTGCGCGCGAAACGGTCGATGTCAATCGGAGATACCTCGCCAAGCTGAAAGCCGGTTCTCAGCATGACACCGCGACGCTCGACGGCAGGTGTCGCGCATGGGGCGATGCGGCAGTAATCGATTACCTCCTCTTTCCGCGACATGACATGAAGGCCGCAAACGAAACTTTCCACTTTCGAAGAGAACCGCGCAATCGCTCGGTCGCTTCGATCTTCGAGGGTCTCGAATACGCGGAAGGAAAACGCATAGAAAATTTCGAGCAGTTCCTGACCAGAACCCGGACAGCCGCATTCATCGTCATCCACAGGGATCGCGTCATCTACGAGAAATATTTCAACGGCTACCGCAGAGATTCCATCGTCACTTCCTTTTCGGTAGCCAAATCGATTGCTTCGACGCTCGTCGGCATAGCCATAGATGAAGGACTGATAGCGGACGCGCGAGACCCCATCACGAAATACCTGCCTGAGTTGAAAGCGCGCGACGAGCGTTTTTCGCGCATCACCATCAGAGACCTGCTCAGTATGTCATCCGGCATCAGGTATGAAGAAGACCCTCCGCATCGCGACGATGAAATAACTTACTACCACCCGGATTTGAGGAAGGCGGCCCTTGAGGAGACGAAGATCATCGAAGGTCCGGGCGCGCATTTCCTCTATAACAATTACAACCCGCTGTTGATCGGCATGATCCTGGAAAGGGCTACCGGAAAATCAGTGGCCCAATATCTCGAAGAAAAAATCTGGAAGCCGCTCGGCATGGAGTATGGAGGTTCGTGGAGTACCGACAGCGAGGCGCGAGGTTTTGAGAAGATGGAAAGCGGCGTCAACGCAAGAGCCATCGATTTCGCAAAGCTCGGAAGGCTCTTTCTCAAAGGCGGTCGCCTGGGAGATAGGCAGATCGTTTCATCCCGCTGGGTCGAAGAAGCGACACAGCCCGGCGAAGTCGCCGAAGGGTACTATCCCCGATGGAGCTTCTTTCGCAACGGGTACTACAAATATTTCTGGTGGGGAATGAAGAGAGCCACAGGCAGGAGCGATTTCTTCGGCATGGGCAATCGCGGGCAATACATCTACATCTCCCCGCAGAAGGACCTAATAATAGTTCGCAATGGTATAGAGTACGGCATTTCTTCGATGAGATGGCCGCGCCTGTTTTCGGAATTCGCCGACAGAATACAATAAGCGGACGCGATAACCATCAAGCAAAAGCGCTCGAAGAGGAGATTTGACATGCACAAAAAAATCATTCTTTCTCTCTTCATTCTCCTGCTCGTCTTTGTCACTCTGCCGGGGCCTGCGCCTCTGGCGCAATCGTCGTCAAAGCCCCGGCTCATCATTCTCATCGCAATCGATCAGATGCGGCCCGATTACTTCACGCGCTTCAACGCGCAGATGACAGGCGGATTGAAACGGCTCTACTCTGAAGGCATCGTCTACACGAAAGCCGATTTGAATTACTCGCTGACCGCAACCGGGCCGGGTCACGCGACTATGTCGACAGGAGTCTATCCGCGAACGCACGGGATACTTTCAAACGAATGGATCGACCCTGTAAGTCGCAAGCGTGTCTACTGCGTCGAGGACACACAGGCCGGGAAGGTCGAAGGCGAAGGAGGGGGCAATTCGCCTCGCAACCTCAAAGCGACCGGCATCGGAGACTGGCTCAAGTCGGCTTCGCCGCGCTCGAAAGTCATATCCGTCGGGGGAAAAGATCGCTCCGCCGTGCTGATGGGAGGCCAGCGACCTGATTATGTATTCTGGTACGAATCGAACACGGGACACATGGTCACTTCGGATTATTACACCAGAGAGCTTCTCCCCTGGGTCCAAGCCTTCAACGCTTCGGACTGGACGGCGAAGAATACCCCTGCCGCATGGACGCGACTGTTGCCCGAAAGCGATTATGCCGAAGATGCTTCTGACGATTCTCCCGGCGAAAGAAAGTGGGGACCGAGCCGCGCCTTTCCGCATCCGTTTCTCCCCAATCAAAAAGCCAGTCATCAGAGGACGAGTCCCTTCTGGGACCGTTTGATTCTGGATTTCGCGCTCGAAGCCGCGCGCGCCGAAAAACTCGGACAACGCGGAGTAGCCGACCTCCTCTGCATCGGACTTTCAGCCACCGATTACATAGGCCACTCCTACGGCCCGAACAGTCACGAGATGCGCGATAACATCGTCCGGCTCGACCGCGCGATGAGTGAATTCCTCTCCGCGCTGGAAAAACTGGTGGGTCGTCAGAATATTCTCCTGGCATTGACTGCCGATCATGGGGTCATGCCTCTGCCTGAATACCTCACTCGCGTCGGAAACAAAAAGGCGCGACGCATCGATGTCGAAAGGGAGGTCGAGCCGCAACTCGTTGCGCTCGACCTCGCGTTGCAGAAAGAACTGAAGACGGACGAGCCGTTGATCGAGCGCGGCAGGTTCCTCAATTACGAAGCGGCTCGGCGAGCCGGAGTTGATCGTCGCACGCTTGAGCGTCGCGTCAGGGAAGGATTGATGCGCATGGATGGAGTCGAGGACATCTATTTTCGCAGTGAGCTTGAAGGAAATAATACACCCGACCGGGTCTGGCTGCGGCGCTACCAGCGCAGTTACTACGCGCCGCGCGGCGAGGACTTTCAGATTCGATTCTGCGAGCATTGCCTCGTCGGTTCGGGCGATGCGGGAACCGATCACGGTTCGCCATACCTTTACGACACTCACGTTCCAATTCTGTTCTGGGGGATGGAACTCAAGCCATCTCAGATAGCCCGTCCGGTTTATACCGTAGACATCGCTCCCACGCTTGCGCGCGCGCTCGGCATCAGGCCGCCGCGCGGGATTGACGGGCGGACGATCAGAGAGTTGATTCGTTGAAAACGCGCTGAGACAGGAACCTTTCATAAAATATCAGCGTAACCAGACTCAAAGATCAGAACAGGAGGAAATCATGCTGCGAACGCTGGCGCAGGACTTGAAGCACACTTTGCGCAATCTGGCGCGAAGACCCGTCTTCACCGCAGTAGTCATACTCTCTCGGACTCTCGGCCTTTTGCCGACGATGATCATCAGCCTTTTCCCGTGCTGCCGCGCCCGCTCGTTCCTCAACGCCTCACGACGGACGACGCTTTCGGACTCACGCCCGAAGACCGCAAGGCTTGCAGCGAGCAGATAGCAGCCCTTCGGTCTGAGGGCGTCTTTACTCCGCCCACAGTTGGCGGAACCATCATCTATCCCGGCGATGTCGGCGGGATGACCTGGTCGGGAGTTTCGTTCGATCCGCAGCACGGGTTATTGATCACCAACGTCAATCGAGTCGCCCGCGCCGTGTGGCTCATACCGCGTCAGGAGTTCGACCTTCAGAAAGCGCGGCGGCTCAGAACCAATTTCACGAAGTGCTGCTCGACCGAGTGATCGTTTGCCTGTGGTTGTGCGCGGGCGGGACCCGGTTCGAATTCAAGTTCCGCCTGCGCTTCGGCCTGAGGGCGCGCCTGCGATGATCTGCGATCACTACAAACCCGTAAGCGCGCGTAGTGGTTGCGCTCGCTCGGTCCGTTGTGAAGTGAATTGTTGCTCTCTGCAACGCGCCGATTCACGTTGCAGAGAGCAAGCGATGCGAGAATGGCCTGCCGCGAAAGAAAGTCTCTGTCTTAATGTGCGATGTTTTCCTTCGGGTTTTTCATCACTATCATCTGGATTTCACTTTTATTATCAACGCCGTCCGGAGGCCGCTTTCTTCGGATTTTAGCTCTCCGCCTGAATCATCTATCGCTCTGGCTGTGAAGGTGTAGGTTCCCGCCTGAACGCCTTTCCACTTCAAGCGATGAATGGAAAATCTCGGAAGAGGGTCTTCTCTCTCTTCCTCTCCAACGACCGGCTTTCCGTCAATAAGGAACTCTACCCTTTCGATCCGGCCCTCTCTGTCTTCCGCGTCTACTTCCAGTATTATGTCCTGCGGCGCTTTGGGAAACACATAAACCCCGCCGCGATTTTTGGGCCTGCGACCGGAAGAACTGACAGGGTCTCGCAGCAACAGGAAATCAGGAGGCGCGTTGGGTATGACCGAAACGATTACGGGTTCGATCAATGTCGAGCCGTCATTCATAGTCAACACGAGCCTCAATTCATGCAAAGCCCCGATCGGGCCGGTGTTCCATTCAACCGCATAGAAACCGAGGCTGTCCGGGCTTGCGGTCGTTCCAATCAGATTCGTCCCCTCGAAGAGATCAACCCTTGAGACCTCTTTCGGCGCGGAGAGATGACGATACAGAGCTACAGAGCCGAGCCGGAATTTCCCCGGCCTGTGTTCCACAGCTATTCTTGAGGGAATCTCGAAAGCGCCGTTCTGTCGACTCCCAAGATCGTCAACGAAGGCGGTAAGAAGTTTGGCAGGCCCCAGTCTGCCGTCTCTGAGCAAAACCTGCAGGCGATCCTCGAACCTTCGACCCTCCTGGTCTTGAGCCGTAAGGCGCAGGCTGTAGAGACCGTCCGTCATTGACCCGGTGTCCAAAAAGCCCAGCACTTCGTCGTTGGTCTGACTGGTCGAAGAAGCGACCGAAGTCCAATCCTGCGGCTCGCGGAAATATGCCAGGTCAGTGCCTGCTCCATGTATGGCTCCCGCGTGATGGCCGACCTCCAGAAACCATTTCGAAAGGTTCGATCCCGTGGCAGCACCGCGTATGTTCAATCGATATTGTCCGGTTGTCGTTTCAGAGAGCGTTGTGATCCTTGGCGCAAGGGGGATGTTTACAGCAATCGCCTTTGCGGCATTGACGCGCCCGTAGCCGGATTCGACATCGAATCCATTCGTCCCCACATCATCACTGCCGAGTCGGAGGGCTTGTCGGACTTGCTCAGGCGTGTACTCAGGATGCGCGGCTCGCACCAGCGCCGCTGTCCCTGCAACGTGCGGGCTTGCCATGCTCGTCCCGGCCAGCCGCAAGTATTTCCCGCCAACGATGAGAGGATCAATGCCGCTTATAGACGCCTGAGAACTCAACAATGAAAGGACGGACGCCACGGGGTTTTTGATTTTTCCATCCGGGTCGGTGTCGCCGCCGCCGGGAGCCGTGACATCTATTTTGCTACCGAGGTTTGAGAATGCGGCTTTCGCGTCGGTGTGATTCGAGGCCGCCACCGTGATCACATTTCGAAAAGCGGCGGGATAGAACGAAGCGAATATTCCCATCGGGTCTACTATGGCGTTCGAGTTTCCGGCAGCGGCTACAAACACGGCTCCCCTGACATCTACCGCGTAATCGATCACCTCGACGAGCGTTCGCGGAGGAAACAAATCGAATCCGCCCCAACTCGCATTGATGACGCGAGCGCCGTTGTCAGCAGCATAACGAATCGCCCTGACAAGGTCGGCTTCCGCGCCTGATCCATTCCTGCCTATTCCCTTCAGCGCCATGATTTTCGACCGGGGCGCGACGCCGACGATTCCTTTGCCATTGTCTCCGACAGCCCCGATTATTCCGGTAACGTGCGTGCCGTGTCCGTTGTCGTCCATCGGATCGTTGTCTTCAGGCGTGTCATCGAAAGGCGGAGTCACGAAGTCCCATCCGCGCCAGTCGTCCACATAACCGTTGCGGTCGTCATCGATACCGTTCGTCTTCTTGTTTCTTCCTGCCGAATCCCTCCCCGTTTCTCCGGGGTTTTGCCAGATGTTGTCGGCTATGTCTTCGTGCGTGTAATCAACGCCCGTGTCCGTCACCGCCACCACGATGCCTTCGCCGCGAGTCACAGACCAGGCTTCCTGAGCGCGGACGTTATGCAATCCCCAAAGGTCTTTGAAGTTCTGTTCCCACGCGCCGGACGAAGAGAAGTAAGGATCATTCGGCGTAGCCTGCGCGGTCTTCATGATCAGATTCGGCTCCGCGTACTCAACCTCCGGCTGCCTTTGAAGCTCGGCGATCAGGCTTCTGGTTTCTTCCACGCTGTTTTTCAGACGCGGCGACCTGAGCAACATGATTCGATCAAGCCCAGTGATGATCTCCTCTTCGATGGGCGATGAATCGGCGCCCGACCGATCTTTGAGTCGTTCGTCGGCAGGGAAGAGTTTCGCCGCCTCGACGATTTCATATCGCTCGAAGACAGCATCGAGATCAGAAGCCGGCGATGCTCTTCTCCGCGCGCCGATTGCGGCAATAGCTCGCTCGACGCTGGCCGTCTCTTTGAACTTGACGAGCGCCTCTCCCGGCACGATTTCCCCTCTTTGAAGAAGGTGGCTCGGATCGAGCAAACTCGTTTGATTGCCGACGGTCTCGTTTTGCGATTCGGCTTCGACCCGCGAGGCAGGCGGAAAGCACAAACCGAGAACGAGCATCAATATCACGACCCGACAGGTCAGACCATGAGCATGTTTCGTTTTCGTATTCATAAAAATCCTCCGGACGCAAAATGTGGATGCAGAAAAAAGAACATCAGAGTTCAAACTCAAGCGTATTAGAGACGACGTTGCGACGCATCACCTTGATCTGATTCACTCCCGGCCTGAGATTGAGTTTTCCGCGGCTTCCTTTGAGCGCGATCCGGTGGATGTTGCTGCTCGCGCTTTGTATGCGCCGACTGACATCCCTGTCGTTGATCAGCACCTTCGAGTCTGACAGACCGACAAGCGAGCCAATTATGGTGAGAATTTTCCTTGAGTATTCGGCCCTGAATATTTTTATGACCGTCTCGGTCTCTCTATCGGGGAATGGAATTGCCACAGTAGTGATGATGCCGGTCCGGGCGTCAATGCGCCGGATGCTGTAGCCCGGAAGACCGGGTTGATACAGATTCAGGAAATCTCTGACATAGAGATTGCCCTTGCTGTCGAAGCCCAACACCATCGGCGCGACAAGGCTCGCACTCGCCGCAGGCCCGCCGTCGCCGTCGGATTCATCTGATCCCGTGCCTGCTATAGTCGTGATGATGCCCGTGCGCGAGTCGACTCGCCGGACGCGATTGTTCACAAGATCGCCAATATAGAAATTGCCCGCGCTATCCAGGGCGACGCTGCTTGGGAAAGCGAGTCTGGCGCTTGTGGCCGGCCCGTCGTCGCCGCCGAAGACGGGATGTTCGCCATAGCCGAAGATCGGGCCGCTGCCTGCTACAGTCGTGATGATGCCTGTTTGCGCATCAACGCGACGGATGCGCTGGTTGAAAATGTCTGCGATAAACAGATTGCCATCGCGGTCAAAGTCTATGTCTCCGGCGGGGTACAGGAATGCTTTCGTGGCAGGGCCGCCGTCGCCGACCACGCTATCGGGGGCGCGCGCGAATTCATTGGACCCGGCGACAGTCGTAATAATATCGGTCTGCGCATCGATCCGGCGGACGGTGGATTTGGACGTTCCAGGTATGAAGGCAGCCAGATGAATGTTGCCTGCAAAATCCATCGCGATGCTGTTGCCTGTCAGTCGCGCTTGGCTGGCTGGAATTCCATCGCCGAATGAAAGGCCGCCTCCCGCTGCGGTAGTGATGATGCCAGTCGCGGCATCCACGCGCCGAATTCTCGAATTAACGCCGTCCAGTATTAGCAGGTTATCCGAGGAATCGACCGTAACGTCGCTGGGTCTGTTTAAGAATGCGCTCGCCGCAGGCCCGCCGTCTCCGCTCAATCCGCCGCCGCCATCCCCTTCAGGCCCGTTGCCTGCGATGATGGTGACGGCCCCGGTGTTGGTGTCAATTCGAACTACGCGATGGCCGTTGATGTCGGCAATGTAGAGGTTGTCTTTACTGTCGAAGCGGTGCGATCTGAAAACCGGCTCCTGCGCTTCGGTTTGGAAGATGAGCGGGTAAGAAGAACTGAGAACTAACAGCCATATAGCACAGACCAGAGAGCGAACACGAACTGACTTCATTGACAAGACCTCCGAATTGAAAAGTGTCATCAAGGGACAAAGGCCGGCTCGCCATGAACTGATCCAGGACACTCGCCAAAGAGCGCGCCTAAACCGACAACGAAGCGCGTACTACCCTCACTAATCAAGACGCTTCAAGGATGATCGATATCGACGGAAATCTTATAGCGGCATTCAAATGGATGAGCAGGAAACTCTCTCATTAACACCGCGATTGATCGCGGTGTCAGGCAGCGCACGAATGACAAGGAACTGTTTTAACAGTTTCCCTCTGCCGATAATTCGTCGGCTTGTCGTCAGGCTCTCAGATGTTATTGAGACGGACATCTGCGCGGGCAGGGCGCGATGACTGCAACGGCGCAGATAGTTTCGACTCACTTCGTCCCCTGGGCGAAGACGGCAAGTGAACGAGGGGCGCGGAAGGAAGACGCGCCACGACTGCGCGTGAGCTTCGATAAAACCGAGGCGCGCATTGGCGAAGAGATAGCTTGCCGCGTTGAGGTCGAGCGAGCAGAGCAGATGGGATATGGAATGATGCTGGCCGAAATCGGACTCCCGCCCGGCGGGGATGTCGACCACGCTTCACTCGACCGCGCGATGAAAGAATCCGGATGGGCTTTGCAGCAATACGACGTATTGCCCGATCGGGTGATCGTTTACCTGTGGCCGCGCGCCGGCGGCGTGAAGTTTGAATTCAAATTCCGCCCGCGCTACGGCATACGGGCAAAGAGCGCGCCTTCGATGATCTATGACTATTACAACCCGGAAGCTCGCGCAGTGGTCGCGCCCGCCCGGTTCGTTGTGAAGTGAATTGTTGCTCCCTGCAACGCGGATCGGCGCATTGCAGGGAGCAGGCTATGCGAGAATCGTTTGATGGTGCCGTGCATTCGCAGGCTCATTTGAATGGCGGTATCATCACTGGCTTAGGCCGAGGTTTTTCGTCACCTACGCCCAACTGGCCCAAATTGTTAGGGCCAAAAGCAAAGACCTTGCCGTCTTCATCCAGGGCAAGGGTATATCCCAATCCTCCTGAAACTTTTTTAATTTTGCTGAGATTCGGGTTTTTTGTTGGCGTATTGCGGCTGACATCGTCCTCCCCCAACCCCAAACCCAAGTCTTCCCCCCAGACATAGACCTCTTTGTCAGAGGTCAGAGCCCGGCGATGTTTCCCACCAGCCCAAACGTCGACAAAATCCCCCCCCCCAACCTGTCGTGGCTTGGTCTCAACATCGATTCTTCGCAGATTGAGACCCAATTGAAAAGATTTGTTATTCCCCCAGGCAAAAACCTTTTTCTCATACACTGCCAGGCTGTGAAAGCCCCCAGCCGCGATTTTGGTCACCGAACTGAAGCCCGGAACTTTCTGCGGTGTTTCTTGACTCTGGAAACCGCCCAAGCCTAACTGACCCTCGCCGTTCCCACCCCATGCATACAATTGCCCGCCTATCAATGCCAGACAATGGACAGCTCCAGCCTTGATGTCAGTCACCCCTTTGAGCGTCGTTTTCATAGGTTTGGGGTTTATTTGGATTTTGTACACATTCCCCCAGGTATAGAGTTCCCTGTTTGTGCCAATCACAGCCATGCTGATAGCGCCGCCGGCTGCGATTCTGACCGCCCCCTCAACCCCCGGTATCTTCACCGGCTTATCCTGTTCAGGCTTGGGCTTGTTGATGCCCAACTGACCCCAAAGGTCCGAGCCCCAGGCGTAGATATTTCCTTTCTTCGTCCGAGCCAGGCTGTGGGCTCCTCCAGCTGCTATCTCCTCTACAATTTCATCCCTGGGAATCAGCGCCTTCACCGGCCTGGTTTGATCGTTTTTGTTGCCTATCCCCAGTTGCCCCTCACTATTCTGCCCGCAGGCAAACACCGTCCCGTCTGAGAGCAGGAACAGGCTGTGAAGGTTTCCAGCCGCTATGTCTTTCACTACAGGCTGGGCCATTCCGCCTTTCTCCTGAGCAGGCCTGTTGGTATTGCTACAATACAGGTCCGCTCGGCTGTCCTGCGCAAACACCACGAACCTGTACTCGCCTATCTTCTCCATCGCGCTCACTGGCACTCTGGCCACCCTCAAGTGCTGCCTCCCCAGCGGCGATGCCTCCAAACCTGTCGAGTTGTCTCCTTCTATCGCGCTCGGCATCATCGGTATTGATCGCTCCCACACTACTTCATAGTCTGGATCGTACAGCTTCACCATCCCGCTCGATGCGTTCCGCTCCGGCTCTTTCAGTCCATACGAGATGTGATAGATGCGGCTGTCGTCCGTCTCGTCTTCCGGCGTCGAGTTGTCGTCATATCCGACACTATCCATCTGGTCTGCCGGATTGCCATAGTCATCTGCTGGTGGTCCTACCTCCAGCCACCGACTGTTTTTCTCGTCGCTCTTGCCGCACGGAGGCGGAGTTGAACCGTCAGGCAGCGCTATCGCTCCCAACACATAAGCCTTGATGTCATAAGGGTAGATGCCTTCCTCCATTACATTGCCTGCATCGTCCGTGCCGTCCCACTCCATCTCGATGCCTGATGCAGGGAAGGGCTGAATCCTGGTGATGATCTTGATGGGAGGATAGTAGCGATAAGGATCGTTGAGGCCGAATATTTCCAGTGCGACGGTGCCGCGTTCGATGGCTCTGTTGTTGGTGACAGAGAAGCGGACCGAGGTTTGTCGTTTGGAAGGGTCATCCGTGTGCCAAACAAAGACAGGAGGATTTGCGGAGTCAGGGAAGAGGCGAATGGTGTCGGGGAAGTCAGGGGGGTCGTCGCGAGGAGGAGCGGAAGCCGCTGATATGTTTGAGCCGAACAGAGCGATTGATAAGCTCACGGCAACTGCGATTGAAGTTAAGACGAAGATGATGAATCGTTGATCGGATTGAATTCTGATTTTCACTGGTTCTCCTAATTCATTGATGTTACGCAGCACTGTCGAATGAAACCTCTTGACGAAGAAATGGCGCATCGACAGTGGCATCCCCACCGCAAGGAGCAGAGGTTATGCAGAGAAACCTCTGCGCTCGCGTACGCTCTTGGCGTCTCAGTATTCAGTAATCCATTTGAAGGGAGAGCTAGAATCGGTCACTCCGTTCTGTGGGGAGATGTCTCTAGCTCGATCTTACTTCACGATAAAGCACGCGCGACCAAAGCCAGAGACTTGGGGACTCTGTGTACTTGCAAAGCCCTCACTAATCAAGATGCTTCAAGAGCAATCGATCTCGACGGAAATCGTAATGACTCGGCCGCAGTTCTACGGCCTGATGCATGGCTTTCGGTTGCTAATTTAAGCGCGGGCGAATGGGCGGGGCATCTCAAGGTGTGACCGGGTTTGAAACATCAATGGAATTGTGCGGCGAGCGCCCACCCGGGAGGGATCAGGCGCTCACCGTCGATGAGCGGGCCGCGTTCATCTCTGACTGTTGCTGCACAGTGATGAGCAGCCCGCTCAATCAAGTCAATGAGAAGGGCGATCTCCGCTCGACGCGCTCAATCGCCCACCTCGGGCCGAGAGTCATCCATTAGACGGAGTCCACACCCATCGGCCCGTAGAGTTCGCCCACAGGCGGTTACGGCGCAGGACGGCCAGGGGCGCAGTCCCACAAGGGTCCCAGATGAAGTTGTATCCAATGGCAATTGCTATTGAATAGATGTCGTCTGGTCTTTCGATACAACATCTCCCGACATAACCGCCGTATCCGTATGACGTCAGATCTACATGACGCATATAAATCGGCGCTTTTTGCGCGTCGATCTCAGGACCCAAATCAGGGTCGGGGGATGGGATGTCGAGGACCATTATGTGGATTCCCTTGTTTTTCGCTTCCAACGCGCGCAGGCGGGAATTCTCATCGTCCTCTTCGGTAAAGGTGTCGTCAAATCCCCCCGGACGGGCATTGGTGATGAGGATGATGATCTTGCGGGCCTCGGGGCGGAAATCTTCTGTGAAATCTCCAGTCTGAGGGCGTCCCGCGGCAGGCAATCTGTTGATGGCCGTGTTGAGCGCCTCATCCGAGGCTTGAGGCTCATCTCCACCGCCTTCCGCAACGAGCGCATCGATTCTGGATATGATATTGGAGCCGTTTGGTCCAAAGACCGGGAAAAAGTTCTCTTCGACCTTCACATCATCCTTAAAGGTGACCAGCGCCAGGCGATAGTTGTTATTGCTGACCCTTGAGATTCTACTGATGAGATTTCGGATGCCCCCTTTGACGCCTTGAAGCGGCACAGCCATGCGCTCGCTGGTGTCAATGACAAAGACTATATCCAAAGGATCGTCGCAGACCAGAAGTCTGAAGGGCGGGGGCGAAGTCCCACCACCACCCGGAGTAGTCCCGCCGCCGCCTGGCGGGGTCCCGCCACCACCCGGAGGAGTTCCGCCGCCTGGAGGAGTCCCACCGCCTGGCGGAGTTCCGCCGCCCGGAGGAGTCCCACCGCCACCCGGAGGAGTTCCACTGCCACCTGGAGGAGTCCCACTGCCCGGAGGAGTTCCGCCACTCGGAGGAGTCCCGATGCCCGGAGGGATTCCGCTGACGCCGCAGGAATTGATGATGTCCAGGAGGATGTTCTCGATACCTCCACCATCAGGTCCGGTCAGGGCGTAAAGCCCGCCTGTCAGCTCTGCATAACGTCGCATGATCTGTGCTTTTTGCGCGTCGATTTCAGGGCTGAACTCTGGGGTTGGGATATCCACAGCCGAGATATTAATGCCCATACCCCTGGCCTCTTCGGCGCGCAGGCGGGAATTCTCATCGTCCTCTTCAGTAAAAGTGTCATCAAATCCCGCCGGACGAGCGTCGGTGATGAGAATGATGATCTTGCGGGCCTCCGGGCGGAATGCTTCGGTATAATTCCCGACCTGATTGCGTCCCGCGGCAGATAATCTTTTGATGACCGTGTTGAGCGCCTCATCCGAGCATTCAGGTTCATCTCCACCACCCCTTATAAAGGCCTGCTCGATCCTGGCCCGTATCCTGTCGCCATTACGAAAGGCCAGGTTTTCTTCGACGGTGACAACATCATCAGGAAAGGTGACCAGCGCCAGTCGATAGTCGTTACCGCTCTGCCTTACTATCAAGTCTAT
>CAZPQE010000062.1:1592-18905 GCA_964588615.1 uncultured Clostridia bacterium | reverse complement strand
GTAGCAACTCATCCGGGATTCGACGTGGGCCATTGCGAAAAAGGGCCTGGCGAATCCTCATTCTGGCACTGGTGTCACAGCTACATGGAAAGTCAGGGCGTGCCGATTCACGTGATGGACACCAACGGCACGGGGCCTTTCGCAGTCGAAGAAAGATGTCAGCTTGCCTGGGCAGTAGATAATCTGCTGGGGAGTCCCGAAGGTTCAGCCTACGGCCCGATGTGGGTCTATGGCTGCGCCGGTTTCCCCTGCGCCCGCACCGCCAAAGCTACGGGCGAGGTGGATAAATCTCAGCTTGCTGAAGAAGAAGTGATAACAGAGAAGATCAGCGAAAGAGACCTGATGATTCAGGAAGTGCAGGGCGACACGCTGGCTCTCGCGCTGCGTTTGAGAGCCGGGCGAGCCGCGCTCGTCGGCGCATCGGTTCAAAGAGGCGTTCCCTCGAATCTCGGCGCTGCGTTCCTCTACAAAGGCCGCGAACGCGAGGCTCCTTTCCGACTTCAGTTCTTCAAGGGCAAGCGACTGGTGAAAGAAATCGGATTGTCCGACCCGCGACTACTGAGCGACACCACCGTCGGCGGGAAAGCGCGGCTCATCGATGACATCAGGTGGAGCATCCGCCTTCCGTTCAAAGACCTCTCGAAGGCGACTCGTTTGAAAGTAATCGATAAGAGCCAGCGGGTATTTCTCGATTCCAGGCTCGCTGTGACTCGTTGAAGTCCCGACAAAGAGATGGCCGCCTGCTCAGGCGGCCATCTCTTTTTTATTTTCAACGCGGTTCTTTCCACCTTCCGCGAGTGAAATCAGGAAACTTCATCGGCGCGCTTCCCTGCCCGACTGACATTTCGCTCAACGGCGCGGGCGCGCTCCACGATGCCGCATCATAAACGTCCATATCCGGCGCAAGCCCTTCCCTGATGCACTGAATCATCCTGTAATTCATTATGAAATCCATCCCGCCATGCCCGCCCAGCTTGCGCGCAAGCTCTCCGACCCGCTTCCAGAGCGGATGCTCGAACTGCTCCTTGTGCTTATCGATGGTCGCCCATCGCTCGCCGCCTTCCTGACCATCGATGTAGATTCGCGGGGGATAATCGCGGAAAACTCCCTTCGTTCCTGAGATCAGATTTATCCGATCATAAGGCCGGGGGTTTGCGACATCGTGCTGGAGCATGATCGTGCGCCCCCGCGCAGTCTTGATGAGCGATGTGTTCATATCGCCGCAGCGGTATGTCTCCTTCCATTTCGGATCCCCTTGCGCCACTGTCTTCGCTCTGTGTTCTTCAAGTCCGAGATGGAGAGAACTCATCGAGACGAGGTAATCGAAGCGGTCGCCGCGATTGATGTTCATGTAGTTTGCTACGGGACCCAGCCCGTGCGTGGGGTAGAGGTTTCCGTCTCGATTGAAATGCTCGTTTCTCCGCCACAGCCCTTCGCCTTCGTTTGAAAACAGAATCTCGCGCAGGTCGTGGATGTAGGCGGCTTCGCCGTGCAGGAGTTCTCCGAACACGCCGGCGCGAACCATGTTGAGGACGAGCATTTCGTTATAACCGTAGCAGCAGTTTTCCAGCATCACGCAATGGCGGCGCGTCTTCTCCGAAGTGTCTACGAGCAGCCAGCAATCCTTGAGCGTGGTTGCAGCGGGGACTTCGACGCCGACGTGCTTTCCATTTGTCATTGTCGAAACTGCCATCGGGACGTGCCAGTTCCAGGGCGTTGCGATATAGACCAGATCGATATCATCGCGTCGGCAGAGGTTTTCAAAGTCGCGGTCTCCGCTTGAATAGAGAGCGGGCGATTTCTGTCCCGCTTTTTCTACCATCCGTTGAGCGTTGACAGCTTTTTCTTTCACGATGTCGCAGATCGCATTTATCTGAACATTATCGATAGCCAGCAGATCGCGCAGCAGGCTTGTGCCTCGACCGCCGACGCCGATGATGCCCATGCGAACAGTGTCACGCGGCTCGAACTTCATGCCGATGACTGACTGATTGTTCGTCTTCTGCGATGAAAGAAATTCAGCAGATGCGTCGTTGCCCAGCGCGGGAAGACCGATGCCTGCAAGAGCGCCTGCTCGGAGCAGGTCGCGGCGTGTGACTTTGAAATCCTTTCGATCTTTCATTATCTCCCCCTTTCATTCGAGCAGTCTGACGGCGTTGTCTCGATAGACTTTTCGCAAAACGTCATCGGGCAGATCGATGCCATAAATCTTCCAGCGGCCCTGACGCGAAGCGTGCGAAGGATAATCGAAATACTCGTCTGCGGTTTCAAGAAATCTGAAGTGCAGTCGATACATCTCCACATCGGGAGTCAGATCGGTCCCGAAAAGAATCCGGTCGGCGTGATTGATGAAAAACTCTCTTGCCGCTTTGGGCTGTCGTCCGAGTTCAGCCGTTCGCGCTCCGATGTCGACGCAGAGATTCGCGTGATGGTCGAGCAGTTGAGAAACGTAAGAGAGACTTTCTGCTCGCTCTGCCACATGCGCGGCCACGAAAGTGGTTATGGGGTGGCGAGCAAACAGGCGGTCGCGTTGAGAGAGCAGTTCGTCTTTTGAAAAATGCGAGCCGCAGAAACTCCAGTCCGGGTGCGCGGCCAGTTCTTCGTATCGCTCGTTGAATCGGTCTACGGGCAGAAAGAAAGCATCGGGGTCTGCGATGTGGAGCATCACGAACAGGCCGAGCGCGGCGGCTCTTTCAAACATCGGCGCAAGCCTCTCATCATCGACTCGCATCAGTTCGTCGTTTTCGTCTCGCAATGAAAGGCCGAGGTCTTTCCATATCTTGATGCCGACTGCGCCGCGTTCGGCCAACCCTTCGAGTCTTTCTACGGCGCGGTCGAAGAATCCCGACTCCTTCAAATCAGACCAGTCCATCCACGCAACAGTCGAGAAGCGATCCGGCGCGGCGCGCGTGAATTTATCGATTATTGCCAGAGCTTCCGCGCCCGTGCGCATCGTGATATTGACTATGCGTTCGATGTTGCAATAGTCCATCACGCGAAGAACGTCTGCGGGGTTCTGAGAGTCAAGATGATTGTGAAAATCGATTGCCGGAAACTTCGCTCGATGAATTTCTGTCTGTGGTGTGACGAGCATCGAGCGCGGCTGGAAATCGCTCAGGCGCAAATCGACCTCAGCGCGTGCCCTCATCATTGCTTCGAACTCGTCCTGCGTTTTTGATTCGGCGTCCTGCATCGTCAATCCGCCTGTTGATTCACATTCGCAGCCTCTTCACTTTTCTTCTCCAACAAATCATCATCGTTCTTTCTCGAAAGCGCGTAGAGAATACCATAGCCCGCGACCAGCGAAAGGCCGATCAAAATAATTCCTCGCGCGCACTGGCTTAAGACGAGGCTGCCGATTCCAAAAAGCGAAAGATATATCATCGCGCAGCCCAGCGCCCACTGCGCCAGCCGAATACCTCCGCCATCGGTCGGCTTCGATTCGGGCGCAAGCCTGGCTATCGGCTCCCAGCCTGTGCGACCGGGACGAGTGCGGCGGTAAAACGCCAGCAGGGTTTCCTGATCTGTCGGCTTCGTCAGATAAGTGACCCCAAGCCAAACAATGGTCACTATGCCTGTCGTTATCATCAGCGAATAAGCGAAGAAGACCTGCGAGTCATGCTGAGAGTCGCTCAGGCCGAATGCCTGCGGGCCGACGAGGTATTGAAGAGAGAGCGAACCTGCGGCTGCGGCTATCATCGCTGAAATCTCCGACCACGCGCTTATACGCCACCAGTACCAGCGGAGAATCAGCACAAGCCCGGTTCCCGCGCCTATCGATAGCAGAATGTCGAGCGCCCTTGTCACCTTGCCCAGCTTCAAAGCGACAAGCCCCGTGAGCATCATTATCAACACCGAAGCCACGCGCGATGCCATCACATAATGCCGCTCGCTTGCGCCTTTTTTCATGTACGGGCGGTAAACATCGTTGACTATGTAAGACGCTCCCCAGTTGAGTTGCGTCGAGATGGTAGACATATAAGCCGCCATCATCGCCGCGACCAGAACTCCGCGCCATCCCACAGGCAACACGTCGGCGATCAAGCGCACGTAGCCTGTCTCCGGGTCGGCCTGAACGCTCGCATCCTTTGCGTAGTAAATCATCGCCGCAAGCGCAGTCAGTATCCAGGGCCAGGGACGTATGGTGTAGTGCAACACGTTGAAGGAAAGCGTTGCAAGCAGTGATGATTTCTCATCCCGCGAAGCGAACATCCGCTGCGCGACGTACCCTCCGCCGCCCGGCTCCGCGCCCGGATACCACACTGCCCACCACTGCACGGCGAAAAAAACAGCAAGCGCTATCAGGGGCAGATAGGCAGTCTCGCCGTGAGGAAAGAAACTCAGGATGGTTTCCGATGACGCGCCACGATGTTGCGCAAGCGCAGTGGGAATCGCGCTCAGTCCGCCAACAGCATCGACTGAAAAATAAGCCAGCGCGATTGAGCCGACCATGGCCAGAAAGAATTGAACGAAGTCCGTCCACAGCACGCCGAGGAATCCGCCCAGCGTCGAGTAAAGCGCAGTCACGCCGAAACAGACGATCACTGCCACGTTCTCATCGATGCCGATGGTGGCCTTGAGTATTTTTATCATTCCGAGCGTGACCGAGCCTGAAACGATTGCGTTGATGGGGATGGCAAGATAGACGGCTCGAAAGACTCTGAGGAAGTGCGCTGCTTTTCCCGAATAGCGAATGGTAGTGAACTCGACATCGGTCATCACGCCTGAGCGTCGCCACAATCGGGCGAAGAAAAAAACCGTGAGCATCCCCGACATCACGAACGCCCACCAGACCCAGTTGCCCGCAATTCCCCCGCGCGCGGTTATGCCGGTCACAAGCAGCGGCGTGTCTGAAGAAAAAGTGGTTGCGACTATCGAGACTCCTGCAAGCCACCAGGGGATCGAACGCCCGGCCAGAAAGTATTCATCCGTGCTGCGGCCTGCGCGTCGGGTGAAGTAGATGCCGATCATCAGGCTCATAATGAAGTAGGCGACGATTATCGCCCAATCGATCAGGGCCAGTTTCATGTTTCCTCATCGCATCGGGCGACGTGTCCCGATGAAGGCTGAACCACTATGAACTGCGAAATGGAAATGGCCGCGAGCGTTTCTGAGTGCTCGGCGTAAAGACGGTGATCGAGACTTCTGTGTCCGGGGGGATGAGCGCGCTCACGTTCTGTTTTGTGATGATCCGCGTCGCCTCTCCCCCGTCAACATAATCCGAGGGGAATTTGAGTTTGTCTACTGCCACGCTATCGATTTCGAGTATCGAATCTCCGGCGACGAAGCTCTCTCCATCGATGGTCAGTCTGCCTTTGGATTTTTTGTACTTGATGGAAGTGATGACGGGAGTCGGAGGGCCATCGAGAGAGTCGAGAGCTTCGATAGCCGCGCGCAGGTCGGGGCGAGGGCCGATCTTCTGGCTCGAATCCGCGCCCTGTGGAGAGCCTGTCGCTACAAGTATCCTGCGCATCTGCGCTGGTGTGAGAGGCCCCAGTCCGCGCTCTTTTGCGACGCCCTGAAGGACGGCGACCGCTCCTGCCACCATGGCTGCAGCCGACGATGTGCCGCCGAAGTTGATCGTGTACCAGTTATTGCGGCCCTGCTCTCTCCGCAGATCGCCATAGCCGCAGGTCGTCACAAACCGGCTCCACCCCTGAAGGTCTACGCGCGAGCCGTAATTTGATTCCACGGTCCGCACGCGATCAGGTCCCGGCCCGTAGATGCCCTGGGGCGGCAGGCCACCGCCCACGATGATTGCGCCCGAATCTTTCCGGCGACGGTCGAAGGCCCCGTTGTAGGCCGCATCGTCAAGATTTTCAAAACCGTTCCCCGACGGCTCGACGACGATGATGCCGCGAGATGTGGCATCGCGTATGGCATTGAAAACCACGCTTTCGAGTTCTATCGGGGCAAGCCCACGGCCTGTGCTAAGATCGAAGTGCGGCCCGGAGATCGATTGTTGTTCTATGAGAATCACATCGCCGCGATCGAGTCGCCTCACGGCCTGACCGATGGCATCGGCTATGCGCTGCGGGCTTCCTTCATTGCCCGGACTGATCAAGCCTATGCGCGCGTTGTGAGCTATTCCGGTCACGCCCACCCCGTCGGGCGAAGCGACTATCTCGCCAAGCACCGCCGTGCCGTGCTCTATGTTCGATCCTTCAGACTGATTCGAATCGCGGATAACGACGAAAGCGTTTGCAGCCACAGCCGCAAGGTCTGCATGATCGGTGTTCCAGTTCGATTCTATATCGACTATGCGGACGTTTTCGCCCCGTCCGCCGGCAAGTCCCCAGGCATATCGAACATCCATCCCTCCGGGCGCGGGGTCGAGATATCCCTGAAAGGCTTCAAGCTCCGAAGGAGGGTCATCTGCGGCTGACCCGTTGGAAAAGAAAGGAAATGCGGCAGGGGAGATGAGCAGAATGATGGAAAGAGTGACGAGTCTGAACCTCAATGAATGCCCCCCTGTCTGTTTTCAGGTGAAACCCGGTGGAATTCTATGGTTCTCCCATTCAGGGTGTCAAGAATCTCAAACCGGGCTTGATGCTTTCTCCTGCATGGGCGATACTCCTGCTCGAATGTGAACTTTCAATGAATGAAAGTCGTAAGTGTAAACGCGGCGCACGTCTCCTCCGAAAGCTGCCGCCAGCGCCGCAAATCGTTTAAGGAGTTTTAGTCAATGTTCACCTCGTTTTTCGGCACGCTCTTCTGGCTGGTATCGATCATCCTGAGCATCATCGCCATCAGCAATATCATTCGCTCCAGCCACGACACCACGACCAAAGTGGTGCTCATCGTGCTCATACTTCTGTTCCCGATCATAGGAGCGGGAGTCTACCTGCTGGTGTTCAAAGACAAGGGGTACTGAGGCCAGAGACCGATTTTGATTTTCACTCTTCACCTTTGATCCCAGCGGTCAATGGCGGCGCGCATCTGCTCCATCGCATAAAGGTGATGGGCTTCGTGCAGCAGCAGATGCTCTACGGCCATCTGCACGTCGTAGCGGTGATACTCAGGATGTGCCGCACGCCTGGCCCACTCAGCCGGGTAGAGCCGACGGAGCCGTTCTATCAACCTCCTTCGCGTCCTCACGAAATCTTCCAGCACCCGTTCGAGATCGACTCTCTTGTAGGCTTCCAGGTCTTCGAGTCCGGCATCGATGACTTTAATGGGAGGGTCATCGAGAGTGAGCATCAGCTCGAGGCGTTCGAGAAACAACTCGTTGGTGTGGGCCAGATGGGCGGCTGTCTGCTTGAGCGACATCCGTCCCGGCGCGGGCGGGCGCACTAGTGGCGCATCTTCAAGCCCGGCAACTATCCCTCTCAGATACTCCGCCTGCTCTTCCAGTTGAGCCAGCATCACTGACGGTTTCATTCGCTCACCTCTCAGAAAAATTCCGCCGACTGAGTATATCAGACCCTCTTCGACCGAAAAAAGTTTTGACGCGCTGGAAACCCGCGTGCTATTCTTATGCATCTTTTTTGCATAATTGGCGCATAACTGCATAAAGATTGCATAAAAGGCTAATGCCATGAAAAGAAAACGGCAGCAGGAGATATTGAGGATAATAAGCGCCAGGCGGGTGGCGACCCAGCAGGAGTTGGCCGAAGCGCTTACGCGCCGGGGCATCGAAGCCACGCAGTCTTCAGTCTCGCGCGACATAGTGGAGATGGGGCTGACCAAAATCGAAGGCTACTACGCCGCGCCTGACCCTGCGCTCAAGGCCGCCGGGCCGGTCGTCACCATCGATACGGCGGGCGACAACCTGATCGTCGTTCGAACCCTCGTGGGCCAGGCCCAGCCTGCCGCTTTGACTATCGACAATGCCCGGATCGAAGAAATAGTCGGCACGGTCGCAGGCGATGACACGATACTTGTCGCGGTCAAAAATCAGGCGGCCCAGCGAATCGCCATAAGGGAAATAACCCGCCTCTTTACTCCCGCTTCTTCTCAACCGCGTCGAAGGCAACCGGCCCGTTCAACAGCGCGGGCTACAGGATTTTTTTGAAATTCACGGAGGCCCGATAATAAATGGAAAAAATCGATAAAGTAATTCTCGCATATTCCGGCGGACTCGATACCTCGGTCATACTTCGCTGGCTCAAGGAAACTTACAACTGCGAAGTCGTCTGCTATGCCGCCGATGTAGGTCAGGCCGAAGAACTCGGCGGCCTTGAAGAAAAAGCCCTGGCCACCGGGGCCTCGAAACTCTACGTCGAAGACCTCAGAGACGAATTCGCCCGCGACTTCGTATTCACCGCGCTCAAAGCCAATGCCGTCTACGAAGGCGTTTACCTGATGGGCACCTCGCTTGCCCGCCCGCTGATAGCCAAACGCCACATCGAGATAGCCCGCAAAGAAGGCGCGTTGGCGGTCGCTCACGGGGCTACGGGCAAGGGCAACGATCAGGTTCGCTTCGAACTGACCTACTACGCGCTTGAGCCCAACATTCGGGTGATCGCTCCGTGGAGAGAGTGGACTTTCAAGTCCCGCTCCGATCTGATCGCTTATGCACGACAGCACAACATCCCGGTGACGGCGACTGTCGAGAAGCCCTACTCGATGGATCGCAACCTGATGCACATAAGCTATGAGGGCGGCATTCTGGAAGACCCGTGGCGGGAGCCGTCAGAAGAGATTTTCATACTCACGCGCTCTGCTCAGTTGGCGCCCGATCGCTCGCAGTCGGTCGAGATCGAATTCGAAGAAGGCGTCCCGGTGGCAGTCGATGGAGAACGTCTCGGGCCCGCTGCCCTGATCGATCATCTCAATCGGGTGGGAGGCGAGCACGGAGTCGGACGGATCGATGTGGTTGAAAATCGCTACGTCGGCATGAAATCGCGCGGGGTGTATGAGACTCCGGGCGTAACTCTGCTTCACGCCGCGCATCGGGCGGTGGAATCTCTCACGCTCGACCGCGAAGTCATGCACCTGAAAGATTCACTGATGCCGCGCATTGCGGAGATGATCTACTATGGATTCTGGTACACGCCTGAGATGGAAGCCATCCGCGCCCTGTTGGATCAGACTCAGAAGCGAGTGAGCGGGACGGCGAGGCTCAAACTCTACAAGGGCAACTGCACAGTGACGGGCCGCAAATCTCCCTATTCGCTTTATTCGGAAGCGTTCGCCACCTTCGAGCGCGACACGGTTTATAACCAGCGCGACGCCGAGGGCTTCATCAAGTTGAATGCGCTCCGTCTCCGACTCAGACAACTGGCCGGAGAAGATGATAGATGTCAGATGTTAGAGGACAATGACAACTGACAACTGTTTTTCGAGGAGAATGAAAAGTTGAGCACGCACATGGATCAAGCGTCGAGCCATCTGTCAGAAACGATAAACGAAGCGGCTGCCGCGATGGATTTCGTCCGCGTAGATAAGATCGCGTCTTCCACCATCAACCTCGGCCTCTCGCACGAGATGGAGATCACCCGAGAATGCGACTCCCGCGAAGGCAATGTCATCATAGTCCGCGCGCTGACCGACAATGCGACTTACAACACTATTGAGCTTGTCACCGGGAGAATGGCCCGCATCAATCCGGGAGACATAATCGCAGGCGTTCTCGGATACCGTCGCGCATTGAAAGGATTCGTGGGCGACGTGCCGGACTTAATCGAACCGGGAGATCGTCTTCACCTGCTCAACCTCGGCGGGCTCGTGGGGCGATGCCTCGGCCATCATCACAGCCTCAGCAATGCAATCGAAGTCGAAGTGATCGGGATGGCGGTGCGCAATGGCCGGATACTCAACATCGCTGACGCGGCCATCGAGCCGCGCGACGCGCTTCTCTGCTCTGCGCCGCTGATACTGATTGCGGGAACCTGCATGAATTCGGGCAAGACCTACGCTGCGACCGAAATCATCAAGCACATGGCGCGTGCAGGCGTCCGAGTTGCGGCGGCAAAACTATCGGGTGTGGCCTGCCTGCGCGATACGCTCAATTTCGAGGATCACGGGGCTATCCGAACGATGAGTTTTCTCGACTGTGGGCTGCCCTCGACGGTGAAACTGGACGATCTGGCTCCTATGGCTAGAAGCGTAATTTCGAAGCTGGCCGAGTCAGACCCCGACTGCATCGTTGTAGAACTCGGCGACGGGCTGCTGGGCGGCTACGGAGTGGGCAGCATTTTCGAGGACGAAGAGTTGATGCGGGCGACAGCCGCGCTCATCTTCTGCGCCAACGATTTCGTAGGCGCGTGGGGCGGGCGCGAACTGCTTGCAGCGCGCGGCATCAGTATAGATATCGTCTCAGGGCCGGTGACCGATTCGCGGATGGGAGCCGAATACGTTGAGAAAGAACTGGGCATCCCGGCGGCAAACGCTGTCAACTGCGGAGAGCGACTGGCCGGACTTGTGAAGGAGAAAATAGAGAAGTGGTTAAAGTAGGCTTACTCGGCGGGTCGGGCTATGGCGGAAGCGAACTGCTGCGCATTCTGCTTTTCCATCCGCAGGCAGAAATCGCGGTAGTGTCGGCAGGAGAGCACGCTGGCAAGCGCGTCGACGCGGTGCATCCGAACCTCGCGCATCTGACCGACCTCAGATTCGATGCGCTCCCCGACCCGTCAACTCTTTCAGGGATCGATTGCATCTTCCTCGCGCTTCCTCACGGTCAGGCGATGGAAATAGTTCCGCGCCTGCCTGATGGCGTGAAAGTGATCGATCTTTCGGGCGATTTCCGATTGAACGACGCCGACACTTTCAAAGAATCCTACGGGCGCGAGCATACGGCGATGGACGCGCAACAAAAGTTCGTCTACGGCCTGACGGAAGTAAATCGCAATCAAATTAAAGAAGCGACTCACATAGCCAATCCCGGATGCTTTGCCACCGCCCTCGAACTGGCGCTCTACCCTTTCATCGCATCGGGGCTGGCAGAGGGAAAAATCATCGCCGATATGAAAACCGGCTCGTCAGGGTCAGGCGCGAAAGCCGCCGTCAACACTCATCACCCGAAGCGCGCGAACAGTTTTTATGCCTACAAAACCTTCGCGCATCAGCATCAGCCCGAAGTCGAGCAACTGCTCCGCTCGGTCAGCGGTTCGACGGCTATGCCCGATCTTGTTTTTCAGGTTCATTCGATCCCTGTCGTGCGCGGCATCTTCGGATCGATCTACATCACGACCGGCGAATGGATGACGACAGAAGAGGTCGGCAATTTGATGAGAGAGTTTTACGGCTATGAATTTTTCATCCGCTTCGTCGAAGGCTCGCCCGATATCAACTGGGTGAAAAACACTAACTTCGTAGACCTCGGATGGGCCGCCCGCGAAAACACGGTTATCGTCTTCGTCGCGTTAGATAATCTGGTCAAGGGGGCGGCGGGTCAGGCCGTTCAAAATATGAACCTTATGTTCGGCATAGAGGAAAAGACGGGGCTGGTCATACCGGGGACGAATCCATGATTGTTCGTTGTCATTTGTCACTGGTCATTTGTCCGTTGTCATTGGTCATTTGTTTATGGCGGTTTGCTGATGACCAGGCTTGGAAGCAGCAGGAGCGCAGATTTCTCATTAACACCGCGATTGATCGCGGTGAATCGATGGGGAGCAGAACCCGAAACTGTTTTAACAGTTTTCTTCCTGCGCAGGTATCTTTCCCGTCAAACTCTGCGGGGCTGAGAAATTAAAGATCGTTGGAGGAAACTGTTGAAACAGTTATTCGTCATCAATGCATCGTCCTACACACCGCGACGGGTCGCGGTGTTAATGAGAGGGAAACTCGGTCATTCACTTGAATGCCGCTATTGAAGGAAAAGGAAAGAAAAACAAAATGCAGCCACAGACTGGAAGCCTCATCGACACGGAAGAGCGGTGTCAGGTTCCCACTTACAAAAAATTTCCCTTCGTCATCACTCGCGGCGAAGGCGTCTGGGTCTACACCGCAGAGGGAGAACGCTACCTCGATCTCTACGGCGGACATGCCGTAGTCGCCACGGGACATTCTCACCCGCGCATAGTCAAAGCCATAGCGGATCAGGCCGATAGGATCATCTTTTATTCGAATCTGGTTTATAGCGACACGAGAGCGCGCGCTGCGAGAAAGCTCGTAGAGATCGCCCCGCAGCCGCTTGCGAAAACCTTCTTCGTCAACAGCGGAACCGAAGCGAATGAAAACGCGATGAAGATAGCGCGAATGCTCACGGGAAGGACGAAGATAATTTCATTCGAGGGGGGATTTCACGGGCGCACTCCCGGCTCGATTGCCGCAACGGGGCTTGCAAAATATAAACAGAATATCCATCCGTTGCTCGAAGGCCATGTGCTTGCAGAGTTCGGCGACATCGATCAGATAGAAGCAATGATCGATGAAGAGACGGCTGCCGTTTTGCTCGAACCCGTTCAATCTCTGGGCGGAGTGCGCATGGCTCCGCCTGAATTCTTTCAATCGCTTCGCCAGGCGTGTGATCATGCGGGCGCGATGCTCATCTACGACGAAGTGCAAACCGGAATGGGGCGCACAGGCGAGTATTTCTTCGCCGGGCGATACGGAGTCGTGCCGGATATGATCACGCTCGCGAAAGCCATAGCGAGCGGCATCCCGATGGGCGCGGTGCTGATGAGCGACGCGATATCGGGCGAAATAAAACCGGGCGATTTGGGAACCACATTCGGCGGAGGGATGATAGCCTGCGCCGCGCTCGAAGCCACCATAGATGTCATAGGCGAAGAAAACATTCTCGAAAATGTTCGGACTAATGCTGCGTACCTTTTCTCGAAGCTCAAAGGGGTAGAGTCGGTCGAAGCGTTCGGAGGACTCGGTTACATCGTCGGCATCAGATTCAAAGGAAGCGACGCGCGGCCTTATCAGCAGGCATTGCTTGAAAGAAAAATAATCACGGGGCTTTCCGACGATCCTCGGGTGTTGAGACTGCTTCCGCCTTTGACGCTTCGCAACTCTGAAATCGATCTTTTCATCGATGAACTGTCGGCGATCAAACTATGAATCTGAAAGGCAGAGACTTTTTAAGCACGGCGGATTTCACGCGCGATGAACTCAGCGCGATACTCGATCTTGCCTTGAGCATCAAAGCGCGCTACTTCAAAGCGCAGCCGCTCGCGGGCCGCTCGGTCGCGCTCGTTTTTTTCAACCCTTCGCTCCGCACGCGCGCTTCGATGGAGATAGGCATACACGAGCTTGGCGGAAACGCTGTCACTCTCGATGTAGGCAAAGGCACATGGAGCCTTGAGCATCGCGAAGGCGCGGTGATGGACGCCGATAAAACCGAACACATCAAAGAAGCCGCTCGCGTCCTTTCGCGTTATGCAGCGGCCATCGGGGTGAGAGCTTTTCCTGAGATGCGCGACTACGCTGAAGACATGATGGATTCAGTCGTGCGAGGCTTTGCGCGCTACAGCGATGTTCCTGTACTGAATCTCGAATCCGCCCGTCATCATCCGCTTCAGGCGATGGCCGACATCCTGACCATCCGCGAAAAGTTGGGCAGCACGGACGGACAGCGAGCGGTTCTTTCGTGGGCGTATCATCCAAAGGCGTTGCCTATGGCCGTGCCGAATTCGTTCGCGCTCATAGCGGCGCAGTTCGGAATGGATTTGACCATTGCCTGCCCTGAGGAATACGACCTCGGAGAAGAAGCTGTGGAAGAAATTCGCGCGGCGGCAGGAGAGAGCGGCGGGCGCGTTCACATCAGCCGCGATCAGAGTGAGGCCATAGCGGGCGCGAAGATAGTTTATGCGAAAAGCTGGGGCGGGAAAGATTTTTATGGCCGCGCGGAAGATGATATCAGTTGTCGTCAGAAGTATCGCCACTGGATAGTTGACCAGGAGAAGATGCAGACGACCGACGATGGATATTTCATGCACTGCCTGCCCGTGAGAAGAAACGTCGTCGTGACGGACGGCGTGCTTGACAGTAAGCAGAGCATAGCGATTGACGAAGCGGAAAACCGCCTTCACGTTCAAAAAGCGGTTCTCGCTTCGATACTCTAAAAAGAGAAGTCAGGAGTCACGAGTCAGAATAGCAACTGACCACTGACCACTGACCACTGACCACTATGATAAACGAAAGACTCGACCTGCTGCGCGAGGCATTGCCTTACATTCAGCGGTTCAAGAATAAAATATTCGTCGTCAAGCTCTCTGGCAAAGTCACCGAGGATCAGGATCAACTCATTTCGCTTGCCGAAGAGATAACTCTCTGCCAGCAGGTGGGCATTCACATCGCGGTCATTCACGGCGGAGGAAAGCAACTCTCTTCGATAGCTGAGCGATTGGGCGTGACTCAGAAGATAGTAAACGGCAGACGGGTGACAGACACGGAGACGCTTGAGATAGCGAAGATGGTCTTTGCGGGTCAGATCAACATCGATGTGGTGTCGGCCCTTCGCCGGTGCGGGGCGGAGACGGTCGGACTTTCAGGAGTCGATGGGAGCATCATCCACGCCCGGAGGCGAGAGATTCAACAAGTCATCAATCACGAGACGGGCGAGATTGAAACCATTGATTTCGGCCACGTCGGAGACATCGTCGACATCAACGTGCGATTGCTGCGACTGCTTTTAGACAATGGTTATATTCCGGTCATCTCGTCGCTGGGCGCGGATGATGATGGGAACGTCTACAACATCAACGCTGACACCATTGCGTCGGAGATAGCGGCGCATCTTCAGGCTGAAAAACTGATACTTCTGACAGACGTTGACGGCATACTGAAAGACCGCGATGATGCGAAGTCGAGGATATCACGGCTGACAGTAGATGAAGCCGAACGTCTTGTGAGCGAAAAAATAGTTTCATCGGGGATGCTGCCCAAGGTATCGGCCATCGCCCGTTTGATACGTCGCGGAGTCCGAAGCGCGCACATAATCAACGGGCAGAAGCGAAACGCTCTGCTCTATGAAGTCTTCACTGATGAAGGCGCTGGGTCGATGATTACGGCGTGAATCACCAGATGACTTTCAACAGACCTGAATCCGTTATGTCCGAGTCGCGGGTTATCAGCGGCAAAGCAAGATCAAGTGCGGCAGCGCAGATAAGCGCGTCGAAGGGATCGTCATTCATTCGGTTTTCGTCGGCAAGAAAGACCTGCTTTCTTGTAAGATCGAGAGGTTGATATGCGGGGTTGCTGAAAAGTTCGTCGAAGAATTCCCTAACCGAACGCCTCAGATTTATCCGACGGCTCCTTGCGAGCAAACTCGTTTCCCACACAACAGCCATCGAAACTTAAATAATGGCCCGTCTGCCTTCACAGCCATTGAAAAGGGATGCGGCTCGTTTGCCGAGTTTACTCCCGCGAGCAGCATGAAAGATGAGAGGGTGCGTGTCAGTGACCGCTGCTGCCAGGTCTGCCACGATTTCACCTCTTTGAATTGTGCTTCAACCGCCGTTTTTTTTCGTTCGCGGCTTGTCTGTCGAGTTGCGAAAAAGTGAAAGCACGGAGGAATCGGCTTTGAGCAGATCAGGGTCAGTAGGGTCGATTTCGATCGTGCCGACGACTGAGCGAATCGCGCGATTGTCGAAAAGCCCTGCCGATCTTGCTTCGCGGATCAAATCATCGAGGGCTTTGCTGAGAGAGCGATTCTCTGCCATCGCCTGTTTGCGCAACCATGCGATGTTATCGGCTGAAAGAGTGACTGAAACAGGTTGCTTGCTCATAGCGCAATTATATTTTCTCCTAAGAGGGAAAGCCATCTTCGCTCTAAGCGGGCGCATAATCAACCGGGAGAAGCGAAACGCTTTGCTCTATGAAGTCTTCACCGATGAAGGCGCTGGGAGGATGATTACGACGTAAGCCGCTCTAACCCGCAACGTCGGCTTTACCTATGGAAATCGTCGAATTCGATATCACGCGTTCCGGCTCGCGCACCAGCCAGGCGCTCACGCCAAGCCCGCCTACCACGATCGCCAGCAGATAAAACATCGCTTTGTATGAGCCTGTCCTCGACACGCACTCCGCCAGTAGCAGCGGCCCTACAGCCGACGCAACGACGGTGAGAGTTTGAGCCGCTCCCTGAATCCTCCCCAGATGAGCGCGCCCGTAAGTCCGACTCCAGAAGGAGAAAAAAATCACTATCACGAATCCGCCCGCCAATCCCATCACCAGCGCGTAGATCGCAACGTGTACTTCCGTTTTGAGGTGAGGCAGGGCGACGAGCGACACAGCCAGCAGCCACATCGCCAAAGACATCAGCCGCTTCATCGTCCATTTAGTCGTCAGCCACCCGCCGAGAAAATTTCCTGCCAGAGCAGTCAGCGCAGTGATAACGAGACTGCGATGATAAACCGCGGCATCGAAGCCTATCTCGATCAGAATCGATTCGTTGAAAAGTGCTATGCCAGAAGCTATCAATCCATAGACCGCGCTCGACAGCGCGAACACCCAGAACGCCGCAGTTGATAGAGCCTGACTGAGAGTATAGCCATCGCTTCGATCTTCGCTCTCTTCGCGCTTCTCGCCGTCAATCGAGACGCCGCAGGCCTCGGGCGTCCGTCGCACCAGAAGCCAGCCCGCAGGAGCGAGAATTAAAAGTATCGCGCCGCCCAACGAGGCCCACGCCCCTCGCCAGCCGCCTTCGATCACCATCGCTCCGACCGTCGGGAATGCAGCCATAAAACCTGCGCTCAACACAATGGTGTAGACGGCCATTGCAAGGTTGAGGCGGCGCGCGAACCACTGACCCACTATCGTCAGGCTGATTACCGAAAGCGCGCTTTGCCCAAGTCCCCGCGTCAGCGTGACAAGAACGGCTAGCATCATCACTCCGCTGACTCCGCTCATCAGCAACACTGTCGCGCCCAGAGAAAACGACGTAACAGAGAGCATCATTCGGCTGCCGAACCTGTCGACCAAGCGTCCTATGCCGAGGCAAAAAAGCGACCCGATGAGCGTGGCCCACAGATTGATCTGAGCAAACAGCACATGATCTATTTGCAAATCTCGAATCAGCGGCTCGGTAATAAGACCAAGCCCCTGAGTCCTTCCCGGAAGAGTCCCGACCATAGCCATCGCCGCTGCGGCGAGGTTGACCCAGCCATAGTAAAAAGGCAGTCGGGCAGGAAGTATCGCAAGCCTTTTCGCTTCACTGTTCGTCGAATCCATGTCTTTCGTCCTTTGTCGCGTGTTCTTTCGGTCTGCTTCTGAAACCGCGCAGCAATACCAGAAGGATCACAGCGCACAAGCCTGCGCCGATCCATCGCAGAAGGCCGGTCTTGAATACGACCATCGCATTGAAGATGATGAAGATCAAAAAACCTTGCCAGAGGGCTGTCACCCAGAGGGGACGGCGGCGATAAGCGTCCAGTCCTCGCCACCACCACAGGACATCTATCACCCAGCCGCAGAGGA
>CAZPQE010000062.1:0-1582 GCA_964588615.1 uncultured Clostridia bacterium | reverse complement strand
TAGTTGATGTACAAACCTCCTCCCCAGTCGAGGCCGGTCATTTCGGCGGTCTGACGCGCAGTTTCGCGCACAGCCGATGTGTGACTCCAATCGTGATAGACGTGGAAAGCAATCGCGACGTGAGCGAGCAGGCTGGCGCAGCCTGCGGTCCAAAAGAGCCTTGAGAGCGGTTCCCACCTGCGATAGTCGCGGGAAAGGATCAGAGAGACGACTCCTGTGAAGTACCCGGCCAGGGCTATCCAGACAGTCAGTCTTGTAAGGAATTCGCCTCTGCTCATCTTTCCGAAGGTCTCCGTTGAGCGACATAAAGAGACGCCCCAAGACCGGCTCCCAGAGCCAGTCCGTAGACAGCGCCCCATAACAGCATCCCCGCTCTTCCGCCTATCGAGTCGTTGAGAGCCGAGCCTGCGAAATACCCTGTGGAGTTTGCGACGAAAAGCGATGCGCCCAAAACCGGCGCGGATCGAAAGGTTTTGAATCCGGCAGCCAATACCATTCCCATCAAAATCGACCCTGCCAGCGACCCCGCCAATTCTCCCGCTGCGCCTCTGAGCGTGAAGTACGCGCTCGTCCAGCCTGTCGCGTAAGCGAGAAAAGCAAGGGTGAACAATACATAAAACCATGACCGACGACGACCGACGACCAGCGGGTTGAGAACTCCGCCTCCGAGAAGTATGAAAAGGCATGTCCAGACCACGTAAGCGCCCGTCAGCCCCAACCGGTCGTACATCCATCGTTCGGCGAATGCAACGGTGGCGAATACTCCGAGGCTCGCCAGACAAAAGCCGACCGCGCCTGTCGCTAGATACTTCGCAATAGAGATCGTCACCTGCCGATGATCCTCTGTCACTGTTCGATCCTCCAGAGATGAGCCCGATGGCCGCATAGAGCTTAAACGATAGGTGGCCTGAGAGTCACCTGAAGAAATAAACCTGGAGTCTCCGGGTTTCCTGAAATCCTTCGAAGTCCGGCGCGCGGGAGCGAGTCATTAGCTTGCGACACGAGTGCGAGTCTGCGGGTGTGCCGATCGTTTGTGCGTGAAGCCCGCGACCTACTGCAAGCGCGGCTCCTTCTTCCTTCGGGCTGCGGCGCCTGTACTTTTATGCGATCGCCCAATGACCTGCATCTGCAAAGATGTGTCGCAAACTTTCGGCGTGCTCACAGGCCCTTGTCTCTGTATGGACTAACTGGCGACTCCTGTTTTATTCTTCCAAGTCCAAAACGGACAGTGGCTCAACGATGGAGGTGTTTCGGTGCAATATCGATTCAAGGCTTCGTGTTTCGCCATCGCGCTATCGTTCATCGCTCTCGCTCAAATTCACGCCCCAGCCCAAAGCGATCCCGCTTTCGACATAAAGCTGTTCGACAATCTTCAATGGCGCAGCATCGGCCCGGCCAATATGGGTGGACGCACAGCGGATGTTGAAGGCGTTGCGGGCAATCCGGCGATAGTTTATGTCGGAACTGCTTCGGGCGGCATATTCAAAACCACCAACGGCGGAACCACCTGGACTCCCATATTCGAAAGACAGGGCACTATCTCGATAGGCGACCTCGCGCTCGATCCCAACAACCCGGATGT